>DASQKJ010000001.1:0-3542 GCA_035630595.1 Methyloceanibacter sp.
GAGCCAGGACCTTCGTCGGCTGGCGGCGCGGGTTAGGGATGCTGGGCAGGCACGCCGGCTGCTGGCGATCGCAGCGGTGCTTGATGGCGCCTCGCGGGAGGAAGCCGCCAAGATCGGCGGCATGGATCGACAGACGCTGCGTGCCGCGCGGCAATCAAGGTGAGAGGCGAGCGACAATCAGGATGAGAATGCGCCGGGGTGGGCTGACGGAGGGAGGGCGTAGCCCGACCGAAGTCGGGCCACCCCGGCGGCGCGTTTTCCCCAAGGGGACAGACGCGGTCTGGCGGTTGGAGCGGTTGGGCGCAGCATCTGATTCTTCATCACGAGAAGGATCAGCGCTTGCCTGGCCGACACATCACCGACTGCCAGACGAGGTTGTACATGAAGTCCCGTCAGAGCAATGTCCCGGCCATCGCCGCCGCGAAGGCCGGGTTCAGCACCGCCACCGCCTATCGGATCGAAGCCGATCCGTGGCTGCCGTCGCAGAAGAAGAAGCCGCGTGGACGCCGCCGTCCCGACCCGCTTGCCGGGGTGTGGGACAGCGATATCATGCCGATGCTGGAGGCCGCACCCGGCATCCGCGCGGTGGCCATCTTCGAGGAGATTTGCCGTCGAGATCCCGGGATCGCCCTGGGAGTGCGCCGAACCTTGGAGCGCCGCATCGCTAGATGGCGGGCTCTCAACGGTCCCAACCGAGATGTGATCTTCCGCCAGGAGCACCCGCCGGGCCGGATGGGTTTGTCCGACTTCACCGCCATGGGCGAACTCGGCATCACGATCGCGGGTGAACCGTTCGACCACCGGCTCTACCACTTCCGGCTGGCATTCTCGGGCTTCGAGCATGCCCATGTCGTGCTCGGCGGCGAGAGTTTTGTGGCGCTGGCCGAAGGCCTGCAGAACGCGCTGTGGGCACTGGGCGGCGTGCCGGACCAACACCGCAGCGACAGCCTGTCGGCGGCGTTCTGCAATCTCGATCGTGAGGCCCAGGAGGACCTCACCCTGCGCTACGAGGAGCTGTGCGCCCATTACGGCATGACGCCGTCGCGCAACAATCGAGGCGTCGCGCACGAGAACGGCTCGATCGAGAGTTCCCATGGGCATCTCAAGAAGGTGCTTCGCGACGAGCTTTTGCTGCGTAGCTCGCGCGATTTCGAGCATCTCGCCGCCTATCGCCGCTTCATCGACGAGGTGATCGGGCGGCGCAATGCCAGGAACCGCAAGCGCATCGAGATCGAGCGCGCCGCGCTCAAGCCACTCCCCGACCGACGAACCACCGACTATGAGGAGGTTCGCGTCCTGGTCACGTCGAGCGGCGGCTTCATCCTGCGGCGCGTGTTCTACAGCGTTCCTTCGCGTCTGATCGGCCACCGTCTCAATGTTCACCTCTACGACGACCGGCTCGACTGCTTCCTCGGCTCCACGCAACTCCTGATCTTGCGGCGTGGTCGGCCGCCGCAAGGGAGCGGCAAGCACGGCCACGTCGTCGACTATCATCACGTGATCCATGCCCTGCGCAGGAAACCGATGGCGCTCATCAATCTGGTCTATCGCGATCAGCTGTTCCCGCGCCGCGCTTATGCCCGCGCCTTCGAGGCGCTGCTGGCCAAGGAGAGCGAGAAGCAAGCCTGCCGCACCATGGTCGGCCTGCTTGCGCTCGCTCATGACCGCGCCTGCGAGGCCGAACTCGCGCATGCGATCGACGCGGGTCTTGATGCCGGCGCTCTGCCCGACCTGGATCGGCTGCGCGACCGCTTCAAGCCCGATCAGGCCGTGATCCCGCACGTTGCCGTCGAGCTTGTGCCACTCTCTGCGTACGACGAGCTGGCCGCTGTTCGTGCGCCGAAGACCGATCTCGTGCTCGACGGAGGCGTGGCATGAAGACGATCAATCCCCTCGATGCCGCGCGCATCGAACTCTTGCTCTCCGACCTGCGCCTGCCCGCCATCAAACTGATGTGGGCCAAGTTCGCCGAGCAATCCGACAAGGAAGGCTGGCCCGCAGCTCGCTTCCTGGCGGCGCTCGCCGAGCACGAGATCGCCGATCGCGGTCGCCGCCGCATCGAGCGTCACCTTGCCGAAGCACGACTGCCCGTCGGCAAGAACCTCGACAGCTTCGAGTTCGAGGCGGTGCCGATGGTCAGCAAGGCGCAAGTGATGGCACTCACCTCTGGCGATGGCTGGATCGAGAAGGGCGCCAATCTCTTATTGTTCGGCCCGCCCGGCGGAGGCAAAAGCCATCTGGCGGCAGCCATCGCCCTCGCGCTCGTCGAGAACGGATGGCGCGTGCTGTTCATGCGCACCAGCGATCTCGTTCAACGCCTGCAGATCGCGCGCCGCGACCTCGCCCTCGAAAGCGCGCTCGCCAAGCTCGACAAGTATCACCTGCTGATCCTTGATGACATCGTCTACGTCAGCAAGGATCAAGCCGAAACGAGCGTGCTGTTCGAGCTGATCGGAAGCCGCTACGAGCGGCGCTCAATGCTGATCACCGCCAACCAGCCGTTCGGCGAATGGGGCAAGGTGTTCCCGGACCAAGCTATGACGCTGGCAGCCATCGACCGCCTCGTCCATCACGCCACCATCCTGGAGATGAACGTCGAGAGTTATCGACGCCGCGCCGCACTCGACCGCAAGCGCGGTCCAGGCCGGCCGCCGACGCACGCGACAATCAAGGAAAAGAACTGATTGACGCTCAGCGACAATCAACAAGCGGCGCCGACAAAAAATGCTTGCGAACCTCAAGACTCAAGACCATCATAACTTCGCTACCGGCCGCCGCTTCAATCCCTGATTGCCGCCGCCGTTCTCATCCAGATTGTCGCGCGACAGGCTCTACTTCCCCGCCGGAGAACGCGATCGTCATTTGCGTCGACGAGAAGCCTTGGATCCAGTCGCTGGGGCGGGGACAGGGATACCTGAAGCTGCGAACGGCCGGACACCGTCGTCCACGTCGTCCTCGATAACCTCAACCCACAAGCCCACGAACGACCGCTGGCTCAAGCGTCATCCGAATGTCCACTTCCACTTCACTCCAACGCGGGGCCTCGTGGCTCAACCAAGTGGAAATCTGGTTCTCGATCCTGCAAGGCAAGTCCCTGCGCGGCGCATCTTTCGGCTCCGTCGAACAGCTCAGGAAGCATATCGATGCCTTCATTGCGGCCTACAACGAAACCGCCAAGCCGTTCGTCTGGGCCAAAGCCAAGGTCTAACAAAAGCGCCTCAAGGCACGTTTCGCCGATCAATGATCCCGGGTACTGGACGCTTCCAGAAGCCGATAGACAACGCGAGTCTGCCCGCGGCGCCGCCATGATATCGACAAGGACTTATCGAATTTGGGGCATCGTGCGTAAAGCCTTTGGACCCGTACGTTACTTTGTCGACCGGGCCGCGTCAGAGGCACACACCGAAGCCTCATTGCGCAAAGAGGTTGCGATCTCGGTCGCCGATCGGCCGTAGCACGAAACGGCAGCCAACTTTTTGAGCAAAATTCGTCATCGGGTCGAGCGGGAGTTTGAAAGATTTTGAATTCCCGTCGGCGGCAGC
>DASQKJ010000002.1:0-10148 GCA_035630595.1 Methyloceanibacter sp.
ATCGGCGAGCATCAGCTCGGTCTCGATCGTCTCGGCGTCCTCGATCGGGTCGACGCGGCCCTCGACATGCACCACGTCGGGATCCTCGAAACAGCGCAGCACATAGGCGATGGCGTCGACCTCGCGGATCACGCCAAGGAACTGATTGCCCAGCCCTTCGCCTTTCGAGGCGCCGCGCACCAGCCCGGCAATGTCGACGAAGGTGAGTCGCGTCGCGATGACTTGCGCCGACTTGGCGATCGACGCCAGCTGGTCGAGCCGTGGGTCCGGCACCGGGACCTCGCCGACATTCGGCTCGATGGTGCAGAATGGATAGTTGGCGGCTTGCGCCGACGCGCTCTCGGTCAGCGCGTTGAACAGGGTGGACTTGCCGACATTCGGCAGCCCGACGATGCCGCATTTGAATCCCATCGTTCGATTGTCCTTAAGCGCCGAACCAGCGGCGGAGCCTGTCGGCAATTCCGGCCTTTGCCGCCTGGCCAGGATCGGCCTCTTGCGAGGGCGGCAGCGCGGACTGCATCAGATGCGCGACGCGCGACTGGAACTTGTCCGCCGCTCCCTCGGCGAGGAACGGCGCCGCATCGGCGATCGCGCCGAGCAAAGGCTCTAGCCACGCGGAATCCGCTTTGGCGAAATCGTGCAGCACATATTTCGCCACGACGTCCCGCTGCCCGGGATGGCCGATGCCGATCCGCACGCGAACATAGTCGTTGCCGGTGTGGCTGGTGATGGATCTCAGTCCGTTATGGCCGGCCACCCCGCCGCCGGTCTTCACCCGGATCTTGCCGGGCGCGAGATCGAGCTCGTCATGGAATACAATGACGCCGGCTAGATCGAGTTTGTAGAAGCGGACCGCTTCGCCGACCGAGCTCCCGGACCGGTTCATATAGCTCTGCGGCTTGAGCAGCAGCACCTGCTCACCGCCGAGCCTGCCTTCGGCGACCAGGCCGGAGAAACGGTTGCGCCATCCGGAGAAACCATGCGTCGCGGTGATCGCATCGACCGCCATGAAGCCAACATTGTGCCGGTTGAAGGCGTGTTCCGGACCCGGGTTGCCGAGGCCGACAAAGAGCTTCATGCGAGCCACCCTGGGCGAAGCCTTGGAAGCGCGCGCCGCCAAGCGCAGAGGGCGCGTGCGGCGAAGGCACTAATCCTTCTTCTTGTCCTTCGCCTTCTCCTTGCCCTTCTCCTCGGCCGCCTCGGCGGGGGCTTCGGCGGCAGCCTCGGCACCGGGCTCGGCAGCTTCGGCCGTGGGCGCGCCGGCCACCGGCTCCTCGGCGGAGCGTCCGACGATCGTCGCCACCGTGAAGTCGCGATCGGCGATGGTCGGGCGCACGCCCTCGGGTAGCTTGAGCGCCGAGATATGCACCGAGTCGCCGATCTCGAGACCGGTAAGGTCGACATCGAAATGATCCGGGATGGCGTCGGCCTGGCAGCGCACTGGAATTTCGTGGCGCACGATGTTGAGCACGCCGCCGCGCTTCAATCCGGGGGAGGCGGCTTCGTTGAGGAACCGCACCGGCACGTCGACTGTGACCAGGGCGTCTTTGCCGAGCCGCAGGAAATCGACATGGATCGGGAAGTCGCGGATCGGGTCGAGCTGAACCGCGCGGGGGATCACCCGCGTCTTCTTGCCGTCGACCTCGAGCACGAAGATGGTGCTTTGGAAATGGCCGGTATGGAGCTGCTGGTCGATGGCCCGGTACTCCACCGAGATGGTCTCGGGGTCCCGCTTGTCGCCGTAAACCGTGCCGGGAACGCGCCCTTCGCGCCGCTCGGCGCGGGCCCCGCCCTTGCCGGAGCGCGTCCGCGCCCATCCCTTGAGTTCGATCGCCTCAGCCATCGCGAGCCTCCAACTGCTCAAATAATGAGGGGCCGGAAAGCGGCCCCGTTAGGTCCAATGCGCGGGCCACCGGGCCGCAGCCGAAATCGAGAGGCTTATAGCCCTTAAGCCTGGTCCCTGACAATCTTCTATCGCCGGGATTTAGGTGCGCCAGGGATGGGCCGGGAGCTCGCTCACGCCCAGCACTTCGACCCCGGCCAGCGCCACCTTGTGGTCGTTTTCGACCGAACTGCCGCTTACTCCGATGGCGCCGACCAGGACCCCGTCCTCATCGACGATGGGCAGGCCGCCGGGAAAGGTGATCAGCCCGTCATTGGAGTGCTCGATGCCGTAAAGCGGCTTGGCCGGCTGCGACAACTTGCCGAGCTCCCCAGTTGCCATGCCGAAGAACACCGCGGTCTTGGCCTTCTTGATGGCGATATCGATCGAGCCAACCCAGGCGTCGTCCATGCGGAGGAAGGCCTTGAGGTTGGCGCCGGAATCCACCACGGCGATGCACATCTGAGTCTTGAGCGCGGCGGCCTTCTTGCGCGCGGCGGCGATGGCTTTCTCGGCATTCTCCAGATTGACGTGCATGAATCGAAACTCCCGGTTGGTGAGACGAGGGGTGAGCCACAAAGCGTGGCGCGGGGGGTTAACGCGCGAGCGGCCGGATCGGTCGCAAAAGCCACACATCGCGTTCGGTTCGGCGTAGACTGACTGTCATAGGCGGCTGCGCGCGGCTCGACCACGCCGGCGGTGTCGCAGGCACAGTGTGAAGGAGAAGCGTCGCCATGCCCCAGAGCGTCTACAAAGTCATCGAAGTGATCGGCACCAGCAAGACATCCTGGGAGGAAGCCGCCAAGAACGCGGTCGAGCTCACCGGCGAACATCTGCGCGAGCTGCGGGTCGCCGAGGTCATCGCGCAGGATCTCGTCATCAGCAGCGAGGGCAAGGTCGAGGCCTATCGCACCAAGCTCAAAGTCTCCTTCAAATATGAGGGCGGCCACTGAGGCGGGCACTCTAGCCTCGCTCAGTAGAACAGGCTCGAAACCGACTGCTCCTCGGCGGTGCGCGCGATCGCCTCGCCCATCAGCGACGCGATCGGCAGCACGCGGATATTGTGCGCGTTCCTCACCGCCTCGCTGGGCAGGATCGAGTCTGTGATGACCAGTTCCTTGAGAGGCGAGGCCATGATGCGCGCCACGGCGCCGCCCGACAGCACGCCATGGGTAATGTAGGCGGTGACCAGCGTGGCGCCGTGATTGAGCAGGGCCTCCGCGGCGTTGACCAGGGTGCCTCCGGAATCGACGATGTCGTCAACCAGGATGCAGGTGCGGCCCGCGACGTCGCCGATCACGTTCATCACCTCGGAGTCGCCCGGCCGCTCGCGCCGCTTGTCGACGATGGCGAGCGGCGCATCGATGCGCTTGGCGAGGCCGCGTGCCCGCACCACGCCGCCTACGTCGGGCGACACCACCATCAGATTGTCGGCGGGGAACAGCTGCCTGATGTCCTGCACCATTACAGGAGCGGCGAATAGATTGTCGGTGGGGATGTCGAAAAAGCCCTGGATCTGCCCGGCATGCAGGTCGAGCGTCAGCACGCGGTCGGCGCCGGCCTTGTCGATCATGTTGGCGACCAGCTTGGCCGAGATCGGCGTACGGGGGCCAGGCTTGCGGTCTTGCCGCGCGTAGCCGAAATACGGGACCACCGCCGTGATGCGTCTCGCCGATGCCCGCTTCAGCGCGTCGATGATGATGAGCAACTCCATCAGATGGTCGTTGGCGGGAGCCGCGGTCGATTGGATGATGAACACGTCCTCGCCGCGGACGTTCTCCTGCACCTCGACGAAGATCTCCATGTCGGCGAAGCGGCGCACGATGCACTTGGCCAGGGAGGTGTTGAGGTAGCCGGCGATCGCCTCGGCGAGAGGGCGGTTGCTGTTGCCCGCAACCAGTTTCATCCGATCGCTCCTTAGCCAACGAGCCAAGGGCCTACCGGCCCCGCTCGCTCCCAGCCACGGCGGCTTTTAACAAGCGGTCACGGGCGCTGTAAACTCGCCCGATGTCGCAAGCTTACCGATGGGGGATCAGCTCGATTTGGGCAGGAGCTTGATAATGCCGTCGGCGGCAGCGCCGGCCGCGGCGTCGGCAATAGCGCCCCAGGGGCCGTTCAGCGAGCCCTTGGGGATGGTGTTCTGCTGTGACACGGTGCCGAGCTTGCGGCCGCTGGGGTCGAGCACTTGCCAGTCGATGCGAATGCTCTGCTTGCCGCCGCTGGCCTCGACCAGCTTGACGCTGCCTTTGACGGTATAGACGTTGACCGCCGGGCCGTTGGCAAGTTTGACCCCCCCGGCATAGAGCCGCTTCTTGAGCGCCACGGTTAACGACCGCTGCCCGTCGCCGGGCGCCCCCGACACGGCTTGCACCAGGACGCCGCTTGGCTTGGGGCCGGCCGGGGCTACGGCGGCCGTCGCCGCGGCGGGGGCGGTCGCCGTCGTCGTCTGCGGCGCCGTATCCGAAGCCGCCGCAACCGCGCTGGCCGAACCGCCCCTCGGCATGCTTGCCGCAAGTTGCGACGTGGTCTTGCCGGCGATGCTGCGGATCGCGGCGCTGTCGACGCTGCTCCACGGGTCGCTTCCCGAGCGCTTGGCGATGACCTCTTCGCCCGTCACGCGCGCTACGCGCGAGCCCTGCGCGTCGTTCACGTCCCAGATATAGGTGATCTTGGAGCCCTTGCCTTCGGTGGTGGCGAGCAGATAGCCGCGCAGCGTGTAGTTGCCCTTGCCGGCGCCGGGGATGAGCGTCAGGCTGCGGTCCTTGCCGGCGACGACCAGCGCCGTGGTGAGCTCATCCGCCAGTTCCGGCGTAGTGCCCACGATGGGAGCGATCACGATCGTCTTCGAGCCGCCGAACCAGCCCGTCGCGCCGCTGAAGAACCCGCCGCTGCTGCTTGGGCCGCCTGGCCCGCCACCGCAACCCGGCAAGCAGGCAAGCGCAATGGCGGCGAGCGCCAGCGATGCGGTACGCCTGAGCCAGCCGCGCACATGACGTGTGTCCGCGCCCAACAAAATTCTCCCTCTGTTGGCCGCACAGCACCGCTCGCGACAGACTGTCGTGACGGAACTCCCAACCCTATCCCGTCTACTAGCTTACCTGCCTGGGGCGGCTAGCGTCCAGTTTTAGCGTGGACCGGTTTCGGGCCCAATCCCGTTCATAGTGAACCCAAGTCAGGTGAGCAGGATGGCGGAAATTTGGCGGCCGTAATCGTCTTCGCCATGATGTTGCGACCGGCGATAGCTGAACAGGCGGGTTTCCTCGCAATAGGTACAAAGTCCTAGATCGGCGATCGTCCCGACGCCGGCTCGGGCCAGCCGCTCGCCGACATAGGCCGGGAGGTCGAAATGCGGCTCGCCGGAGCTTTCGTCGGTGATGAAGAACGCCTCGCTCTCAGGCGCATCGGCCAGGAATTGCTGCATGAAGTCGCCGCCCACCTCATAAGCCTCCTGCGAGATGGCAGGACCGATGGCCGCGACGATGCGCTCCGGCTTAGCGCCGAGCTCGGTCATCGCCGCGATCGTGGCCTCGACAATCCCCGAGAGCGCGCCCTTCCACCCAGCATGCGCCGCGCCGATGACTCGCGCCTCGCCGTCGCAGAACAAGACCGGCGCGCAATCGGCGGTCAGCACGCCGAGGGCAAGTCCCGGCCTGGCCGTCACGATGGCGTCAGCCTCGGGCGGCTTGCCGTCCTTCCAGGGCTTATCGGCGATCACCGTGTCGGCGCTGTGCTTCTGGAACACGGTAAGCAGGTCCGGAGGCTCTGCGCCCAACAGCTCCGCCACGCGCGCCCGGTTCTCGCGCACATTCGCCGTCTCGTCGCGCGATCCGGGGCCGCAATTGAGCGAAGCGTAGATGCCGCTGGAGACGCCGCCTTGGCGCGTGAAGAAGCCATGCCGCACGCCTTCGATCGAGGCGAGGCTCGCGGCCTGCAGCTTCATTTTGTCTGGTGTCACCATGGCGGGGGCGGTGGCTTCGCTGACCAACTGTCTCCGAATGGCGGCGGCGGGGCAAGCCCGCTCGACTGCAGAACCAGAACTTTGAAGAGGGCGCCCATTTGGCGCGAGTCGACAAGCCGCGCGGCGCCGGAAAGAAGCGCCGCCTTCTGGTCCTCCGTCGCGTTCCGTATAAGCCGCTCCAAGCGCGCTTCCAGGCCGAGCTTAAGCAGGAACTCGCCCTGCGGCATCGGCCCAAAGGTGGAAAGCCCAAGGTCGCGCGCGGTCTGCCTCAGGGTAGCGAAATCGACATGGGCGGTGAGATCGGCTTGGCCGGGTGCTGCGAGCGGATCGGCGAATTGGTGACGCGCAACCGCTTGCAGCGTATCGCCGATGCCGCCCGCGTCATGGCCGTAATCGGCGATCAGCGCGGCGAGCGGTGCGTGCTTGGCCCGCGCGGCGAGAGAAGCGAGTAGCGTGGCCGCCGCCGGCCGCAGCTCGGCGATCGCGCCTTCGTTTGGATCCATGCTGTGCATCGAAGCCGGAACGGCGTCGCTTGGCATCGGTTCCCCGGTGCAGAACGCAAAGCCGCCATCCGCGCCGATCGTGACGGCACGCTCATGCCATGTGCCGTTCACGCGCAGCATCTGCTGGATCGGCAGCGCGTCGATGAATTCATTGGCGATGAGGATCAGCGGGCCTTGCGGCACGTCTTCGATCCGCTCCAACCAATTAAGCGGGGCAGGGGAGTCGCGCAGCGTCTCGCCTTGCACTTCGCGCAGAACCGGACTCGTCTCGATCAGCGCGAGATCGAGGCTGCCGGCAAGCTTGGGCACGGTCCGGAACACGCGGAGCGCGTCTTGCATCAAGCTGCCGCGCCCGGGGCCAAGCTCGGCGACGGTCACGCGTGACGGCGCGCCCATCTCTTGCCAGACCGCGCCGGCCCAGGCGCCGATCAACTCGCCGAATATCTGGCTGATCTCCGGCGCGGTGATGAAATCCCCGTCGCGGCCGATCGGCTGGCGCGTCGGATAATAACCCTCGCTGCGATCGGCGAGGCAGCTCTCCATGTAGTCATGCACGCTGATCGGCCCGTCCCGGACAATCCGCTGCTTGAGCCTTGCGCCGAGCGGCGTCGCGTCAGGGAGGGGTTTGGCCCGGGCGCCCATCACGCGGCCAGCGCGGGCTCCCGCCTGGCCCGCCAGATGAGCCAGGCCCCGATCAGGATCATCGGGATGGAATAGGCGATGCCGGGCGTCAATATGCCGATGTCGAGCGGGTGGCCTGCATGCGGCTCACGGAAGAACTCGGCGGTGCTGCGGAAGAGGCCGTAGAACACCAGGAACAGCCCGAACACGGTGCCGGGCGTCGTCAGCGCGTGGTAGCGATGCGTGGCGATGCGCAGGATGACGAACAACACGATGCCTTCGAGAAACGCCTCGTAGAGCTGGCTCGGATGACGCGGCTCGTCTCCCGCGCCGGGAAACACCATCGCCCAAGGCACGTCACTGACCCGCCCCACCACCTCCGAATTGATGAAATTGGCGATCCGCCCAAAGAACAGCCCGAACGGCGTCGCGGCCGAGGCGATATCGCCGAGCGACAGCTTGTTGATGCCTTTCGTGCGCGCGAACAGATAAACGGCGAGCACCACGCCGAGCAGCCCGCCATGAAACGACATGCCGCCATGCCAGATCGCGGGGATCTCTGCCGGGTTGTGCCAGAAATAGCTCGGCTCATAGAACAGCACGAAGCCGAGCCGGCCGCCCACCACGATGCCGAGCGTGATCCAGAGGAGAAAATCGTCGGCTTGCGACACCGTCATCGGCGGCTTGCCGCCCCACAGATCGGCGCGCGCCACGAGCCTGCGCCCATAGAGCCAGCCGAGCAGGATGCCGGCCATATAAGCGAGCCCATACCAGCGGACGGCGACCGGCCCGATCTGGATCGCGACCGGGTCGATGATGGGATAGGGAAGGACGAAGAGAGACATGAGCCCGGGCTGCGTTCGCGGAATGCGGCGACCCTTCACCGCTCGCTGCATCCCTGTCAAGCCGCGCCGGGACGCCGCCGGGCTCGGCTTGCGCCCCGTCTCGGCGCAGCCCATAGTTGGAAGGCGAGGTAAAGCCATGACGCAGACTACCGGCCGCTTCTTCGACGAGCTCGGCAAGCTGATCACCGACGCCGCGGGCGCGGCCGACGGCGTGCGCAAGGAGGTCGAGAATGTGGTCCGCGCCCAGGCCGAGCGCGTGTTGCGCGATCTCGATGTGGTGCAGCGCGAGGAGTTCGAGGCGGTCAAGGCGATGGCCAAGAAGGCGCGCGAAGAGAACGAGCGGCTCAAGGAGAAGATCGCCGCGCTCGAGGCCGCCATCGTCAAGGGCTTGGCGGAGCGGGGCGGGTAGCACCCAGCACCTTATTTCGCCGCTCGCCGCATGAGCGCTTGACTGGCCGCGATGAAGCGTGGTGCGCCACAGGCCCGAGTCGGGCCCGTCCCAACTGCTTGCGATCGGCCGGCAATCCACAACTATCTTTGGTAAACGCGCCTCAGCGACTCCGCCCGCGTGGTGCTTTCAGATTCCCCATTATATAACTGATTCACAAAGTGATTCGCGGACGGGCAATGGGTAACGCGACGCAACTCTGCCGGGGCCACAGAGGAGACGCATGGCTACGACACAGCCGATCTTCGACCATTTTACCAACCCGGTGGACATGGTCGAGCATATCGCCACCATTCATGCCTGGACCTTCGAACGCAGCACGCCCGACGAGCTTACCCTCACGGTCTCGGGCACTTGGTGCGAGTACCATATCTCGCTGAACTGGCGGGACGACCTGGAGGCGCTGCATCTGGCTTGCGCCTTCGACTTCAAGGTTCCGCATCGCCGGCTGCCGGAGATCTACCGGTTGATAGCTTTGATCAACGAGCAGCTCTGGCTCGGCCATTTCGACTTGTGGCGGGACGACGGACTCCTGCTTTACCGGCACGGGCTGCTGCTCGCCGGCGCCGATACCCACGCCGGGCAATGCGAGGCACTGCTGAAGGCTGCGCTCGAAGCCTGCGAGCGCTATTATCAGTCCTTCCAATTCGTGTTGTGGGCGGGCAAGTCGCCAGAGGACGCGCTCACCGCCACGATGCTCGAAACGCAAGGACACGCATGACTCTTCGCCTCGCCGGCCCGCTGCTTCTGGTGGGAGCGGGAAAGATGGGCGGGGCGCTGCTAGAGGGTTGGCTCCGGCAGGGCCTCGATCCCGCTTCGATTTTTATTCAGGACCCAGCGCCGCCGCCTGAGGTCGCGAGCCTCGCTGCGCGCCACGGCATCGCCGCCGGCACCGCACCAGATTTGCCGTCGGCGCCGTCGGTCATCGTGCTCGCGGTGAAGCCCGACCTAGCGCAGAAGCTCTTGCCGGAAATCGAACCCATGATCGGCGAGAACAGCGTGGTCTTGTCGATCGCCGCCGGCCGCACCTTGGCGAGCCTGTCGCACGCTCTGCCGCCGGACACCGCCATCGTGCGCGCGATGCCGAACACCGCGGCCTCGGTCGGCAGCAGCATCACGGTCGCATGCGCGAATGCTGAGGTGACGCCCGAGCAGACGCGCGAATGCACTTCGCTGCTCGAAGCCGTCGGCGAGGTGGTGTGGATCGACGACGAGAACTTGCTGGATGCGGTGACCGCCCTGTCGGGCAGCGGGCCGGCTTATGTTTTTCTGCTCGCCGAATGTCTGGCGGAAGCTGGCCGCGCCGCCGGTCTCGACGCCGGGCTCGCGCGGCGCCTGGCGCGCGCCACCGTCGAAGGCGCCGGCGAGTTGCTGCGCCGCTCCGATCTGTCGCCGCAAGAGCTGCGCGAGAAGGTCACGTCGCCCAAAGGCACGACCGCCGCCGCCCTCGACGTGCTGATGGGCGTCGAGGGGATGCAAGATCTTCTCACCCGCGCCGTCGCCGCCGCCGCCAAACGTTCCAAAGAATTATCTTCGTAACGTGCCTCCTGGTTCGAGACGCTTCGGGCGTTCCTCACCATGAGGAATAGCGCCTTACCGCGAGGAGGGCCGAAGGCCCGAGGAATAGCGCCTCACCCTGAGGAGGCCCGAAGGCCCGAGGAGAAGGGCCGAAGGCCCGTCTCGAAGGGTGCCCGTCTTTCGATGGCCATCAAAAGGGCTTATGCTCGGAGGCAAAGGAGTACGCCCATGTTCGATGATTTCTCCAAGCGTTCCAAAGCGGTGCGGGCCGCGCTCGATCTGGCCAAAGAGCGGAGCTGGGGCGAGGTCACCCTTGCCGACATCGCCCAGACCGCCGGTCTCGATCTGTCCGACCTCCGGCGCGAATTCTCCT
>DASQKJ010000003.1:0-8545 GCA_035630595.1 Methyloceanibacter sp.
GTTGCGGGACAAGGCCAAAGACGACGTCGTCACGGTCTTTATATTACCCCCCACCGCGGCCGACCTCGAACAGCGCCTCAATGTGCGCGCCCAAGATCCGCCCGAGACGGTGCGGCGCCGGATGCTCGGCGCCAGCAACGAGATCCGGCACTGGGACGAATACGACTATGTCGTGGTCAATTACGATATCGAACGGTCGGTTACCGCACTGCGCGCCATCCTCGCCGCCGAGCGGCTGCGCCGCTCGAGGCTGACCGGCCTCAAGGCCTTCGTGCAGACTTTGCTGGCCCAGCTCTAAGGTTCGCTCCGAAGCGCATTGGCGATGCGGACGAAATCCACGACGCCGAGCTCCTCCGCGCGCGCCTTGGGATCGAGCCCAAGCGATTGCAGCAGCGCCTCGCTGTCTGGTGCGATCTGGCGGAGTGAGGCGCGCAGCATCTTGCGCCGCTGGCCGAAAGCGGCCGCGGTAACCTGTTCCAGTTGCGAAGGATCGCAAGGCGGTTCTGGCGCGTTGTTGGCGACGAACGCGACCAAAGCGGAGTCGACCTTCGGTCTCGGCGTGAAGGCCGCGGCCGGCAAGGTGAGCACCAGGCGCGGGTGGGTACGCCACTGCGACAGCACGGCAAGCCGGCCATAGTCCTTGCCGCCGGGTGACGCCACAATGCGATCGGCGACCTCGCGCTGAAACATCAAGACCAGCCGGTCGAACCAAGGCGGCCAGGGTTCGGTCTTCAGCCAGGCGACGAGGAGGGGGGTCGCGACGCTATAGGGCAGGTTGGCGACGATGCGCGCAGGCGCGGGAATATCGAGCGCGGCATAGTCGATCTCGCGCGCGTCGGCTGCGACGACGTCGAGCCGGCCCGGATAGAGCGCAGCGATCGCCTGGAGCGCGGGCAGGCAACGCGAATCCTTCTCGATGGCGACCACGCGAGCCGCGCCTTCGAGCAGAAGCGCGCGGGTGAGCCCGCCAGGGCCCGGTCCCACCTCGACCACCGTCACGCCTTGCAGCGGGCCGGCTGCGCGCGCGATGCGGCGTGTCAGGTTGAAATCGAGCAGGAAATTCTGGCCGAGGCTCTTCTTTGCCGAAAGACCGAGCTCGCGGATCACCTCACGCAGGGGCGGCAGGCCGTCGGGCGTGCTCACCTTTGCGCCTCGGCGCGATCGCTCATGGCGGCGGCCAGGCGCAACGCCTCGATCAGGCTGCGGGGGCTGGCGTTGCCGGTTCCGGCGATAACGAAGGCGGTGCCGTGGTCGGGTGAGGTACGCACGAAAGGGAGGCCGAGCGTCACGTTGACGCCGTCCTCGAAGGCGAGGGTCTTGAACGGCGCCAGCGCCTGGTCGTGATACATGCAGATGGCCGCGTCATAGCGCGCCCGCGCCGCCGCGTGGAACAGCGTATCGGCCGGGTGCGGCCCACTGACGTTGAGGCCCTTCGCCCGCGCCGCTTCGATTGCGGGGACGACGATCTCGTTCTCCTCGCTGCCCAGGCTTCCGTCTTCGCCGGCATGCGGATTGAGGCCGGTAACGGCGAGGCAGGGGCGCTCGAGCCCGAAATAGCGGCCGAGGTCGCGCGCGGCGATCTCGATGGTGGCGAGAATCAGGTCCCGGGTGAGGAGCCGCGGCACATCCCTGAGCGGGACGTGGACGGTGACCGGAATCACGCTAAGCGCCGGACTTGTCAGCATCATCACCGGGTGTGGTGCTTCCCCGTCAGTCGCGGCGAGATGCGCGAGATATTCCGTGTGGCCGGGGAAGGCGAAGCCCGCGCCGTAAAGCACGGACTTGGACACGGGGTTGGTCACGATCGCCCGGGCCGCGCCTCGCTGAACCAGGCGCACGGCGCGTTCGATCGATTGCCTGACCACCGGGACAGCCGCCGAATCGGGCTGCCCGGCAATGACAGCGCTGAGGCCGGTGATGGGAAGCACGGGGAGGGCCTGTTGGAAGAGGCCGGGCGCTTCGGATGCGTCGGCGATCTCGCGGATCGGCACGTCGAGGCGCAAGGTGTGGGCGCGCTCCCGCAGCACTGCTGCGGCGCCCAGCAGGACGAAAGGCGGAAGCTCCTCGCGGCTCTTCGCCGCCCAGGCGAGAAGCGTAATATCAGGACCGATCCCCGCAGGGTCGCCAAGCGTGAGGGCCAATGGGCGCTGGTTCGAACGCATGCCAAGGGGCTAGCACAAATCGCCCCGCTAGCGATATTCGATGAAAGCCTCTCCCCGGAGGTCGCGCAGCAACCGTTCCGCGCGCAGGCCCATTTCCGTATTCATCAATTTGCGCTGCGTCTCAGCGCGGGCCGTGTCGTCGCCGCGGAATGTGCGCTTGCCGCATATCGCATAGAGTTCGACGGCGGACGCGGCGATCGTCGGCGGCGTCATCTGCCCCACCTTGGCGTTGCTCACCAAAAGACGCGCCGGCTGCACCAGCGAGGCAGTCTTCTGGTCTTGCAGCGTCTTGACGCTGGCGCCGGTGACTCCCTTGGCGAGATCGGCGCAGGAGGTGAACCGGGCGCGCAAACTTTCGGCCGCCGCGAGCTTGGCGGCGAGGGTGGCCTGATTGGCGCCGGAAGGAACCTCGAACCTCACCTGCCGGAGCTGCAGGGCCGGTTCGCCCACCGCGGTTTCGCTGTCCTCTGCTTCGCCCGTCTCCGTCATCGCCGCGGTGACATCGGCATCGCCGATCTGGACCTCGCGGCGGAACTTGCGGCGCACCGATTCCTGCCAGACGATCTGCGCCCTGATGCGGTCTTTGAGCGTCTTGATATTGACCCCGGCCTTACCGAGCGCGCTGGTGAGGCCGTCGAGGTCGAGGTTGTTCTTCTCCGCCATCCCGGAGAGGACCCTTCTCACCTCTTCCTCGTCGGACGAGACGCTCAGCCTCTTGCCTTCCTGCATTTGCAGCAGCTCGTCGATCAGCATCTCGGTCGCCTGCTTTTTCAGGGCGGGCGAAGGCTGTTGCTGCGTGGTGATGGCGAGGAAGCGCTCGCGCTGGTCGATGTCGTAGTCGGAGATAGGGGAGTCGTTGACCAGGACCTTGATTGACGCCTCTTGCGCCAGCGCAAAGGTCGCGCCCGCGGCCAAGACTACGGCGAGTAGAAAGGCCCGCGCGCCGCCGCCGCCGCAACGCGACAAGGCGCCAGCGGCTGACCTTGCCGTCGCCACATCCATCGAAAGCTGCCTGAACCTGCGCATTGACCGCCTGCCTATTCGCCGGCATTCGCGCCGAACACGCCGGCACTTTGTGTCGCCAGAGCGTAGCTGCCGAGATATTTCAAGGTCAGGTTCATGAGGAAGCGCTCGTCAGGCTCGATGTCCTGATCGCGGATGAAGGAGCGTTGGTACGTCACGTCGAACAGGAAGCAGTCGTCCTGGTAGCGAACGCCGAGGCCGTCGGTGATGGTCTGCTCGGCCTCGATGTCGTAGCGCAAGTTGCCGAGCAGCGACCAAGCCTCCGTGATCGACAGCGCGCCCGCGGTGACGATCTCCTCGCGCTTTTGGCCTTCGGCAAGGCCAGGCTCTCCCACGACGTCGGCATAGTTCACCCGGAGGTTCGCCGGACCATAACGGGCCCAGGAGCCTAGGTCGGTCCGCTGGATATCGAAATTATTCTCGTCGAAGCGCGACTGTGCCGAGAACCCGACATAGGCGTTGGCTTGGATATAGAGGCCGCCGACATAGTCGGAACTATCCGTGGCGAGGCCACTAGTGCGGTAGAAGTCGGTGTCGTACTCGTTCTGGCCGGCGATCTGATAGCTCTGGCCGAACACGGTGCGCATATAGGCGCCCGACGCAAGCTGCGCGGTATAGCGCGCGCCCACATTCGCGCGGGTGCCAGTCTCGATCCGGTCGTAGCCGGAGAATTTGTCGATATCGAACAGCAAGGTGTCGTCGAACACGAGGCTCAAGGCATCCTCGTTCGGAATGTCCTGCTGATCGCCGACCGAATTGGGCCTGGCGATGATCTGGCCGATCGGCTCGACCACGTGCGTGATGTTGCCGGTGCTGGCGATGAAGGGATAGCGATACTCGAGGCCGGCCACCCCGTTGCCGCGCAAGATCGTGTTGTTGTCCGGGTCGATGTCGTTGGCGAAGGACTCGGAGCCCGCCAGCCCATTGGCGCTATAGCCGCCAACGCTGTAGAGGTCGCCGCGCAACTGCGCGAACGGCGTAAAGACCTGACCGATTCCGTCGATCATCTGGCGGCGCCAATTGGCTTCGGTGATGAGCCGATTGGAATCGATCCCCTCCTCGTTGGTGAACACCATCACGTTGGAATTGAAGCTCAGTTCGCCGCCGAGGATCGGCCGGTTGACGATGTAGTCGTAGTCGATGATGGGGAAGACCGTGGCATCGGAGAAAGGCTCGTCAGTGAACAGCAGGCTTTGCGTGTTGTAAAAGCGCGTCGAGAAGTAATTCCGGTCGTGCAGGCCCTCGAGATAGATTTGCGAGACGCGATCGGTCTTCAGCCGGCTGTCGAGATTGTAGAAGCGACGGAACGTCTCGTCGGTCTCGGCGAGAATGTCCCAGCCGAAGGCCCAATAGGGATTGAGCGAAAACTTGCCCAGCGTCTTGATGCTGCCGCGGAAATCCCCGTCGGTGGGACTGTCGAACGTGCCCTTGTCCCAGACACCGGCGAGTTCCACGCTATAGGCGCCGTTCGACAGGCGGTGGCGCCAGTCGCCGTAGAGCAGCGTGCCGGCGTTCTCCGTGACCATGGGGGCGAAGGTGAAATCGTAGTGGTCGGACAGCGCAAAATAATACGGGACCTGCACCGAGTTGCCGAGTTGGCCCGAGTGACTGTAGGTCGGCATGAGGAAGCCCGACTTCCGCTTCACGGTCGGGTCGGCCATCTGGAACCAAGGCACGTAGATCATCGGCACGCCGAGAAGGTCGAAGAAGGCGTTCTGGTAAGTGATGGTGGCCTGGTCGCGCTTGTGGGTGATCTTCCCGGCGCGGACGCGCCAGGTTGGCGGCTTGTTGGGCTTGTCCTCGCAGAGTTTGCAAGGCGTGAACCAACCTTTCTCGAATACGGTGACGTTGCCGGCCTCGCGCGAGGCCGACGCCGCGACGATCCGCGTGTCGTCCTTGGTCACGAATTTCAGCGCCTCGATGAAACCGTCGCGGAAATCGTCGGTGAGGGTGATCTGGTCGGCGGTGATGACCGCGCCGTCAGGGTCCTTGATGCGGACATTGCCTTCCGCCGCAAGCGTGTTGGTACTGCGGTCGTACACCACCCGGTCGGCGAGCAGGGTGTAGTTGCCGTAATAGAGCTCGACATTGCCCTTGGCGGTGACCTTGGCGTTCTCGTTATCGTAGACCATCTCGTCGGCCTGCAGCAGCATCGGCTCCGAGGAGTCGACCTTCGGGACTTTCACGATCTGCTCGAGCGAGGTCTGCAACTGGGCGACGGCCGGATTGCAGGGAAGGAGAGCCGCCGCGAAGGTGGCCAGAAGGCAGGCTAACAGGCGCCTGCGCCCGTGCCGGAACCGCTGCCCTATAGACGCGGCAAGGCCGGGCAGGGCCCGGCGCATTCCGATCGACCTTGAGCGCGCGCCCGTCATCATCCGTCCTCTTTGTACAAGAGCACGGTGAGCGCGAGCGAAGCCGCGATGATTACCGGCACCCAAGCCGCAGCTACCGCTGAGGTGAGCTCGGCCATGGCGAAGTTGCGCGAGACCTCGGAGAGCACGAAGAAGGCAAAGCCTGCGGCGAGACCGAACACGGCGTTGATCTGCACGTTGCCGAAGCGGAAACCCCTGAGCGAGCAGGTCGCGGCGATCAGCACCATGGTCACGAGGAGGAACGGCCGCGACAAGAGCAACTGGTACTGCACGCGATATTGCGTGGCGGGCAGGCCAGCCCGTTCCGCGATCTGAATGAAATTCGGCAGATCCCAGAACGAGATCGAGAACACCGTGCCGAGGCTGTCGCGAACCTGGGTCGGAGTGAGATAGGTGCTGATCAGGTAGCGTTTGTAGAAGGCGGCCTCTTGGCCCACGGCGCTGACCCAGACGTCGTCGAGCTCCCAACGTCCGTCCTTGAGCACGGCCTGCTTGGCCTCGATCCGCTCGGTGAGGCCGTGATCGCGGTCGTACTGAAACACCGTGACGCCCTTGAGCTCCAGCCCCTGATTGAGCACGTCGCTCGCATGGATGACCGAAGGCCCATCGCTGCCGTCCTCGCGCAGCCAGGCGCCGGCGGTCTTGGTCTTGAGCAGCGACTCCCCGCGTCCGAACGCAGCGGCGTAAAGGCGCTCGGCCTCGCCGCGGGCGACGGCCGCGATCGGATTGTAGAGCAGCACAAATCCGACGCCGAGCAGGAAGGCGACGATCATCGCCGGAAGCGTGAACTGCCAAACCGAGACGCCCGCGGCGCGGAGCACGACGAGTTCGGAGGAGCGGCTCAGCATCAGAAACACGCCGATGGTGCCGATCAGCACGGCGAAGGGGAGCACGAGCTCGGAGAAGGACGGCAGACGCAGGAGCGTCATCCAGGCCAGCAAGAGGCCGGGCACATCGCCGGAAAAGTTGCCGGCGCGGCGCAACATCTCGATGAAATCGACGAAGAAGATCAGCACGCAACAGATGAGGAACATCGCCAGCATGGCCACGAAGAACCGCAGCGAAAAATAGCGCGCGAGCGTTCCCACTGCACTGATGCCTGGCATCTGCGCTCTCACGTCGTTTGCATCCCTCTACCGGCCCAAAACATTATCTTTTTTGGGAACTTGAGTTCGAAACTCAGTCTGGACCGCAATTCTGGGGCCATTTTAGCGTGCGCCGCCCAGGCCGCAACGAGAATCGCCCCCAGCGGAAGAGCATACACGAGCCACACAGCCCATGCATTTATGGCCGTCAGGTTGCCGACCGCGAACCCCGCAACCCGCAACCCGACAGCGATGATAAAAGCGGCAAGAATCTGCATCCACCGGCTTTCCCGTGTGGTGCGGGCGTGTCCGACCAGGGCAACGGCGATGAACACGAAGGCGAGGGGGTAGAGGGGGGTGGAAAGGCGTTCGTGCAGTTCCGAGCGGATGCGCCCAGCATTGCGCTTGTTGGCCGGCTTATTCATATCGGGAAACATCAGCTCGCTGATGTATTGTTCCCGCGGCCGCAGATCTTTGCTGCTATCGTCCTTCGGGCTAAACTCGCTAAGGTCGATCATATTCTGGTCAAAGGCGACGATCTGCACGTCTTTGTCTTTGTCTTTGTCGTTATAGCGATGCACGTAACCTTCAAGCATCACGAGGTAAGAGCCCTCGTCATTGCTGATGATGCGACCCCGCTCGGCCAAATAGCTCATTACCTGCTTGTCGTCGCGCTCGTCGTGCACCAGCAGGCCGAGCAGTTCGCCACTCATGCTGCGGTCGCGGATGTGAAAGGTGAGCCCGGCTTCCGGGCTGGAAAAACGGCCTGGCTGAAGGACTTGCGAAATCAGATCGGCTCTGACCTGGGTGATGAACGCACGCAGGCCGCGCATGCTGGCGGGGGTTACGAAGATGTTGGCCAGCAGGATGGCGATCGAGACGAGCGAGGCCAGAGCGAGGAGGGGGGCGCCGATGCGCCAGATCGGCGCCCCCGCAGCGGTCATCACGATCAGCTCGCTGTCGCTGTTCATGCGGTCGAGCGTGTAAAGCGCCGCCATCAGCATGGCGTTCGGAGCGATGAGGGCCATCAGGCTCGGCAGGCTGAGCAAGGTCATCTGGAAGAAGAGCAGGATGCCCTGACCCTGCGAGGTGATTAAATTTAGTTCTTTCAGTGCAGTAGCGAGCCAGACGACAAGCGTCAGCGTCAACAGGATGAGCAGGAACGCATTCGTTACCTGCCGAAACATGTATCGGCTGAAGAGCGTCATGGGCGTTGTCGAAGTTCCCCGAATGACCTTCTTGGCGGTGCTCCTCGATGCGCCGCCAACCCCCTGAGGCCAAAGATGATTCCCATCAAGGTAAGATGGCGGAATTTCGGCCTTTTTGGAATGGCTTGCTTTCCCAACAGACAGCATTTACCTAGGCTGGCCGTTATTTCCTGAAGCTGTTGCAAGACTGCACCAGTAACGCATTTCGGGCGGCGCCGGAGTGCTGCCCGATCGACTGCCCGAAGCCGCGCGCCGGCGGGCCCAAGGAGCCTCTTGTGAGTGACCCGATCGCCCTGTCCTTTGCCGGCAAGACTGCATCAGCCGACGGCGTCGGCGTGCTGTTTGCAGAAGATGGGCACAAGCTCACCCCGGCGGCTCAGGATCTCGACAAGAAGACCAAGGGATTGCTATCGCGCGCGGCGGAGATCGCGGGGTTCAAGGGCAGGAAGGACCAGACGGTCGACATCCTTGCGCCGCAAGGATTGAAATTCGCGCGGCTCCTACTCGTCGGGCTGGAACAGCCAAGCACGTATGGCGCGGAAGACTGGCTCAATCTCGGCGGGACGGTGAGGGGCCTACTCAGCGGGAGGGAAGCGCCCTCCGCGCATATCTTTCTCGAGACCGCGGGCGGGGACGTTGCGCCCGCCGACATTGCGAGCTTCGCGCTCGGCGTGCTGCTGCGCGGCTACAAGTTT
>DASQKJ010000004.1:0-21070 GCA_035630595.1 Methyloceanibacter sp.
CGCGCAGGAGCTCTTGCCGGAAATCGAACCCATGATCGGCGAGAACAGCGTGGTCTTGTCGATCGCCGCCGGCCGCAGCTTGGCGAGCCTGTCGCATGCTCTGCCGCCGGACACCGCTATCGTGCGCGCGATGCCGAACACTGCGGCCTCGGTCGGCGGCAGCATCACGGTCGCATGCACGAATGCTGAGGTGACGCCCGAGCAGGCGCGCGAATGCACTTCGCTGCTCGAAGCCGTCGGCGAGGTGGTGTGGATCGACGACGAGAACTTGCTGGATGCGGTGACCGCCGTGTCGGGCAGCGGGCCAGCTTATGTTTTTCTGCTCGCCGAATGTCTGGCAGAAGCCGGCCGCGCCGCCGGTCTCGACGCCGGGCTTGCGCGGCGCCTGGCGCGCGCCACCGTCGAAGGCGCAGGCGAGTTGCTGCGCCGTTCCGATCTTTCGCCGCAAGAGTTGCGCGAGAAGGTCACGTCGCCGAAGGGCACGACCGCCGCCGCGCTCAACGTGCTGATGGGCGGCGAGGGGATGCAAGACCTTCTCACCCGCGCCGTCGCCGCCGCCGCCAAACGCTCCAGAGAATTATCTTCGTAACGTGCCTCCTGGTTCGAGACGCGCCCTTCGGGCGCCTCACCATGAGGAATAGCGCCTCACCCTGAGGAGACCGAAGGCCCGTCGCGAAGGGTACCCCGTCTTCCGATGGCCATCAAAAGGGCCTATGCTCTGAGGCAAAGGAGTACGCCCCATGTTCGACGATTTCTCCAAGCGTTCCAAAGCGGTGCGGGCCGCGCTCGAACTGGCCAAGGAGCGGAGCTGGGGCGAGGTCACCCTTGCCGACATCGCCCAGACCGCCGGTCTCGATCTGTCCGACCTCCGGCGCGAATTCTCCTGCAAGTCCGATATCGTCCGCGCGTTTCAGCGTGAGGTCGACGCCGAGCTGCTCGCCAAGGTGAAGCCCGCGGGCGAGGGGCAGAGCCCGCGCGACCGCCTGTTCGACATCGTCATGACGCGCTTCGAGCTGATGCAGCCTTATAAGCCCGCGCTCAAGCGCATCGCCGCTTATTTGAGCTGGCGCCCGGGCGAGTCAGCGGCGCTCGCCTGCTCCTCGCTCGCCTCGCAATATTGGATGCTGGCCGGTGCCGGCACCAAGCTCGACGGGCCAGGCGGCGCTATGCGCGTCGCGGGGCTGGCCTCCGTCTACGGCAAGGTGTTCCAGGTCTGGCTCGACGATCCCTCGCCCTCGCTCGACAAGACCATGGCCGCGCTCGACCAGCGGCTGGCCCGCGGCGAGCGCATGCTCTCGGCGGTCGATCGGGCCTGCGAGGATTTGTGCCGTTTGGCTTGCGCCTTCGTGCCGCGCGGCTGGAAGCGCGCCGAACCTGCATCGGAGCCTCCGCCGCAGCCGGCATCCCCGTAGGGTGGGCAAGGCGAAGCTTGCCCACCGTCATCGGGACGGGTGGGCAACCGCTATACCGTTGCCCACCCTGCGATCTTGTTTATTCCGGGAGGGGATCGTCGTCGTCGGGACCTGAAAGGTCCTCCGGTCCTTCGCCCGGCAATTCCTCGTCGATCGGGTCGCCGCCCATCGGTGTGTCGGGATTGTTCGGCAGGTCCAGCACCGGCGCATTCCCCGGCGCCAGCACCGGCGCGCCGCTCTTGCGCTCGATCATCATGCCGCCACCGCCGACGTCCAGTTCGATCTCCGAACCAGGCTGCTCCTCTTCCTGAATCTCCTCGGTCATGTCGACCGCGAATACCGGGCCGGCGCAAGCCAGCAAAGCTGAAGCAGCGAGTCCAACCAATATGCGTCGCATCGAGCCGTTCCTCCCAATGGTTATGTCTCCCAGTTCAGACCGGGACCTTTAGTACAGCCTTCAATCCGCCGAGCGAGGACCGGCTGAGCGCGATGTCGCCCCCGTGAATCCGGGCGATGTCGCGGGCGATTGCCAAACCCAGCCCGGTCGACCCAGAGTCCTGATTGCGCGCGCGGTCGAGCCGGTAGAATGGCCGGAACACGTGCTCGCGCTCCGCCTCCGGAATGCCGGGACCGTCATCCTCCACCGCCACGGTGAGCGCGCCGTTCTGCTTGGCGGCGCTGACATTGACATGCGCGGCGAAGCGCGCGGCATTGTTGACCAGGTTGGCGACGGCGCGCTTGAAGGCATGCCGGCGCACCGGCACCACCAAGGGCGCCTCCTTGATCTCGACGGCGATGTCCTTGGTCCCATGCGCCTGGGTCTTCACCTCGTTCAGGACCTCGCCGATATCGGTGCGCACGATCTCCTCGCCGGCATCGCCTTTGGCAAAGGCCATGTAGTCCTCGAGCATGGCCTGCATCTCGTCGACATCGGCGCGCATGGCCTCGAGCTCGGGCGTCTCCTCGAACATGGCGAGCTGCAGCTTGAAGCGGGTCAGCACCGTGCGGAGATCGTGGCTGACGCCGGCCAGCATGACGGTGCGCTGCTCGACATGCCGTTCGATGCGGTCTCGCATCTCGATGAAGGCGTGCGCCGCCTGACGCACCTCGCGCGCCCCGCGCGGCCGAAAGTCGGGCGGCGGCGGTCGCCCCTTGCCGAAGCTGTCCGCCGCCTCCGACAAACGCACGATCGGCTTGATCTGATTGTGCAGGAACAGGATCGCCACGGTGAGCAGCACCAGCGAGGTGCCGACCATCCATAGCAGGAATATCTGCGAGTTCGAGGCATAGGTCTGGCTGCGCCGCGCCAGGGCATGCATTACCCCGTCATCGAGCTTGATGCGGATATCGACCAGGTTCGAACGGCCCACGGTGTCGATCCAGAACGGGCGGCCGATCTGCCGCGTCAGCTCCTCGGAGAGCGTGGAGTCGAGCAGATTGAAGAACGGCTTGGAGCGCACCGGCGGGAGTTCTTCGCCGGGCGCGAAGCGGACCCGCAAGCCGAGATTCTGCTCCGCAAGCCGGACCAAAGCCTCGCCCTCGCGGTCCTGCGGATAGACTTTGTAGAGATCGATCAGCATGGCGATGTTCTGCACGGTGACGGTCGACAGCCGCCGCGTCACCGTCTGCCAGTGGCGTTCGAGGAACACGAAGGTCAGCACCGACTGGAGCAGCACCATCGGCGCGATGATGATGATCAGAGCGCGTGCATAGAGGCCCTTCGGCATGCGCTCGCCGATCGGGCCCATGATGCGCCGGAAGAGCGGGCGGCGCTCTTGGGTCGGAGGGGAGGGTGAGAGAGCGTCCATCACTCGGAATAGAGAATGTAACCCTTGCCGCGCACGGTCTGGAGATAGACCGGGTTGGCCGGGTCGTGCTCGATCTTGCGGCGCAGGCGGTTGATCTGCACGTCGACCGCGCGCTCGCCGCCGCTATCGGCGTCCTTGGCGAGCTCATGGCGGGACACGGGCATGCCCGGCCGCTGCGCGAAATAGCGCAACAGGTCGCGCTCGCGCTCGGTGAGGCGGATAGTCTCGTTGTCGCGCTTCAGCTCGCCGCGCGAGATGTGGAACACGAACTGGCCCATGCGCACTTCGCCGGTGGCTTGTCCCGCGCCGCCGCGGCGGAGCACATTGCTGACCCTGAGCAGCAATTCGCGCGGCTCGAACGGCTTGGCCAGATAGTCGTCGACCCCGGTCTCCAGTCCTTCGATGCGCTGCTCCGGCTCGGCGCGCGCGGTGAGCATCAGGATCGGCACCCGCGACTCGTTACGCAACGAGCGGGCGAAGTCGAGCCCGGACTCCTGCGGCATCATCACGTCGAGGATGAGCAGGTCGAAGGCGAGGCTGCGCATGGTGGCGCGCGCCGTTGCGGCATCCTCCGCGGTGGACACGCGGAACCCGTTGTCCTGCAGAAAGCGGGCGAGCAGATCTCGGATGCGGCTGTCGTCGTCGACCACCAGGATATGCGGCGCGTTGTCGTCGGGGCAGGCGCCGCGATGGGCCTTGATCGGCGTCGGCATTGTCATTTGCCTCCCCCCTTGCGCATAGCCTAGTCCTTGCCGCCGGGTTTGAGCGGGGCCGGAGAGGCCATGATGGAGGAGACTTTGGGCCGTTCTTCGGCAGTGATCGTGGCTTCGAGGAAACGGCGCAAAACCGCCTCCGCCCCGGGCCCAGCCGCCTTCAGCGCCTCGGAAAGCCGGACGAGCTGCGGCGCGGCCAGCCGCTCGGCCAGCGCCCGGCCCTTGTCGGTCGGGAACAGCAGCCGCTCGCGGCGGTCCGAGGCGCCCGCCTGCTGCACGATATAGCCCTTGTCGATCAACTGCTTGAGCACGCGGGAGAGGCTCTGCTTGGTGATCGTCAGAATGTCGAGCAGATCCGCCACTCGAAGCCCGGAGTGGCGATTGACGAAATGCAGCACCCGGTGATGCGCCCGGCCGAAGCCGAAATCCTTGAGGATGGCGTCAGGGTCGCTGGTGAAATCGCGATAGGCGAAGAACAGCAGCTCGGCGAATTCGAGCAGCTTGGCCTCGGACAACGCCGCCCGTTTGCGCGCCAGCCCGCCATTGCCGCGTGGCCTGGCGCCATGTGTCTTCGCACGCGGCGGCTTCGCTTCGGGCCCGGTTTGGTCCGCTGCCGGACCTTCATTTAGGTCAGTCATGTTGACTTAAATTTCACCGTCGGTTATGTCAGCCATGTTGACTTATTTCGCCATTGATACGCCTCGCCGCCGGCTCGCGCAATTGCCGTTCCGAGTGTTATGAGAAGCGTTTGGTGGCGTGGGAAACGCGGCCCGGCTCGGGTAAGAAGGCCGACACCGTCTCGCGGAGGAAATTGATGGCGACCGCCCCTTACGATCAGCGCGAGGGCTTCATCTGGCTGAACGGGACGCTGGTCCCGTGGAACGACGCCAAGCTGCATGTGCTGACTCATGGGCTGCATTACGCGAGCGCCGTGTTTGAGGGGATGCGCGCTTATGACGGCGAGATCTTCAAGCTCTCCGAGCACAGTCAGCGCCTGCACGAATCGGCCAAGATTCTCGATTTCGAAATTCCCTATTCGGTCGCCGAGCTCGACAAGGCGTCACGCGAAGTGTTGCGCGTCAATAGACTGACTGACGCCTATATCCGCCCGATCGCCTGGCGTGGCAGCGAGCAAATGGGCGTCGCCGCGCAGAAGACCAAGATCAATGTCGCGATCTGCGCCTGGGACTGGGGCTCTTATTTCGATCCCGCGGCGCGCGAGAGGGGGCTCAAGCTCACTTTTGCCAAATATCGCCGGCCCGATCCGGCCACCGCGCCGGTCAAGAGCAAGGCCGCCGGCCTGTATATGATCTGCACCATCGAGAGGCACCGCGCCGAGCGCGAAGGCTATGCCGACGCGCTGATGCTCGACTGGCGCGGCCAGATTGCGGAATGCACCGGCGCCAACATCTTCTTCGTGCAAAACGGCGTGCTGCACACGCCGACGCCGGACTGCTTCCTCGACGGCATCACCCGCCGCACCGTGATTGGCCTTGCCAAGCAGCGCGGGCTGAAGGTGATCGAGCGGGCGATCAAGCCGGAGGAGCTCGGCGGATTCTCGGAGTGCTTCATCACCGGTACGGCCGCCGAGGTCACGCCCGTCGCGGCGATCGGCGATTATCATTTCGCCATCGGCTCCATCACCAAAACGCTGATGGACGACTTCGCCGCGATCACCCACCCCGCCAAGATCCGCGCCGCGGCGACGGGGTAGGGGAGTGGGACGCCCCCCGCTGAAACACGCTTTCACCGTTTCCTACATGCGGGGCGGCATCGAGCTGCAACGCTACACGATCACCGCGCTCAACCAGGCCGCCGCCGAGACCGAGGCAGACAATCGCTTCCAGCGCGCGCATCCGGAGTTGAAGCTGGTGGAGAGTTCCGTCTCCCGCCGCGTCGAGGCGCATTAGCGCTCACGCTCAAGTTTCGGTCGGGCGTGGTAAGTTGCCGTATGGATGAGCTAAGTGAGTCAGCTCTGGCGAACCCAGCGCCGCAATTCGATGCGGCGTTTCGCACGCGACTCCATGATCTGCTCAAATGGCGGCGGGACGTGCGGCGCTTCCGGCGCGATCCTCTGCCGCCAGGCGCGATCGAGCGGCTGATCGGGATCGCCTGTCTCTCGCCTTCGGTGGGTCTGTCGGAGCCGTGGCGGTTCGTCATCGTCGAGGATGAGGCGCGCCGCGCCGCCATCCGTCAATGCTTCGAGACCTGCAACAAGGACGCTCTGTCCAAGCAGGACAGCGACCGCGCCGCGCTCTATGCGCGGCTCAAGCTCGCTGGCCTTGACGACGCGCCCTGCCAGGTCGCCGTGTTCGCCGACCGCTCCACCGTGCAAGGCGCGGGGCTCGGCCGCGCGACCATGCCCGAGACGCTGGATTACTCGGTGGTGATCGCTATCCACACGCTCTGGCTTGCGGCGCGCGCGGAAGGGCTGGGCGTCGGCTGGGTCTCGATCCTTGACCCCGAGCGCATGCGCGGCATCCTCGACGTGCCGGGCAACTGGACCTTTATCGGCCATCTCTGCATCGGCTATCCGCAAGCCTCCGACGACACGCCGGCGCTGCAGCGCGAGGGCTGGGAGCGGCGTGGCTCACCGTCCCACGCCGTGCTGTACCGCTGACTCTGATCCTTTATGACGTCATGCCCGGCTTTATGCCGGGCACCCAATAGGGCGGCGATCGAACCGAGGGCGTTAGCCGAAGGAAGGCCCCCCATTGGACCGCCGGGACAAGCCCGGCGACGACGCGGTTGGTGTGACTTGCGCCGCCCGAACGTCGTGCTTCCGATGGGGAGAGGTGACGTAAGACGGCTTGATCATCGCTTCGGCAAAAGGCACTCTGTCGCCCGGGACTGAGGCTGCCGCGTGACGCGGAAAGGGGGGCCTCGATGCGCAAAGCACTGCTTTTGCTCGGCGTTGGCGGGCTGCTCGCCGCCGGCCTCGTCGCGCTGCCCGCGGGCGAGGCGAGCGCGCTGGTGTGGAAGGACTGCCAGCGTATCGCGCTCTGCACCGGCTGCAAGCCAGTCTATCGCTGCCGCTCCTGCCAGTATCAGCGCACCTGCCAGGGTGGCGTCTGCGGCTGGGGCGATGTCTGCGTGTGGGGGCCCTATGTCAGGGTGCTGCCGCGCGGCGCCCGCATCATCCGGTAGTTAGGGCGGTCTCGCGCTATCTCAATCTCGTCATGGCCGGGACAAGCCCGGGAGTGACGCAGGAATTTTTGTGAGCCTTACTCCGGCTTGCGCCGGAATGACGAATTTGCGGCGCGTTATCCCCGTCTCTCTGACCTCGCGTAGACTCTGCGCACCTCGTCCTTCTGAGGGCGTCATCGCGAGGCGTTCGTGACGGCGGGACGAGGTGCGGCGCCCGCGGGTCCGTCTACGCAAGCCAGACACTCGGGCGGCATCGGGGCTCCCCCCGGGACCACTAGGAGTCCCCGTCAGGAGCTGACTGACCGCCCGGCCATAGCCGGCCACGGAAAGCGGGGCCCGGTGTCGATAGACGCCGCTGTGGCGCGCCGGAAGGCGCCCGCCGCCTTCGGCAACGGATGCTGACACTACAAGTTTGCGCCGTTCGGCGCGCCACCCCTCACGAATGATGGGAAGTAGGGGGCAACGAATTGCTGTTGCCCACGCGGTGGGCACGCTTCGCTTTGCCCACCCTACGGAACGGTCATAGGCCGGATGCGGAAACGCATCGCGGTGACGAAACTGCGCGCACTCGACTGCGTCATTCCGACCATGACGAAGGCGACAGCGAGCGCGAGCGGAGTCCGCTTTGGGCGGATGCCTCGGCAAATTCAAGGATGCAGGCGACGCGCAAAATGTGGAAGGATGGCCCGGCCTGCGTCTTGAAATGTGAGCCCCGAACGGACCGATGCCGTCAGCGCAACAGCCCATCCTCCAGGTGCGCGATCTGGTGCGCGCCTTTGGCGGCGTGGTGGCCGTCAACGGCTTCAGCCTCGACGTGCATCAAGGCGCGATTCACGGGCTGATCGGCCCGAACGGCGCCGGCAAGACCACCACCTTCAACGTCATCAGCGGCTTCTACGCGCCGTCGAGCGGCACGGTCGTCTATCTCGGCGAGGACATTTCCGGCCGCGCCACCGCCGCGCTCGCCGGCCGCGGGCTGATCCGCACCTTCCAGGGCACCACCCTGTTCCAAGAACTGTCGGTGCTCGACAATGTGCGGCTTGGCTGTCACCGCAGCGCGCATGCCGGCCTCATGCGCCGCGTGCTGCGTCGCGACCGCGCCACCGAGCAGGCGGCCGATCACAAGGCGCGCGGCATCCTCGATTTCTTCGGCCTGCACGATCTCGCCGACGAGCTTGCCTCCAACCTGCCGCACGGCCATCAGCGCGCGCTCGGCATGGCGGTTGCGCTCGCCGCCGACCCGAAGCTGATGCTGCTCGACGAGCCGTTCACCGGCATGAACCCGGAAGAGACGCGGCGGATGGGCAGACTGGTGCGCAGGCTGCGCGATGAGCAGGGCGTCACCATCATGCTGATCGAGCACGACATGCAGGCGGTTATGGGCTTGTGCGAGACCATCACGGTGATGAATTTTGGCACCCTTCTCGCACAAGGCACGCCGGAAGAGGTGCGCGCCAATCCCGCCGTGATCGAGGCCTATCTGGGGACCGCCGACCATGCTGCTTGAGCTCAAGAACGTCCATGTCCACTACCATAAGGTGGCGGCGCTCAAGGGCATCGACCTGGGGGTGCCCGACGACGGCATCGTCACCATCATCGGGGCCAATGGCGCGGGCAAAAGCACGACCTTGCGCGCGGTGTCGGGGCTGGTGCGGATCAGCAAGGGCGAGATCCGCTTCAAGGGCGAGCGCATCGACACGCTGCCGCCGGAGAAGATCGTCGCGCTTGGCATCGCGCACGTGCCGGAGGGACGGCGCGTGTTCCCGGGGCTGACGGTCGAGGAGAATTTGCGCACCGGCGCCTTCCTGCGCTCTGACCATGCGGCGATCGAGATGGACCTCGATCAGGTCTACGAGCATTTTCCGCGTCTGAAGGAGCGGCGCAAGCAATGGGCGCGCTCGCTCTCCGGCGGCGAGCAGCAGATGCTCGCCATCGGCCGGGCGCTGATGTCGCGGCCGAAGATGCTGATTCTCGATGAGCCGTCGATGGGGCTCGCGCCGGTGATGGTGCAGGAGATCGCGCGCATCGTGCGCGACATCGTCGAGCGGGGCGTGCCGGTGGTGCTGGTGGAGCAGAACGCCGAGCTGGCGCTCAGGCTGGCGCGCTACGCCTATGTGCTCGAGACCGGCTCGATCGCGCTGGAAGGGCCGGCGCGCGAGCTGCATGACAACGAGCATGTGAAGCGGGCTTATCTCGGTGGCTGAGAGTTGGAGCGCGCCGGATTTGCTCGCGGCCGGTTGGAGCGAGGCCGATCTCGCCTGGGAAGCGGCGGCGGAGCGGACCGCGGAAGCCGCCGCTGTCGGCGACCACGCCGGCGCCAAGGCGGCGGCTGGACAAGCGCTGCAGATCGCGCGCGCCGACTTTGAGATCACAGATCCGCGCCTGGGCACCGGCCTCGCCAATTATGGGCTGTGCCTTGCTTTGGCGGGGGAGGAGGGAGCAGCCGCGCCGCTGCTGCGCGAGGCGCTCGCAATGTGGCGCGGCACCGGCCCCTGGATCGCCCGCATGGACGCACCGCGCATGGCACGCAGCTCGCTGTTCCATATGCGCATGGAGGTGCTGCACCGCGACACCTACCGGGCCCGTTGGCAGCAGCGCTGGCAGGAGATCGCTGCCGAGATCAAGGCGCGACTCGAGGCGTTGAACGCCGCCGCTGGAGCCCCCTCGTGCGAAGTTGCGACGGAAGCGTTGGCGCGCTGGCGGCGCGAGCGTCCCGCCATGCTCAACGACACGCGCAAGCTGATGGCGGCGGCATTTCTGCTGCTGGCGCCAAGCCCAGCCGGCGAGGGGGAGGAGTGAAGGCGGGCGCCGCTACTCCGCCGGCTGCTCGGCCGTCGCGCGCTTCTGCCCGCGCCCGGCGAACCAGGCCTTGACCTTGAGCACCAAGCTCTCCAGCCCGTTCGGCAGGAACAGGATCGAGACGATCAGGATCGCGCCGTAGAACATCGGCCGCATAGAGTCGAGCTGCAAAGCGCGCAGCACCACCTCGTTCAGCACCGTGAGCACGACCACGCCGAGGATCGGCCCGTAAAAGGTGGCGGTGCCGCCGACGATCGCCCAGATCAGCACATAAACCATCGACTCGACGTCGAAGCGGCTGGCATTCACCGTGCCGACATAATGCGCGTAGAGCGCCCCGGCGAGCCCGGCGAAGAACGCCGAGACGACGAAAGCGAGCGTGCGATAGCGGAACGTGTCGACACCGACCGATTCCGCCAGCTTGTCCTGCCAGTGGATCGCGTGGAAGGTCAGTCCGATGCGCGAATGCTCGATGCGGTACAGGATCAGCAGCGAGACCGCCACCACAATGAGGCAAAGATAATAGTAGTTGACCGGGTTGTAGAAATCGATCGACAGGAATTCGATGTCCGGGACGGGCGGGATGAGCTTGATGCCCTTCGGCCCGCCGAACAGCCAGGTCAGCTCGCTCCACTTCCAGATCAGCCTGACGACCTCGCCCGCGGCGAACGAGCCGATCAGGAAATAGAAGCCCTTCATGCGGAACAGCGGGAAGCTCAGCAGAAAGGCGAACAATCCCGCCACCGTCGCTCCGGCCAGCATCGCCAGCGGCACCGGAGCGCCCAGCTTCTTGGCGGTCAGCGCCGAGCCGTAAGCGCCGACTCCCATGATCACCACATGCGCGAGCGACCACTCGCCGGTCAGGGTCAAGAGCCGGTAGCTCGCGACCAGCAGCACATTGATGACCAGCAGAACCAGGATTTCCTGCTGCGACAGCGACAGCAGATGCGGCAGCCCGATCAGCACGCCGCCAAGCAGCACGGTTCCGAGCGCCCAAGAGAGCCCGTTGCTGGCGCTGCGCTCAGGCACGTTCCTTGGCTCCGAACAGGCCGGTCGGCTTCACGATCAGAACGATCAGCATCAGCAGCAAGCCGACGATATTGGCGAGCGTCCCGTCATAGATGGTGGTGACGAAGGTATAGACGAAGGCATAGAGGATGGCCGCGAGCACGGCGCCTTCCAGCGATCCGATGCCGCCGACGATGATGATGATGAAGGCGGTGATGATGACCGAGTGGCCCATATAGGGGGTCGGCGAGACCAGCGGTGCGGTGAGCGCGCCGGCGACGCCCGCGAGCCCCGCGCCGATGAACATCGCAAGCCGCGCGGTGTGGTTGATCGACATGCCCTGCAGCTGCGCCGCCTCCCGGTCCTGCGCGCAAGCGCGCAACGCCCAGCCGAACTTGCTCTTGCGCAGGAACAGCCACAGCGCGCCAAGCAGCACGACCGTCGCCACGATGACGTAAGCCCGCTGATAGGTAAGCACCACGCCGTTCGCGAACACGATCTTCTCCTGGGTCGCCGGCGGCACATGCTCCATCTGCACGCCGAAGCCGAGTACCGCGATGGTTTGGAGGATGAGCAGAAAGCCGATCGAGGCGATCAGCCCGCCGAGCGGGTTGTCGCGCAGCGGTCTGAACAAGGCATATTCCATGATGAGCCCGAGCACGCCGACGAACACCAGGCCGGCGGCCACCGCAACGAAGAAGGAAACGCCGAACCCGGCATAAAGCGCGACGACTGTATAGGCGCCGGCCATATAGAGCTCGCCGTGGGCGAAGTTGATAACGCCCATCACACCGAAGATCAGCACAAGGCCTACCGCGATGAGCGCCATATAGCTCGCGGCATAGGTGGCGTTCACGATGGTCTGAAGCAGCAGCTCAACCGTCATCGCAAAGCTCCGCAGGAAGGCGGGGCATGGACGATAGCAGGAGAGCCGCGCCGCAGTCTCAAGCCGCCGGAGTCGCTCAGGCGCGCTGGTAGTACATCTGCTTGAGCGCTTCCATGTGCTTGATCATCAGCGCCTTGTGCTTGTCCCACCAGGCGGGGATCGACTTGAACTGCTGGATCTTGGCCTTGCCGTCCTGGATCACGACGACGGGCCAGACGCCGACCAGCGCATTGTCGATGCCGAACAGTTCCTTGCCCCACCACACGGCCTCGCCGAAGGCTTGCTTGCCTTTGCCGCCTTCCTGCATTGCCTTGAGCACCGCACCGGGATCGGTGGTGCCGGCCTTCTGCGCGGCATCCGACCAGAGATCCATGATCGAGGCATATTCCCACGACACCGCGCTCCACTGGTCCGCACCGAAGCGCTTGGCGAATTCGGCGTAAAACTCGTTCGGCCTCTTAAAGTTGACGTGCGGCTCGTTGAGCTTTGGATCGTCGAAATCCGGGAATTGGAAGATGAAGCCCTCCATGAACTCCTTCGAGGTCTTCTCGATCATCTTCGGATAGAAGTCGGCGGTGCAGGAGATCATCTGGCCCTTGAAACCCTGCTGGAACGCCTGCTCGGTCAGCGGATGCACATAGTCCGCATAGCAGGTGTCGAGGCAGATGATGTCGGGCTTGACGGCCAGCATCTTCGACATGATCGGCGCGAAATCGGTGGTCGCCGGATCGAAGAAGATCGGATCGCCGAGCACCTTGATCCCGGCCGCCTCGAACGCGGCGAGATAGGTGGCCACCGAAGGCTTGCCGAGAGAGTCGTCCTGGGCGCAGATCACTGCAGTCTTCAGGTCGGGCTTGTTCTCCGCCAGCCACTCGACGCCGGTGACGTTGTAGATTGGATGCACTTCGCACGGCGCGACCAGTCGCGTCGTTTCCGGCGACAGGTCGCTCGGCAAAAGCGTCGAGAACAGCATGTTCTCCTTCTGCGACACGGGGAACACGCCGGGCCATGGATCGCCGCCGAGCATCATGATGAACTGGACGCCGTCTTCCTTGATGAGCTTCACGGCGCCGGTGCGCGCTTTGCCGGGATCGTATTCGTCGTCATACGGAACGAACTCGACCTTGTAGCTGTCCTCGCCGATCTTGATGCCGCCGGCCTCATTGACCCAGTCAGCCCAGATCTGGCAGCCGTCGAGACCGGGCTTGCCCCAAGCAGCGACCGCGCCGGTGAGGGGAGCGAGAAAGCCGATTTTCACCACCTTGTCCGCGCCGAATGCGAATTTCGGTACGGAGACGCCGGCCATGATGGTGGCGGCGGCGGTGGTGGAAAGGAATTGGCGCCGGTTGAGCGCGCTGATCGCGAATTTGGTCATACGTGGTCCCCTCACACAGCGATCGGCGGTACGGCCGTAGGAACCGGCGACGCGACAGGTGCATTCTTGCCCAGACAGGATTGCGGCCGTTCTAAGAGGGCGATGCAGGCGAAAGCTTAGACCGGTTATCGGCCCCAGGACAATACCAATCAGCTACAGATCAGGAAATTGGTCCCACTTTGGGCCAGTGTTATCGCCGCGCATCGCTCGGCGCAATTTGTCTTGTTCTTGCCCAATACTTGCCTTCGCTTTGGGCAGGAACGTGGAGTGCCACGCAGGGTTGCTATACCAATTTGGTAGACTTTGACAAATTGGTCCGACACTGGTCTACAATGGTAAGGCTGGGCCCGGATCGGTTGGCAGGCATCGGCAATGAGGTAGTCTATCGAGCAGGTTCGGAGCGAGGGAGAGTGACATGGCGGGTCGCGTTGCTGTCATCGGAGCGGGGCCGTGCGGCCTTGGCCAATTGAGGGCGTTCCAGCAGGCAAAAAGCAAGGGCGCGGAGATCCCCGAGATCGTCTGCTTCGAGAAGCAGAGCGATTGGGGCGGCTTGTGGAACTACACCTGGCGCTCCGGCCTCGACGAATACGGCGAGCCGGTCCATTGCAGCATGTACCGTTATCTGTGGTCGAACGGTCCGAAGGAAGTTTTGGAATTCGCCGACTACACTTTCGACCAGCATTTCAAGAAGCCGATCCCCTCATTTCCCCCGCGCGAGGTGCTCTACGACTATATCGTCGGCCGCGCCAAGGACGCCAATGTGCGGCCGTGGATCAAGTTCAACACCGCCGTGCGCCTCGTCACCTATGACAAGGAGTCAGGCAAATTCTCGGTGACCGTGGAGCATCTGCCTGACCGGAGCCTGAGGACCGAGCAGTTCGACTGGGTGGTGGTGGCGTCGGGCCATTTCTCCGTGCCGAACGTCCCTTATTTCCCCGGCATCGAGTCCTTCCCCGGCCGCGTGCTGCATGCGCACGATTTCCGCAGTGCCGACGAGTTCAAGGGCAAGGATCTGCTCGTGGTCGGCGCCAGCTATTCGGCGGAGGATATCGGTCTGCAATGCCACAAATACGGCGCGAAATCCGTCACGCTGTGCTGGCGGACGCAGCCGATGGGCTTCAAATGGCCGAAGGGGATGGATGAGCGCCCGCTGCTCACCAAGATCGAAGGCAGGACGGTTCACTTCAAGGACGGCTCGAGCAAGGAGTTCGACGCCATCATCCTCTGCACCGGCTATCAGCACCACTTCCCGTTCCTGACCGACGAGTTGAAGCTCCGCACCCATAACCGCATGCACCCGCCGCATCTCTACAAGGGCATCTTCTGGATCGATAATCCGAAGGTCGCCTATCTCGGCATGCAGGATCAGTTCTATACGTTCTCGATGTTCGATGCGCAGGCTTGGTATGCGCGGGACGCGATCCTCGGCCGGATCAAGCTGCCGTCGAAGGCGGAGATGCAGAAGGACGACGATGCCTGGGTCGCGCGCGAGGAGGCGCTGCCCGATGCCTTCGCGAAGATCGACTTCCAGGCCGATTACGTCCGCGATCTCTGCAAGGATATCGACTATCCGAAATTCGACATCGACATGACGGTGGACGAGTTCAAGGAGTGGGAGCACGACAAGGAGCACTCGATCGTCGGCTACCGCAACAAGGCCTTCAAGTCGCCCTGCACGGGCACCATGGCGCCGGTGCACCACACGGAATGGCTCGAGGCGATGGACGACTCGATGAAAACGTTCCTTGCAGTTAAGGGTCAGGCTGCCGCGGAATAAACCCTCCGCCAGCGCGTCACGCGAAGGCCGCCGCGTCGGGCGGCCTTTTCGTTGCGCTCAGCCGTGCACGCGGGTCTTCTCCGGATCGAAATGCGGGAAGCGTACCACCCGCGCCGGCAGCCGCTTCTGGTGGCCGTCGAGCTTGCCGATCTCCACCGTGGTTCCGATCTCGGAATGCGCGACATCGACCCTGGCCAGCGCGATGGTCTTTTGCAGGACCGGCGAGCGGGTGGCGCTGGTGATCGTGCCGATCTGGGCGCGGCCGACATGCACGCAATCGCCGTGGCCAACCGCCTCGTCGCCCTCCATCTCCAGGCCGACAAGCTTCTTCTGCGGATGCTCCTTGCGTCGGACGAGCGCGTCGCGGCCGATGAAGTCCTCGTTCTTACCTGCCAGCGGCACGGTGAACCCGATCCCCGCCTCGAACGGATCGATCTGATCGCAGAACTCATAGCCGGCGAAAGCGAGACCCGCCTCGATGCGCAGCATGTCGAGCGCCTGGAGCCCGAGCGGCATCAAGCCGTGCGGTTCGCCGGCCTGCCAGATCGCGTCGAACACGGTCAGCGCGTCCTTGGGGTGACAGAAAATCTCGTAGCCGAGCTCGCCGGTATAGCCCGTGCGGGAGACCACCACCGGCGCGCCTTCGAAACCGCCGATGCGCCCGATGCTGAAGCGGAACCAGCCGAGCTCGTCCAAGGTCGGTTGCGCGGGCGGCGTCCAAACGATCTCGCGCAGAATGTCGCGGCTCTTCGGTCCCTGCACGGCGACGTTGTGCAGCTGATCGGTCGAGGACCGCACCCAGGCCTTCAACCCGAGCTTCTCCGCCTGCTCGCGCAGCCAGATGCCGCTATAGTCGTCGCCGCCGATCCAGCGGAAATTGTTCTCGCCGAGACGGAACAAGGTGCCGTCGTCGATCATGCCCCCATGCGCGTAGCACATCGCGGTGTAGACCACCTGACCCACCGCGAGCTTCCGCACGTTGCGGGTGAGCGTGTATTGCAGCAGCGACTCTGCGTCGGGGCCGGTCACCTCGAATTTGCGCAACGGCGACAGGTCCATGATCGCGGCACGCTCGCGGCAGGCCCAATATTCGGCAACCGGGCCGTCATTGGCGAAGCGAGTCGGCAGCCAATAGCCGCGATATTCCGTATGGTTGCGGGTCAGCGCCGAGAAGCGCGTGTGGAACGCGGTCTCCCGCGTCAATTGGGGTTCGGCATCCGGCGTCATGCGATAGGCCACCGCTCTGGAGAAGCTCTGCTGGTCGGAATAGGTGCGCACATGGATGTCGGTCGGGTCCCAGCCATTGGCCGGATCGATGTCGTCCGGACAGGATGACGAGACGCAGACCAGATCGGTGACCGCACGCAACAAGACATAGTCGCCGGGACGCGACCACGGCTCATCGAAATAGAGCACGTTGTTGGCATCGACGCCGGTATTGTAGAAGAAATTGAGCGCCATCCAGCCCTTGCGCTTGGCGACGCCGTAAGGCGCAAGCTGCGCGTTGAAATTGTCCGTGCAATTGACATGGCCGGGATAACCCTGATCGTCGTAATAGCGTGCGTTGCAGGCCAGGCCGAAAGCATCGTGACGCCCGACCGTGTCGCGGACCACCTCCACCAGGGGCTGCATGTCTTGGTCGAACGCCTTGGCGTGGAGACCAGGAAGCGGGTAGCTCTGGCCCATCAGCGAGCGCGTGGTGGTGACGTCGAGCGGCCGCTCCAGTCCCTTGTCGAGACCCCGCGCGGAGAAGCACTGGAAGTCGGTGCATTGGCGTCCCGCGACGTCGATGATCTGAATATATTCGCCGGCGCGCACGAAATAGGCCGCCGCCGTCGAATGGTTGACGCGGATATCCTGCAGTGGGTCGGCGAGCGGCTCGGGCAGGGGCGTTTCGTTCGGCCGCGCCACGCGGCTGCGCTGAATATGCACCCGTATGGGCGTCGCGGTGTCCTGCGCGCCGGCCTCCATCGCCGCGCCGGGCGCGGCAGCGATCAATACGCCGTCGCGTGACACGGTGAACTCGACGGCGGCGCCGGGCCGGGACTCGCCGCCGAACAGCGTGATCGCGCGGGCACGCGCCAGATCGATGCCGCGCCGCTCCAGCCCGGCGCGCACAATACGCGCGCTTTCGCTGGCGCCGGTTAGAATTTGCTTCAGGCCGCGCGCATCGCCGTCGCCCTGCGCGCCGAGGATGGCGGAATTGACCTTGCCGGCATCATCGGCCGCGACTAGTTCGCAAGCTTGCATGCCTTCGACATCGATCACGCGCAGCCGGTCGCCCGCATGCACCGGCAAGGCGATTGCCCCGCCGCCCGGCACTGTATAGCGCTCCTCGCCGGGGGCGAGCGACCGCAAGCCCGGAAGCATGACGACCGAGGGCCGCGGCGGACCCGACCGGATGATCTGATCTAAGGGAGCGTTCAAGCTCGCATCCTCATAGGGCTGAACCCTTTATACGCCAGCCGGCGGGCTTGGCCCAGTTCAACCAAACTGGACTCCTTGCCGCTACTCAGCAGCGCGCTTCGGTCTTGGTCCAGCGCGCGGCCGAAGCCTCGTCGTGCGCCGAAGCTTCGACCCAGCGCGCACCGCCGGGGCCGGTCTCGCGCTTCCAGAACGGCGCGCCGGTCTTGAGATAGTCCATCAGGAATTTCGCGGCGTCGAATGCGGCATCGCGATGCTCCGATGCGGTCACCACCAGTACGATATTGTCGCCAGGCATGAGCGCGCCAAAGCGGTGGACGATCAAGCTCGCTTGCAGCGGCCAGCGCGCTTGAGCCTCGGCCTCGATGCGCTGAAGCTCTGCCTCCGTCATCCCCGGATAATGTTCGAGGGTCATGTCCGTGACTTCACCACTCTGGTCGCGCACGCTGCCCGTAAAGCTGACGATGGCGCCGATATCGGTGCGGCCGGCCCTCAGCCGTGCAATCTCGGCGCCGATGTCGAAATCCTCCTGCTGCACCCGGATCATCTAGCCTCCGGTCACTGGCGGGAAGAAGGCGATCTCGCGCGCCGCAGCGATGCTGGCGTCATGGCGCACATGGCGTTTGTCGATCGCCGCGCGGATCACCTCCGATCGCGCGAAGGCATTCTCGAATTCAGGTCCGCGGGCCTTCAGCCAGTCGATCAGCTCGGCGATCGTTGCCACGCCGGCCGGCGGGTCGATCTCCTCCGCCGCGACACCAACCTTCTCCTTCACCCAGGCGAAATAGAGCAGCCGCATCGGTTCACTCTTCCTTGATGGCGTGGCGCACCGCCGCTCGCAGATAGTCGTAGCCCGTATAGAGCGTGAAGATGGCGGCGATCCACAGCAAGGTCAGGCCGAACATCGTGGTGTAGGGCCAGATCTTGTCGCCGGCGCTGCCCGCGAGCAGAAAGCCGATCGCCACCATCTGCACCATGGTCTTCCATTTCGCGAGCCGCGTGACCGGCACGGAGACTGCCAGCGTGCCGAGAAACTCGCGCAAGCCCGAGACCAGAATTTCGCGGCAGAGGATGATCACGCCGGCCCAGAGTGACCAGCCGGCGATGGTCTGGTCCGCGGCCAGCATGAGCAGCGCCGCCGCCACGATCAGCTTGTCGGCGATCGGATCAAGCATGCGGCCGACGGTGCTCTGCTGCTGCCAGGCGCGCGCGAGATAGCCATCGAGGAAATCGCTGACGCCAGCAGCGATGAAGATCCACATGGCGGTCCAGCGGCCCCAATCGCCGGCGACGAAGAAGCAAGCGACGAGAGCGGGGATGGCGAGGATGCGGCCATAGGTCAGGATATTCGGCAGGCTGGCAAAGCGGCCGGACCGGACTGCCGGCGCTGCGCCCCGCAAATCGCCCTCAACCATGTCGGTCTGCTTGTTCAAGGCCTGTTACCCGCGCTCATGGAAATGATCATAGATCGTTCGCGCCATTTGCGCGCTGATGCCGCCGACCGCCGCGAGGTCGGCGATGCCGGCGCGGCTGACCGCCTTGGCCGAGCCGAAATGCTGCAACAGTGCGCGTTTGCGCGACGGGCCGATGCCCGGAACCTCGTCCAGCGGCGAGGCGGTAATCGCCTTCTTGCGCCTGGCGCGATGGGCGCCGACGGCAAATCGGTGCGCCTCGTCCCGAAATCGTTGGATGCAGTAGAGCACGGGATCGCGCGGCTCCAACAGCAGCGGCTCCTTGCCGCGCAAATAGATACGTTCGCGCCCGGCATTGCGGTCGGGTCCCTTGGCCACCGCCGCCACCTTGATATCGGAGAGCCCAAACTCGTCCAGCACGGCATAGGCTGTGCCGAGCTGGCCTGGTCCGCCGTCGATCAGCACGAGGTCCGGCGCGGCCCATCCACTCGCGTCTCCCTTCTCCTTGGCCAGCTTCGAGAAGCGGCGCGTCAGCATCTCGCGCATCATGGCGTAATCGTCGCCGGGTGCGAGGTCCTCCGAGCGCATGTTGAACTTGCGGTATTGGCCTTTGGTGAAGCCGTCGGGCCCGGCGACGATCATGGCGCCGACCGGGTTGGCGCCTGAGATGTGGCTGTTGTCGTAGACCTCGATGCGCTCGGGCGCCTCGTCGAGATCGAACAGCTCTGCGAGCCGGACGAGGATCGCCGTCTGCGAGGACGACTCCGCGAGCCGCCGAGCCAGCGCCTCGCGCGCATTGACCAGCGCATGCTCCATCAACTCGCGCTTCTCGCCGCGCACCGGCTGCGCCACGCTGATATTGTGGCCGGCGCGCAAGGACAGCGCCTCGGCGAGCAGCCGGCGCGAGGCGATGTCATGCGAGAGCAGCACGAGCTTCGGCGGCGGCTTGTCGTCGTAGAACTGCGCCACGAACGATTCCAGCACTTCCTCCACCGGCATGCTTTTGTCGGCGCGCGGGAAATAGGCGCGGTTGCCCCAATTATTGCCGGTGCGGAAGAAGAACACCTGAATGCAGGTATGGCCCGCCCCCTGATGCGCCGCGAACACGTCCGCTTCTTTGAGCGTGTGCGGATTGATGCCTTGGCGCGATTGGATGTGGCTGAGCGCGGTCAGCCGGTCGCGGAAGCTCGCCGCCCGCTCGTAGTCCTGTTTGAGGCTCGCCTCATCCATCAATGCGTGCAGCCTGCGCTTGACCTCGTCGCTCTCGCCGGTGAGGAAGCGGAGCGCCTCGTCGACCAGCGCGCCATAATCCCTGATGGAAATCTCGCCGGTGCAGGGCGCGCTGCAGCGCTTGATCTGGAACAGCAGGCACGGCCTGAGCCGGCTGTCAAAATAGCCGTCCGAGCAGGACCGCAGCAGAAAGGCGCGCTGCAGGGTGTTGATGGTGCGGCCGACCGCGCCGGCCGAAGCGAACGGGCCGAAATAGTCCCCTTTACGGTTGCGCGCGCCGCGATGCTTGAGGATCTGCGGTGCGGGATGATCCCGCGCGATGAGGATGAAGGGGAAGGACTTGTCGTCCCTGAGCACCACGTTGAAGCGGGGTTTCAGCCGCTTGATCAGGTTTGCCTCAAGCAGCAGCGCCTCGATCTCGGTCGCCGTGGTGATGAATTCCATGCCCGCAGTGTCGGCGATCATGCGGACGATGCGGTTATTATGGCTTGCCGCGCGCGCGTAGCTCTGCACCCGCTTCTTCAGGTGCCGGGCTTTGCCGACATAGAGGACCTCGCCCGCCGCATCGACCATGCGGTAGACGCCGGGTCCCGCCGGTGCCGTCTTGGCATGTAGCGCGATCACCGGCGCACCGGTCTCGGGCATACCCAAAGCGTTGCGCACGCGCGCAAAGAGCGAAGATGAAGCGCTATCCGGGTTTTCCAACGGCATGGGATCACGAAGCTTTCGCGCATGCTCGCAGCATGCGGTTTCTACGGCGAAGGTAAGGTCTAAGCGTGACCCCCTTCAAGGCCCTGGCCACAGGTGCTGACCTGAGTCCAGCGCGATGATCTGGCCGGTGACGGACGGCGTATTGAGCAGAAAGCGAATCGCGGCGGTGACGTCATCGGGGCTGACCGGCTGCTGCAGCAAGGTCGCGCGGCATTCCTGCTCTAAATCGGCCTGGCTCTGTCCCTGGCTTTTGAGTACGGGTCCCGGCGCGATGGCGTTGACCCTGATGCGGGGCGCCAGCGCTTGGGCCATGGTTTGCGTCGCGGCCGCCAAGGCCGATTTGGCGATCGTGTAGGAGAAATAGTCGG
>DASQKJ010000005.1:0-3899 GCA_035630595.1 Methyloceanibacter sp.
GCAGCCGTGACCAGGGGCTTTTTCGCAAAGAAGCAGGCGTCGGACACGAGATAGCGGGTGGCGAAATTGTCGGCGCCGTCGGCGACGATGTCATACGCGCCGATAAGATCGAGCGCGTTCGCCGCCACCAGCCTCGATGCATGCATCTCGACCGTGACATGCGGGTTGAGGCGGTGAATCGCGGCAGCCGCGCTCTCGACCTTCGGCTCTCCGACTTCGGGCGTCCCGTGGATCACCTGGCGCTGCAAATTCGACAGCGCGACCGCGTCGTCGTCGACGACACCGAGCGTACCTACCCCGGCGGCCGCGAGATAGAGCAGCGCCGGCGCGCCAAGTCCACCGGCGCCGATCACCAACACCCGCGCGCGCTTGAGCGCGGCTTGTCCGGGCCCGCCGACCTCACGCAACACGATGTGGCGAGCATAACGCTCAAGCTCTTCGGGACCGAGCATGACAGTCCTATCCGGGCAACAGTGGTGCAGCCATCATTCGCGAAAGCGCGAAGGCTTTGCAACGACGCCTTCAGAGCCCTCACCGCACAAACTAGGTGCGCATTGGCGAAAATCCAACGCTTCGGCTAGATTGGCCCGGCGAAGCTTTGCCGGGCAGGAGTGACCATGCGGGCGGTGGGTGCCGTTCTCGTTCTTCTCCTCTCCGTGCTGCCGGCCGGCGCCCAGAGCGATATTTCGCAGACGGGCGCAACGGCGAAACCGGCGGCGCAGACGCCCAACGACGCCGCGACAGGAAGCAAAGGCGCGACCCGGCTGGCAGCCGCGACCGCGCGAAAACGTGCGCCGACCCCGCCCGGACCGGCGCGCGACACCGCCACGCCTCTGGCCGATCGCCTCGCCCTCCAGTTCGATCTCGCCTGGTCCGGCGATTACAACGGCCTGGTCAATGGCGAGATCAATGACAAGACCACGGCCGCCATCAAGACGTTCCAGCACGATCGCAAGCTCAAGGAAACCGGCGTCCTCAACCCGCAGGAACGCGCCCTCCTGGCAGCTGTGGCGAAGGCCAAGCAGGCGCAGGTCGGCTGGAGCCTGGTCGACGATCCGGTCACCGGTGCGCGCATCGGGCTTCCGACCAAGCAGGCCCCCAATAAGAGTCAGACCAAGAACGGCACTCGCTGGTCTTCGGCGCAAGGCCAGGTCCAGGTCGAGACCTTCAAGATCAGGGAGCCCGGCACGACACTGGCGGCGGTCTACGAGCAACAGAAGAAAGAACCGGCGAGCCGCAAGCTCGAGGTCAACTTCTTGCGCCCCGATTTCTTCATCCTGTCGGGCATGCAGAACCTGAAGAAATTCTACATCCGCGCCGAGATCAGGGACGGCGAGGTGCGCGGCATGACCGTCCTCTACGATCAGGCGGCCGAGACCATCATGGATCCGGTCGTGGTGGTGATGTCGAGTGCGTTTACGCCATTTCCCGGCGTCTCCGGCGTCGCACTTGTCGGTCCGATTCCCAAGCGCATGGTGGAGTATGGCACCGGCATCGTCGTTAGCACGGCCGGCCACATCCTCACCGACCGGCAGCTCACCGAAGGCTGCAACGTGATCGTGGTGAGCGGATATGGCGACGCCGACCGCCACGCGGAGGACAAGGCCGCCGACCTCGTGCTGCTGCGGATCTATGGCGCGCCCGATCTCGTGCCCGTGACGTTTGGCGAGGCTTCCAAAGGTTCCGACCTCACGCTTCTCGGCATTGCCGATCCGCAAAGCCAGGGCGGCGGCAGCGCGATCTCGGCCATGGCGGCAAAGGCCAGGGGCGAGACGGTCGAGCCTGCGCCGCAGCTCGGCTTTTCCGGCGGCGCCGCGCTCGACGGCCAAGGCCGCCTTATCGGCATGGTGGAGCTCAGGACGACGGCCGTTGCCAATGCGGGCGCGGCAAGTCCGCAGCCGCTGGCGACGTTGGTGCCAGCGCCGACAATCCGCACCTTCCTCGAGGCGCAAAGGCTGGCGCCCGCGGCAACGGGCCGCCTCGGCGCCGATGCCGCCAGGGCCTCGCTGGTGCGGGTGATCTGCGTGCGGAAATAGGACGCGGCCGCCCGGACCCGCGCGTCATTCGTTGCTGAACTTGGCCGGACGCTTTTCGATAAAGGCCGCCATGCCTTCCTTCTGATCCTTGGTGGCGAACAGTGCGTGGAACACGCGGCGCTCGAAGCGTACGCCCTCGGCCAGCGACGTCTCGAAGCTGCGGTTGACCGCCTCCTTCGCGGCCAGCACCGACGGCAGCGACATCGAGGCAATCGTTTCAGCCGCCTTCATCGCCTCGTCCATCAGGCTGGCCAACGGCACCACGCGCGCCACCAGCCCCGAGCGCTCGGCCTCGGCCGCGTCCATCATGCGTCCGGTCAGGATCATATCCATGGCCTTCGCCTTGCCGACCGCGCGGGTCAGACGCTGCGTCCCGCCAATGCCAGGGATGACGCCGAGCTTGATCTCCGGCTGGCCGAACCTGGCATTGTCGGCGGCGATGATGAAATCGCACATCATGGCGAGCTCGCAGCCGCCGCCGAGCGCAAAGCCTGCAACCGCCGCCACAATCGGCTTGCGCACGCGGGCGAGCCGTTCGTAATCGGCGGCGTAGTCTGCGCTGAAAATGTCGATATACGACTTGTCCGCCATCTCCTTGATGTCCGCGCCGGCAGCGAACGCCTTGTCCGAGCCGGCGATCAGAATGCAGCCGACGCCGGCATCGGCATCGAAGCCTTCGACCGCGGCGAGGAGCTCGTCCTTGAGCGCGATGTTGAGCGCATTCAATGCCTGCGGGCGGTTGAGGCGGATCACGCCGACGCGGCCGCGGGTTTCGACGATGATGGTCTCGGTGCTCATGGCGCTCCTTGGATGGTCGGTTCGTCAGACATGCTGCCATGGCATACCTGGAACGGAAAGTACGTGTAAGATCGCCGTGCGACATCGCCTTCAAGCCGAACAAGACTCGTAACAAGGCTCGAAGTACTCGGGGAGGATGAGATGGTCCGGCTCTGCGCGCTTGCGCTGGTGCTGATGACCGCGGACGGTGCCTGCGCCCAAAGCTGGCCCTCGCGACCGATCCGCGCCATCGTGCCTTACACCGCTGGCGGCGCCATCGACATCGTCTCGCGCACCGTGGCGCAGCAGCTTTCGCTCCAGCTCGGCTACCCGATCGTCATCGAGAGCCGGCCAGGCGCCGGCGGCGTGATCGGCACGGCGGCGGTGGCCAAGGCCGATCCCGATGGCCACACCATCCTCCTCACCGCGTCGAGCCATACCATTTCGCCGTGGGCGTATTCCAATCTGCCTTACGACACGGTGGGCGACCTCGCCGGAATCACGCCGCTTGCCAATTTGCCGAACGTGCTCGTGGTCGCGCCGTCGGCGAACATCCGATCGGCGCAGGCGCTTGTGGCCGCCGCGCGCGCCAAGCCGGGCGGCCTCAACTATGCATCCGGCGGAAGCGGCTCCGCGACCCATCTCAATGCCGAACGGTTTCGTCTCAGCGCCGGGTTTGAAGGCGTGCACGTTCCATTCAAGGGTGGACCGGAGGCATTGGCCGAAGTGATGAGCGGCCGCGTGGATTTCGTGTTCAGTCCGATCTTGCCGTCGCTGCCTTTCATTCGCGAGGGCAAAGCGGTGGCGCTGGGGGTGAGCACGTCGAAGCGCGCATCTGCGCTGCCCGACGTGCCGACGACCCTCGAGGCCGGCTTCGCGAATTCCGAGTACAATTTTTGGGTCGGAATGTTCGTGCCGACGAAAACCTCCCGCGATGTCGTCGACAGGCTGCATCGCGAGACCGTCAAGGTGCTGCAGTCGCCGGACATTCAAGCAAAGCTCTCGAGCTTCGGCGCCGACCCGATGCTCATGCAGCCAACCGAGTTCGACACCTATGTTCGCAACGAGATCGCGGCCAACGAGACG
>DASQKJ010000006.1:0-44833 GCA_035630595.1 Methyloceanibacter sp.
AAGTCAGCCCTCGGACCCCTTCAGCCCCGTTTGCCAGGCGCCCGACGCAAAGGATAAAGGGCTGGTTGCATAAGAGTCGGTAAAATCGGCCAAAGGAAGGCACTTCTCAAGCCGAAACCGAGCCTTAGCAGCCCGACGCCAGTGATCGATTTATCCGGGAGAACCCCCATGACAACGTGCGGGGGAGTCGATATTGTCATGGCAGGAGTGGGCGCTGGGTAACGGCAGCTCGACGGAACTCCGCGGCAATCCCTTTGGGCAGTTCGTCTTCGCGTCAGCCGCTCGCGGACTTAGCGTTGAAAGGCTTTGGCGTCCGGGTCAGCAGTTGCGATGGGGAGGTACCATTTATGTTCACGAAGAAGCCGGAGCCGGGAGATAGCATAACGAAGCTGGGGGAACGGTCGGGCGGCGAGGCAAAAACGCCCTTCACCGAGAGGCCGGCGACCTACGCAGCCAAGAGCCCCAGCCCAAGCGCCAGCAAGATGGTCCCGTCGATCATCGGCGAGGATCTCACCATCACTGGTAACGTTACTTCCAAAGGCGAGATCCAGGTCGACGGAGAGATTCAGGGCGACATCAATTGCGGCTCGCTCCTGCTCGGCGACAAATCGCAAGTCATTGGCGGCGTCATCGCCGAGGACATCGTCGTCCGCGGCAGGGTGGTGGGCTCGATCAGGGGCCTGCGCGTCACGCTTCAGGCGCAGTCTCATGTCGAGGGCGACATCGTTCATCAAAGCCTCGCCATCGAGCAGGGCGCCTATTTCGAAGGAAAGTCGCGCCGCTCGGACGATCCCTTGGCCGAGGTGAAGGCAGCCACGCCGAGCAGCTCGCGTCCAGCCGAGAAGCCTGCGGGTTTTGATTCGAAGCCCAAGGACGAAGGCAACGGGGTTTCGGCGCACGCCGCCGAATAACGGCCGACCCTTATTGCTGAGCCTTCGCGTCGGCGTCGAGGCGTTCGGCCAACGCCGCTTCGATGAAGCGATCGATGTCGCCATCCAGCACAGCCGATGGGTTCGTGCTCTCAACTCCGGTGCGCAAGTCCTTCACCAGCTGATAGGGCTGTAACACATAAGACCGGATTTGATGCCCGAAGCCGATGTCCGACTTGGCGGCGGCGGCGGCCTGCGCTTCATCCTCCCGCCGCTTCAACTCGGCCTCATAGAGGCGCGCGCGTAGCATGGCCCACGCGGTCGCCCGGTTCTTGTGCTGCGACCGCTCGTTCTGGCATTGCACCACGATATTGGTCGGCAGATGGGTGATGCGGACGGCGCTGTCGGTAGTGTTGACGTGCTGGCCCCCGGCCCCCGACGAGCGGTAGGTGTCGATGCGCACATCCTTCTCGTCGATCTCGATCTCGATCGTATCGTCGATGGCGGGATAGACCGACACCGAAGCAAAGCTGGTGTGGCGCCGTGCATTGGAATCGAACGGCGAGATGCGCACCAGGCGGTGCACGCCCGACTCGGTCTTTAGCCAGCCATAGGCGTTCATACCCTTGATCAACACGGTCGCCGACTTGATGCCGGCTTCTTCGCCATAATGCTCGCCGATGATCTCAACCTTGTAGCTGCGCGCGTCCGCCCACCGCATATACATGCGCTCGAGCATCTGCGCCCAGTCCTGGCTCTCCGTGCCGCCGGCGCCGGCGTGAATCTCGACATAGGCGTCGTTGGAGTCGGCCTCGCCGGACAGGAGCGCCTCGACCTCTCGCGTATGCGCCTCTTGCTTCAGCCGGATGAGCGCCCGCTCCGCGTCGGCGATGACGGTCTCGTCGCCCTCTTCCTCGCCCAGCGCGAGCAGCTCGATATTGTCTTCGAGCTCCCGGGTCAGGCGATCGTAAGCACCCAGCGCGGTCTCAAGCTGCTGGCGTTCGCGCATCAGGCTCTGCGCGCGGCGGCTGTCGTTCCAGAAGTCGGGAGCCTCGGCCTCGCGGTCGAGCGCCGTCAGCCTCGTCTTGGCTTGGTCGGGGTCAAAGATGCCTCCTGAGGAGGGACAAGGACTCTCTGATGTCGTTGACGACCGACTCGGTTTCGGCGCGCATCGCTTCCTCAGGCAAGCATGGATTCACAGGACCTGCGCGAGGCTTCACCGCGCGCCGGCTAAGCTGAATATAGGGTCTAGTAGAGGCCGCCGGTACCTGATGTCAAAGCGCGGTCGCTGCCCGGCGCCGGGCCTGGTGTGAACGGCGGTGGCGGCGGCGCAGCGCCGAACTCCTCTCCCGCCATTTCTTCGCCCTCGCCGCCAATCGCCTCGGCAACGGCGCCGAGGGGCTCCTGCCCCGGCTTGAAGGCTTCCAGAATGGCGCCCTTGTCGCCGGGACCGGAGGGCAACCCACTCTTGTGGTTGACACGCACCAGCTTCATGCCCGAGGGCGTACGGAAGGGGACCGCCGGCACGCCGGCGAGCGCTTCCTTCAAAAAGTCGCGCACGACCGGAGCGGCGAGACTGCCGCCGGTCTCGCCGTGGCCCATATTGACCGGCTGGTCGTAGCCGATATAGACGCCGATGGCGAGGTCGGGCGTATAGCCGACGAACCACGCGTCCTTGTAGTCGTTGGTGGTGCCGGTCTTGCCCGCGATCGGGCGTTTCAGGACTTTGAGCCTTTGCGCCGTGCCGGTCTGGACGACGCCTTCCATGATCGAGGTCATCTGGAACGCCGACATCGGATCGATGACCTGCTTGCGGTCGTCGACCAGTTGGGGTTCGTTCTGGCCGCTCCATTCGCGCGCCGTACACGCGCTGCAGTCGCGCGTGTCATGGCGCCAGACGGTACGGCCGTAACGGTCCTGGATGCGATCGACGAAGGTCGCCCTGATCTGCTTCCCGCCATTGGCGAGCATGGAATATCCGGTGACCATGCGGATCAGCGTGGTCTCGCCGGCGCCGAGCGCCATGGACAAGGCAGGCATCAGATTGTCGTAAACGCCGAAGCGGCGGGAATATTCCGCGATGATCGGCATCCCGATTTCGTTGGCGAGCCGCACCGTCATCAAATTGCGCGACTTCTCGATGCCGAAGCGCAAAGTAGAAGGCCCTGCGGCGGATCCGGCATCGTAGTTTTTCGGGCACCATTGCGGCATGCCCGCACCTTGGGAGACGCAAATCGCGCCGTCGACGATGATGCTGGAGGGGGTGTAGCCGTTGTCGAGCGCCACCGTGTAGATCAGCGGCTTGAACGAGGAGCCCGGCTGACGGCGCGCTTGGGTCGCCCGGTCGAACTGGCTTTGCGCGAAGCTGAATCCGCCGGCGATGGCGAGCACCCGGCCGGTATGCGGGTCCATGGCGACCAGCGCTCCGCCGATCTCAGGAACCTGCGCCAGCGACCACTGACCCTTGAGGTCCTCCGGTGTTGCGCTGGGCGTGCCGTCCTCGGCGATCTTCGGCTCGCGCGGCGACACATAGATGACATCGCCCGGCTTGAGCACGGCAGTCACCGATCCAGGCGCGGGGCCGAGGCCACGCGCCAGTTTGGGACGCGCCCATTTCACCTCTTCGAAGGGCACGACGCCAGTCTCGCGCTCCTTCAGCAACTGGCCGGCCGAATCGCGGCCCGGACGAATGCCAACGACTGCCTTGTCCTTGGACACTTCAAGCACGACGGCGAGTCGCCAAGGCGCGATGTCGGCCCATACCGGCATGGCGGCGAGCGTCGTCCCCCAGTCGCCCTTGAGCTCGATCTTGTCCACTACGCCGCGCCAACCGCCGCGTCTGCGATCGAAAGCGACAAAGCCATCGATCAGCGCCTTGCGGGCGATGCGCTGCAGCCTGGGATCGAGCGTGGTGCGCACCGACAGGCCGCCACCGTAAAGCTTGTCCTCGCCGAAGCGATCGAGAATCTCGCGGCGTACCTCCTCGGCGAAATATTCGGACGCGAAGATCTTCGGTCCGATCTGCCGCTTTATCACTCCGAGCGGCTGCGCCTTGGCGGCCTCTCCCTCGTCCTTGGTGGCAAAGCCGTTCTCGACGATGTGGTCGATGACCCAGTTGCGCCGGGCGACGGCACGGTCGTGGAACCGGAAGGGATCGTAGTTGCTCGGCGCCTTGGGCAAGGTGGCAAGATAGGCGCAATCGGCGAGCGTCAACTCGTTGAGCGCCTTATCCCAATAAGACTGCGCCGCCGCGGCCACACCGTAGGCGCCCACCCCGAGATAGATTTCGTTGAGATAAAGCTCGAGGATCTGCTCCTTGGTGAAGGCACGCTCGATACGGATGGCGAGGATCGCCTCTTTCAGCTTGCGCTCCATGGTCTGGTCGCTGGAAAGCAGGAAGTTCTTGGCCACCTGCTGGGTGATGGTCGAGGCGCCGACCGCGCGCCGCCCCGATTGCAGGTTGCTCATATTGGTGACCACGGCGCGGATGATGCCCTGCATGTCGAGCCCGCCATGCTGATAGAAGTTCTTGTCTTCGGCGGAGATGAAGGACTCGATGATGCATTCCGGAATGGCGGTGATCGGCACGTAGATCCGGCGCTCGCGGGAGAACTCCGAAATCAGCGCGCCGTTATTGGCGTGGATGCGGGTCATCACCGGCGGCTCGTATTTGGCGAGCACCTCGTAATCCGGCAATTCGTTCGACACCTTCCACAGCACGAAGGCGGCGGCTCCGGCGACGGCGATGAACAAGATCATGCCGGCGGCGAACATAAAGCCGAGAAAACGGAAGAAAAATCCGCCGCGCCGACGACGCCGGCCTTCCGGCGGCTTTGGAGCCGTAATGTCCATGGTTCTGACCCGTCCTACCCCGTTTTAAGAGAGCGGGGTACCCGAAGCAACCCTAGCGAAAATTATGGCAACAAGAAGCTGCATCGAGCGAAATCGCGCGCGATTGCGCTAGATTCATCAGAACGGGTTGCGGGCGAGGCGCTTGGCGAAGTAGGCGTCGATCGAGGCCGCCACCGCATCAGCCGTCCGATTGCGCCAGGCCTCCGAGGTCAACCGCTTCTCGTCCTCGGGATTGCTGAGGAAGCCAAGCTCGAGCAGCACCGAGGGAATGTCGGGCGCTTTGAGCACGCGAAACCCCGCCGATCGCAGCCGCTTGGTATGCAGCGCGTTCTTGCCGGCGAGTTCGCCGACGATGGAGCGGGCAAATACCACGGAGCGGTTCTGGGTCTCCCGCTGCGCCAGGTCAATCAGGATATTGGCGAGGACTTCGTCCGAGTCGCTCGGCAGTTCGACGCCGGCAAGCGCATCGGAGAAATTCTCCTTGGCGGCGAGCGCCCTCGCCTCCTCGTCGGAGGCCTCTTCCGAAAGCGTGTAGACCGTGGCGCCGGTCGCCTTGTCGACCTTGTCGGGGAAGTAGTCGGCATGGATCGAAAGGAATAGGCTCGCGCTTTTCTTCTGCGCGATCGTCACGCGCTCGCGCAACGGCAGGAACGTATCGTCGTCGCGGGTGAGATGAATCTCGTAGCGCCCGGAGGCGGCGAGCTTCTCCTTCAGTGTCTTGGCAAACGCCAACACGACCTCTTTTTCCGGAATGCCGTTGGGGTTAGTCCCGGAATCGATGCCGCCATGTCCTGGATCGAGCACCACCACGGGCTTGGCGTCGGGGGGCCTCGTCGCGGTCGGCACGGCGGCAGTCACTAACTCGCTTACACCCGGTTGCGGCTTCGCCTCTTTCAGCCCGGCGAGGAAGGTCTTCTCGTCGGTGGGCACCAGGTCGATCACCAGTCTTGCCGGTTGATCGTCGCGCGGTTCGAGCACGAAGGCCTTGTCGATGAGAAAGGGGCCGGCGACATCGATAACGATGCGCGCCTTGCCTGGTGCGAACAGCCCGTAACGATAGGCCGTGACGAGACCGCGCTGCTCCTTGCCGAGCCCGTCGGGCATCTGGAAATTGACGTCCGGCGCGTCGACAATCACACGATAGGGATTGCCGAGGGCAAACACATGCAGATCGACCTTTTTCGAGAGATCGGCGATGAAGCGGGTGCGCTCGCGGTCGCCGGCGACGCGCGCGCCGTTGGCCACCGCGGGCTTGGATTCGGGCTCGGCTGCCACCGCGTCAGGGCCGGCCGGACCCAGCAGGACGAGGCCCGGCACTAGCGCAATGGCCCTCAATACACGCTTGACTTGCATCGTCCCCCACGTGCTGGCGTGAGCCGATTCATCGGCAGGCGGCAGTCGCGCGGGCGCGATGCGCCAAAATAGGCTCGATCTCCGCCAAATTTTAACCGCGCACTCGTTAAGCGACTGTTGTGACCCTTTGCGGGCCTTGAGGCATCGCGGCACTTGCCAACGCTCCCGACAAGCCCGTAATAAGGGTCAGGCTCGCTTCCGAGCCCGTGCCCTTGGACGCCAAACGGCGATCCGGGCGAATTGTTTCCCGCGGCCCCGGCCCCATTCGAACGGTCAGGACGCAGAACGAAGCGGTGGTCAGGTGACAGACGGCCGCCGGATAAAACTCTCTCAAGCCGCGGCTCGCCGCGGCGGTGAGGACTGCGATGCAAGATCATGACATTCGGCTAAACCTCGGGGAATGCGAGGCTTTGCCAATGTTTCCGATCCCGTCGCGGCCAGCGATGGCCGCGCCCCTGGGTCCGGTTACCGGGCCGCTCATGGGTGGTCGCAGCGAATCATGGTCCATTGGTCATTGGCGCGCGCGGACCTCGGACGCGAACCCGGAATGGCGGATGTCTGTCCCGCCCTCCGAGCTCTGCGCGGCGGAGAAAACACAACATGGCAAGCAAAATGCTGATCGATGCGGCGCATCCGGAGGAGACCCGGGTCGTCGCGGTAAGGGGCAATCGCGTCGAGGAGTTTGACTACGAATCCGCGAACAAGAAGCAGCTTCGAGGTAATATTTATCTCGCCAAGGTCACCCGCGTAGAGCCGTCGCTCCAGGCGGCGTTTGTCGATTACGGCGGGAACCGGCACGGCTTCTTGGCCTTTACTGAAATTCATCCCGACTACTATCAAATCCCGGTCGCAGACCGGCAAGCGCTGCTTGAGGAGGAGGCTGCGGAGCAAAGCCGCGCCTCGGCCGAAGAAGCCGCCGAGGACGAGGCCGCCGCAGGCCGCCGCCGGCGGCGCGGCCGGCGCGGGCGCGGACGGCAGGAAGGGCAGAGCCGGCGCGATGAAGGGCGCACGGCCCCGCCGCCGGCCGAAACGGTCTCCATCGCGCGGTTCGAGGTCGACGACGACGAAATCGACACCACGCCGCAAGAAGCGGCACCTGGCGTCGCCATGGAGGCGAGCGACCTCGTGCATGAAGTATCGGAGCCGGCCGGCGACGCGGACGACGCAGACGCCGACGTGCTGGCGCTCACCGCCCCCAGAGAGACCGAGCTCGACGACGACGAGGATGCCGACCCGGCCGAGATCGTCGGCCAGCCGGTGGCAACGCAGGAAGGCAACGGCCACGCCGCGGCCGAGACGGTCGAATCGGTCGGCTCAGAGGATGCGCTCGAGGAAGTTCCCGAGCGAGCGCGCCGCCGCCGTGGGCGCCCCTACAAGATCCAAGAGGTGATCCGCCGGCGCCAAATCATTCTCGTGCAGGTGGTGAAGGAGGAACGCGGCAACAAAGGCGCGGCGCTGACCACCTATCTGTCGCTTGCCGGCCGCTACACCGTGCTGATGCCCAATACGGCACGCGGCGGCGGCATTTCGCGCAAGATCACCAATCCTACCGACCGCAAGCGTTTGCGCGAAATCGCCGGCGAACTCGAAGTGCCCGAGGGCATGGGACTCATCATCCGCACCGCAGGCGCGCAGCGCACCAAGACCGAGATCAAGCGCGATTACGACTATCTGTTACGGCTGTGGGAGAACGTGCGCGACCTCACGCTGAAATCGACCGCACCCGCCCTGGTCTACGAGGAAGGCAGTCTGATCAAGCGCTCGATCCGCGACCTCTACAACAAGGATATCGACGAGGTCCTCGTCGCGGGCGACGAGGCCTATCGCGAGGCCAAAGACTTCATGCGCATGCTGATGCCAAGCCATGCGAAGAACGTGAAGCCCTACAAAGAGCCCGAGCCGGTCTTCATCCGTTTCCAGGTGGAGCGCCAGCTCGCGGCGATGTTCTCGCCGCAGGTGGTGCTGAAATCCGGCGGCTACATCGTCATCAACCAGACCGAAGCGCTGGTCTCGGTCGACGTCAATTCGGGCAAAGCCACGCGCGAGCACAATATCGAGGACACCGCGCTCAAGACCAATCTCGAAGCGGCGGAGGAGATCGCGCGACAGCTCCGCCTGCGCGACCTCGCCGGCCTGATCGTGATCGATTTCATCGATATGGATGAGCGCCGCAACAACCGGCTGGTCGAACGCCGTCTGAAGGAAGCCTTGCGCAACGACCGCGCGCGCATCCAGGTCGGCCGGATCAGCCATTTCGGCCTGCTGGAAATGTCGCGGCAGCGACTCAGGACCGGGATGCTGGAAGGCTCGACCAAGCCTTGCCCGATGTGCCAAGGAACGGGAATCGTGCGTTCGGTGGAGTCGGTCTCGCTCGACATCCTCCGCTCGATCGAGGACCGGCTGATCACCGACGGCGTGGTGCCGCTGGTCGCCACCACGGCGGTGGACGTGGCGCTCTATATCCTCAATCAGAAGCGCGCGCATTTGAACGACATCCAGCAGCGCTATCAAATCCCCATCACCGTGACCGCCGACGAAGACATGCATGTCTCGCAATTCGTGATCGAGCGTGCGGCCGAGGGCGAGATCGCCAATGGCGGCGGCGTGGTGGTGCATATGGACTGGGCCCATCACCCGGAGACTGCCGCCGCGCCCGCTTCCGCTCCGTCGCCCGCGCCGGCGGCCGAAGGCGACAGCGATCCGGCCCGCCGGCGCTCGCGGCGGCGGCGGCGTGGACGGCGCCATCCCGACGGCAGCGAGGCGCCGCGTCCGATCCGCGCCGAGCGCCCCGAGCCCGACGATGAGGACGAAGGCGACGAGCGGATTGCCGACGGCGACGACACTGGAGAGGCCAAGATTGCTGAGGTAGGCAAGGCCGCTGAGGCCAATGAGGACGGCGTTGCCCGCAAGGGCACCCGCCGCCGGGGTCGCCGCGGTGGCCGTCGCGGCCGGTCAGGGCAGAGACCCCCGCGCGCGCCCGGCGAGGAGGCGCGTGCCGAGACGCAGAGCCATGACGAGATCGCGGCCGACGCCGAGGGCAGACAGAACGGCGCCGGCCGCAAGCCCCGCGCGGAAGAAGCTCCGAGGAAGGAGATGTCCAAGCCGCCGCGTCACGCGGAAGAGCGTGTGCTGGAGACGGCCGACACGGCCGGCGAACCGCCACCTCCGAGCGAAGGGCGGATCGAAGCGCAAGCCGAGCCCGAAGCGCCGCGCCGCCGGGGTTGGTGGCAGCGCTGAGAACCAGAGGAAGCGCCGCTCGCGCTTCCTCGCCTACCTGCCTTTGAGCCAACCGGCGATTCGGCGCGCGGCCTCGTGCATCGCGGCTTCGTCGCCCGCATAGCAGAGGCGGAGATAGTTCGAGCCGCGCTCGGGGTCGAAATCGATGCCTGGCGTCGCCGCGACGCCGATATCCTGCAGCATGGCCTTGGCGAAGGCCGCGCTATCCGCCGTGAAGCGGCTCACATCGGCGTAGAGGTAAAAGGCACCATCGGCCGGAAGCAGGGCCGAGAGGCCGGCGCGCGGCAACTCCTCGAGCAGCATGGCGCGGTTGCGAGCATAGCGGCCCTTGATCTCTTCGAGTTCCTCGATGCCGTCGAAGGCGCCGAGCGCCGCCTCCTGCGAAATCGCGGACGGCGAGATATAGAGATTCTGCGTAAGCCGCTCGATCGGCCTGACCAAGGCTTCCGGCACGACCAGCCAACCGATGCGCCAGCCGGTCATGCTGAAATATTTGGAGAAGCTGTTGACGACGATCGCCTCGTCCGCATGGGCGAGCGCCGTCTCGGCGGGGGCCGCATATTCCAGCCCATGATAGATCTCGTCGGAGATGAGCCAGAGACGATGCCGCCGGCAGGAAGCGGCGATATCGGCCAACCGGGGGGAGAGCGCCATGGTACCGGTCGGGTTGTTGGGGCTTGCCAGCAGGAGACCGGCGGCTCCCTCGGCGGCAAGCCGGTCGATGTCGGCGACGGTCGGCATCCAGCGCCCCTGCCCCGAGGTCTCGATCAACAGCGGCTTGACCCCGAGCGCCTTCAAGATCTGCCGGTAGCAGGGATAGCCCGGCGACGGCAGCGCGAGCGCCGCGCCCTGGTCGAACAGGGCCAGAAAAGCGAGCACGAAGCCGGCCGATGAGCCGGAGGTCACCACCACGCGACTTGGCGAAACTTCAATGCCGTAGCGTTCGTCCATATAGCGGGCGATGCGTTCGCGGAGCGCGGGCATGCCGAGCGCCTCGGTGTAGCCGAGCCGCTGGCGCTCCAGCGCTTGGCGCGCCCGCTCGCGCGCGGCTCTCGGGGCGGCCGTGGCCGGCTGACCGACCTCCATATGGATGATGTCGGCGCCGCCTGCCTGAAGCGCGTTCGCCTCGCCCATCACGTCCATGACGATGAAAGGATCGATGGCGCTCCTGCCGGAAAGCGGTCGCGGTATCGCTGCGGGGCTGGGCCTTCGCGGGTGTGTCTCGTTCAACGCGCGGCCTCCCAGCTTCGTGATGTACGGGAGCAGACTGATGTCACGTTGTCGCCGCATTCAAAAGTCAATCAAGCAAGCCTTGGCAAATCATGTGGCTACAGTCGGTTAGCAGCGTATTGCCAACGCCGGATGCGGCGTGAAAACAGCATTTTTGCCCGGCCTCCGCTAAGCATATACGATCAAGCCGACCTATGCCCAAGCTCGTTCCATCCCGAATCAATTCCCTCCCGTTGCGGCTGCGCGCGGGTCTCGCCGGCGGACTAGCAGCAGCCCTTCTCACCTCTTCCCCGGCCCAACCCCAAGGCCTGATCCGCGACGCCGAGACGGAATCGTTGATCCGCCTCTATGCCAAGCCGATCCTCAGCGCCGCCGGGCTTGGCTCGCAGGGCGTCCGCATCCATCTCGTCAACGACCGCAACTTCAATGCCTTCGTCGTCGACGGGCGCAATATGTTCATGCATGCCGGCACCTTGATGAACGCCAAGACGCCGAACCAGGTGATCGGCGTGATCGCGCATGAGGCAGGCCACATTACTGGCGGCCATCTCGCCCGGCTGCGCACGCAGGTTTCGAAAGCGACATCGGCGGCTCTGATGCTGCAGTTGCTCGGTCTCGCCACCATGGTGGGCGGCGCGATGGCCGGCGCGCCGGGACTTGGCTCGGCCGGCATGGGTGTGGCGTATGGCGGGCAGGATGCGGCGCTGCGATCGCTGCTCGCCTATCGACAGAGCGAGGAATCGTCCGCCGATCAGGCGGCGGTGACGTTCCTCAATTCCGCCAAGCACTCGAGGCGCGGCATGCTCGAGACATTCGAGTTCATGGCCAGCAAGCTGGTGGGCGTGCAGGGCATCAATCCCTATCTGATGAGCCACCCGCTACCCAATCAGCGTCTGTCGCAGCTGCGGGACCTGGTCGCCTCCAGCCCCTATTACGACAATGTCGATCCGCCTGAGCTGCAGTTCCGCCACGACCTGATGAAGGCGAAGCTGTTCGGCTTCCTCGACGAGCCGCAGACCGTGTTCAACCGTTACCCGCAAACCGATCAAAGCCTGCCGGCGAACTATGCGCGGGCGATCGCCACCTACCGTCAGTCCGGGGTGAAAGTTGCGATGAAACAGCTCGATGCGTTGATCGCCGCCAAGCCCGACTCGCCCTATTTCTACGAGATCAAGGGACAGTTCCTATTCGAGAGCGGCAGCTCGGCGGCCGCGATCCCCCCATTGCGCGAGGCGGTGCGGCTGAGCCCCGACGAGCCGCTGCTCCGCATCATGCTGGGCCAGGCGCTGCTCGGCGTCAACGACCGCAAGCTGGTCGACGAGGCGATCACGAATCTGCGCACGGCGCTGGCGCGCGAAGATTCGTCGGCGATGGGCTACCGGCAACTCGCTACGGCCTATGCCCGCAAGGCCGAGGCCGCCCAAGCCGCAGGGGCCAGGCGACAATACATGGCGCAGGCCGAGCTTGCATCGGCCGAAGCCTATTTCTATGAAGGGCAGCTCAAGCGCGCCAAACAGCAGGCCAAGCGTGCCAGGGAAGGCTTCGTCGACGGCACGCCCAACTGGATCAGGGCCGACGACATCCTGGCGTTCGAAGTGCCGAAACGAAACTAGGCCTTAGCCCCCCGGAGACCTCATCATGCCTCTCAAGACTGGCCTCGCCACCGCCCTGGTGGCCGCCGTCGTTGCCGCCCTCGTGACGGCGGCGACCATTCTCGTCATATGGCGCGCGGCGCCGGGGGTGGTGGATGCGCCAACAGCCGCGCTCGACGAGAAGCGGATCGTCGACATCGTCCACAACTACCTCACCAAGAATCCCGAGATCCTGGTGGAGATGACGACCGAGCTCGAAAAGCGCCAACAGGCCGAGCAGGCGCAGCAGCAGGAAAAAGTCGTCAGTGACAACGCGGACGCGATCTTTCGTTCGCCGCGCTCCTATTCCGCCGGCAATCCCGACGGCGATGTGACCGTGGTGGAGTTCTTCGACTACAATTGCGGATTCTGCAAGCGGGCGCTCCCCGACGTGGTCAAGCTGATCGATAACGACGACAAGGTGCGCGTCGTGTTCAAGGAGCTGCCCATCTTCGGCGAAGAATCCGAGGACGCCGCCAAGGGCGCGCTGGCCGCGGGCAAGCAGGGCAAATATTTCGACATGCACCAGAAGCTTTATTTGGAGCCTGGCAAGGCCGACAAGGCCAAGGCTCTGAAGGTCGCCCAAGATCTCGGCCTCGACGTGCCGCAATTCGAGAAGGACATGGCAAGCCCCGAGGTGCAGCAGGCGCTCGACGAGTCCAGGGACATCGCTCAGAAGCTCGGGCTGCAAGGCACGCCGTTCTATCTGATCGGCGATCGCAACATACCGGGCGCTCCGGATGACCTCTACGACCAGCTGGTCGAGAAGGTCGCCGACGTGCGGGAGAAGGGCTGCAAGGCGAAGTGCTAAGCGGGCGGCATCGGAAGAACTGCCTAACCGCTCTGCCGGCGGGTTTTGCCGAAACACCGAAAAGCTGATAAACGGGGCCGTTTCCCTTAACCGGGCCCGTGCGGACTCCCCGTGCAATCGAGAATTTTCAGGCATTTCCAGCCCATGGCCAAACCGATCTATGTCTTGAACGGTCCCAATCTCAACCTGCTTGGAACCCGCGAGCCGGAGGTCTATGGCCGGGAGACGCTCGACGACCTGCGCGCCAGATGCGAGCGCAAGGCCACCGCGCTAGGCTTTCCGCTGGAATTTCGCCAGAGTAACCATGAGGGGGAGTTGGTGGCGTGGATCCAGGAGGCGAGGACGGAAGCAGCCGGGCTGATCGTCAATGGCGGCGCCTTCACCCATACCTCGATCGCCATGCTCGACGCGCTGCTGGCCTGCTCCATCCCGTCGGTGGAGGTGCACCTGTCCAATATCTTCGCACGCGAGCCGTTCCGTCAGCATTCCTATATCTCCAAGGCCGTCAGGGGTGTGATCTGCGGCTTCGGGGCGATAGGCTACGAGCTTGGCATCGAGGCGCTGGCCGCTTCGATCGACGCCGGCAAGTCGAAGTGAGAGGGAGAAAAGCCCACCCATGACGCAACAAGGGGGCGACTTCGACAAGGAATTGATCCGTGAGCTCGCGGCGCTGCTGGAGGAGACCGGCCTCACCGAGATCGAGGTCGAGCAGGAGGGGCGCCGCGTCCGGGTGGCGCGCGGAGTGAATCTCACCACCACGCTCACGACCACCGGCGTTCCCGATTCCGGAATGAGCGAGGCCCCAAGGCCGGCGACGCGCGCTCCGAGCAAGAACGAGGAGCTCGTCGTTCATCCCGGCACCGTGACCTCGCCCATGGTCGGCACCGCCTATCGCTCGCCGGAGCCGGGCGCCCCGCCCTTTGTCGAGATCGGCGCGAAGGTCGCCGCCGGACAGACGCTACTCATCATCGAAGCCATGAAAACCATGAACCAGATCCCCTCCCCCCGCGCCGGCACCGTTATCGCCATCCTGGTCGAGGATGGCCAGCCGGTCGAATATGGCGAGCCGCTGGCGGTGATCGAGCAACGCTAGCCGGGACGCGATGTTCGACAAGATCCTGATCGCCAACCGGGGAGAAATCGCGCTTCGCATCGAACGTGCCTGCAAGGAACTCGGCATCGCCACGGTCGCCGTGCATTCCACCGCCGACGCCGACGCCATGCATGTGCGTCTCGCCGACGAGAGCGTGTGCATCGGCGCCGCTCCCGCCAAGGACAGCTATCTCAATATTCCGGCCATCGTCGCGGCCTGCGAGATCACCGGCGCCGACGCGGTGCATCCGGGCTACGGCTTCCTGGCCGAGAATGCGCGCTTCGCCGAGATCCTCGAGGAGCACGACATCACCTTCATCGGCCCCACCGCCGAACATGTGCGGCTGATGGGCGACAAGATCTTGGCCAAGGAGGCGGCGCACTCGCTCGGCATCCCGGTGGTGCCGGGCTCGGGTCCGATGACCGATATCGAAGAGGCCAAGGCCTTCGCGCGCGATATCGGCTTTCCGGTGCTGGTGAAGGCGGCGGCAGGCGGCGGCGGGCGCGGCATGAAGCTCGCCCTGTTCGAGAGCGAGCTCGAGCCGGCGTTGGTGACCGCCCGCAACGAGGCGCGGGCGGCATTCGGCGACGACACCGTCTATCTCGAGAAATATCTTGCCCATCCCCGTCATATCGAAGTGCAGGTGCTGGCCGATGGCCAGGGCAACGCCATCCATCTCGGCGAGCGCGACTGCTCGCTGCAGCGCCGCCACCAGAAGCTCTGGGAAGAAGCTCCCTCAGCCGCGCTCAACGAGAGCGAGCGGGTTCGCATCGGCGAGACCGTGGCCGAGGCGATGCGCACCCTGCGTTATCGCGGCGTGGGGACTGTGGAATTTCTGTATGAAGGCGGCGAGTTCTACTTCATCGAGATGAACACCCGCCTCCAGGTCGAGCACACCATTACCGAGATGATCACCGGTCTCGACCTGGTCATCGAGCAGATCAGGACCGCGGCCGGCGCGCCGCTGTCGCTCCGCCAGGAAGACGTCCGCTTCAATGGACACGCCATCGAATGCCGGATCAACGCGGAGAACCCACACACCTTCAGGCCGTCGCCGGGGACCATCACCCATTTTCACCCGCCGGGCGGCCTCGGCGTCAGGGTCGATTCGGGCGCCTATGCCGGCTACACCATTCCGCCTTATTACGACAGCCTGATCGGCAAGCTCATCGTGCACGCGCGCACGCGCAACGAATGCCTGATGCGGCTCAAGCGCGCGCTCGGCGAGTTCGTCGTCGACGGCATCGAGACCACCATCCCGCTGTTCACGTCGCTGATCTCGGAGCCGGATATCGTCGACGGCAATTACGACATTCATTGGCTCGAGAACCACTTGGCGAAGCGCGGCACGCGCGGATAGCTCCATGACCTCCATCGACGACGTCATGATCGAGATCACCCCGCAGGTGCTGCTCAAAGCCTATGCCTGCGGCATCTTCCCCATGGCCGAGAGCGCGGAGGACAACGCGCTCTATTGGATCGAGCCCGAGCGGCGCGGCATCCTTCCGCTCGACCGCGTGCATGTGCCGACACGGCTTGCCCGCAGCATCCGCCGTGGCAGCTTCGAGGTGAAGGTCGACCACGACTTCGAGGCGGTGATCGAGGGTTGCGCGGCACCGCGATCAGGCCGGCGGTCAACGTGGATCAACGGGCGGATCAGAGGCCTCTATCGCGAGCTGTTCGCGCTCGGCCATTGTCATACGATCGAGGTGTGGCAGGACGGCGCGCTGGTGGGCGGCCTTTATGGCGTGCATCTCGGCCGCGCGTTTTTCGGGGAGAGCATGTTCTCGCGCGCACGCGACGCCAGCAAGATCGCGCTGATCTATCTGGTGGCTCGGTTGAAATATGGGGGCTTCACCCTGCTCGACACGCAATTCGTCACCGGGCATCTCGCCCGGTTCGGCGCCATCGAAGTGAGCCGCGAAGAATTTCAGCGGTTGCTCGAGGCGGCATTGGGCGGCGTCGTCGCCCAGGGCAGCGGCTCGGGTTCCTCGGGGGCCGCAGCTTCCTCCGGCGGCGGCGGCTCAGCAGGCTCGGCAGCTGGAGCCGGGGCGTCCGGCGGTGCATTCGCCGCGCTCCCCGAAGGGGCGGGCGGGGCGTTGGTCTTGCAGTTGGTCAGCCAGACGTCGAAAACCGGGTGTTCGACGGCGTGAAGTCCAGGGCTCTCGGCGAACATCCAACCGGTGAAGATGCGCTGCACCTCGCCGGTGAGCTTCACCTCGTCGACCTCGACGAATGAGGTCGTGTTGGGCGCCTCGGTCGGCGGACGCGAATCGCAGACCCGCGGCGTCACCTTGAGCGCGCCAAACTCCACCGTCTGATTCAGGGGAATCTCGAGATGGGAGATGCGCCCCGTCACCTTGTCGAGCGCGGCGAACACGGCGATCGGGTTCTTGATGATGTCGGCCCGAGCCGGGCTGACGGAAAGTCCCGTGGCGGCAAAGGCTGCCAGGATCAGGCACGCCGCGCCAGCTAAGCCGCGCGCCCAAACGTCATTTCGCTGCATCATACCGCACACCTCGTGAACGGACCCCTCGCCTGTCGCTCCGGTGCGCTCCTGGAACATCAACGCGTCGTCCATGAATTTGGCATTGGTGTGGCGCCTTGGCTCAGGCCGCTAACTCGCCATGGAAACGGAGCCTGATATGGTCCGCCGTCCACCCTCCGTGGGAATCGCAGAGCGAGGGCCGCAGCAGCGCCATCACCTCGTTGACCACCTCGGTCCGCTCAGGCTCCGGGAATTGATCGAAGAAGGACCGGCCGAAAGTGCGGAGCCAGCCTTCCATGCCGGTCTTGAGCGGGGTGGGCCGCGGCACCAGCGCGACCTCCTTCACCGTGAAACCACCCGAGGCAAGCAACGCGCCATATTCCTCCGCCGTGGGAAAGAACCATGGCGCGACCAGCGCGGGGTCGCCGTTGCGAAGCGCGCCGACCGCGCGCATCGCGGTGGCGATCGCCGCCACGTTGCCATGACCGCCAAGCTCGCCGACGAAACGGCCGCGCGGGCGAAGCGCGCGGGCGACGCCGGCGATTACCAATTCGGGCTTGCGCATCCAATGCAGCGCGGCATTCGAGAACACCGCGTCGAACTCCGAGACGAAGTCCAGCACATGGCCGTCGAGCTTGCGCACCCTGAGGCCTTTCATCTTGGCCACGGCCAACAGCTCGTCGCTCAGATCGACGCCGAGCACGTCGGCGCCGGTCGCCTTGATCTCGGTGGAGAGCACGCCGTCGCCGCAGCCGAGATCGAGGATGCGTTCGCCGGGTTTGGCGGCGAGCATGGCGAATACCGGCCCGGCAAGCTCCTGCACGAAGCGGCCGTTTTTCGCATAGTCGGAAGCCGACCAGCGCTGAACCGGCTTGGGCGGCGCGTCATCCAACAGGGTGGTTTCCGTCATTTTGGCTGCCAAGGCTCGTAGTCCAGTGGCTGCTTGGTGGCGCCCGGACGGAGCGTCGAACCGGGCGGGCGGTACGCCTCGTAGGTCCCGGTCAGATTAGGCCGATGCGCCTGCTCCCAGGGTCGCGGCCGATAGTCCTCCAACGTCGGCGGCACATCGACGGTGTGATGCAGCCAGGCGTGCCAGGCGGGTGGGATCTGAGACGGCTCGGCGAGGCTGCTATAGATGACCCAGCGGCGCTCACCGTCGCGCTCCTGGTAATAGGCGTTGCCGAGCCCGTCCTCGCCCACGCGCTCCCCTTTGCGCCAGGTATAGAGGCGGGTGCCGATGGTGTTGCCCGTCCACCAGGCAAACAGCTCTGTGAAGATTCCCATGTCCGTGCTTCGGCGCGTTTTTGCTTTTGCGCCGGGACTATGGGCCGAAGGTGACCCCCTGTCCAGCGCACCCCCCCTCCCCTGGTGGGGCGCGACCCGGAGTATCTTGCGCTGAGACAAAGCGGCGGGAGACAAAAGGGTCTGCTCCCGCGGAGCGCAAACCCACCGCTGGGAGCTGGGCGACAATAGCCCTTCCATATCGCCCTCGACATTGCGTCGGTCGCCGCGGCGCGAATCGGCGGTGGCCGCCGAGCCGGCGACAGAGCATATGGACCTGACCAAGGCCGGTCCGGTCACGCCGCACAGGCCGCCCCAACCTCTCGAACCAACAAGGCTCCAGCGGCCCGGCTTGCGCGTTGTCCACCGTCTTTCCACATATCATCCAATGACTTGCCCACCGCCACTTCTCGTGGTCTCCCACAGGGTTTAGTGGTAAGTTAGGGTTTGAATGCATACATGTTGATGGTTGGGGCGAATCGCCTCAGCTTCGACCGTTGCGCGTGAGGGGCGTGCGCGGGGACAAATCCTAGGGGTGGGGAGCAAAATGCGGATTGATCGGAGATTCACCGAGTCGGGCAAGTCGCCCTATGACGCCATCCCCTTCCGGGAAGGCGCGAGCAAGATCCGTAACCCGGACGGCTCGGTGGTATTTGCGCTCGAAAGCTTCCAGGTTCCCGCCCATTGGAGCGGGGTCGCGGCCGATATCCTCGCCCAAAAATACTTCCGAAAGGCCGGGGTGCCGGTCAAGGCCAAGCGGGTTGAGGAAAATTCCGTCCCCTCCTGGCTGTGGCGGTCGGTGCCGGACACCGACGCGCTCGAAGCTCTGCCCGAGAATGAGCGGTTCGGTAGCGAGACCGACGCGCGCCAAGTGTTCGACCGGCTGGCCGGCACCTGGACCTATTGGGGCTGGAAGGGCGGCTATTTCACCACCGAGGACGACGCGCGCGCCTTCTACGACGAGCTCCGCCACATGCTCGCGATGCAGATGGGCGCGCCGAATAGCCCGCAATGGTTCAATACCGGGCTGCATTGGGCCTATGGCATCGATGGCCCGAGCCAGGGTCATTATTATGTCGACTTCGCCAACGGCGAGGTGAAGGCCTCGACCTCGGCCTATGAGCACCCCCAACCGCATGCCTGCTTCATCCAGTCGATTGCCGACGACCTCGTCAACGAGGGCGGGATCATGGACCTGTGGGTGCGAGAGGCGCGGCTCTTTAAGTATGGGTCCGGCACGGGCACCAATTTCTCCAGCCTCAGGGGCGAGGCCGAGCCCTTGTCGGGGGGTGGCAAGTCTTCCGGACTGATGAGCTTCCTCAAGATCGGCGACCGGGCGGCGGGCGCCATCAAGTCCGGCGGCACTACCCGCCGCGCGGCCAAGATGGTGGTGGTCGACATCGACCACCCGGACGTCGAGGACTACATCAACTGGAAGGTCAACGAGGAGCAGAAGGTGGCGGCGCTGGTCACCGGCTCCAAGATCCTGGCCGAGCGGCTCAACGCCATCCTCAAGGCCTGCATCAATTGCGAGGGCGACGGCGACGATTGCTTCGACCCCAAGCGCAACCCTGCGCTGAAGCGCGAGGTCAGGGCCGGGCGCAAGGCCAAAGTGCCCGACAATTATATCCGCCGGGTGATCCAGTTCGCCCGCCAGGGCTACACCTCGATCCAGTTCCAGACCTACGACACGGACTGGGATTCGGAGGCCTACCGCACCGTTTCGGGTCAGAATTCCAACAATTCAGTGCGGGTGACCGACGACTTCCTGCGCGCGGTCGAGGCCGATAGCGACTGGAACCTGACCTATCGCAAGAACGGCGCGGTCGCCAAAACGGTGAAGGCGCGGGCGCTTTACGAGCAGATCGGCTATGCCGCCTGGGCTTCGGCCGACCCCGGCATCCAGTTCCACACCACCATCAACGATTGGCACACCTGCCCGGCGGCCGGCGAGATCAAGGCGTCGAATCCGTGCTCGGAATATATGTTCCTCGACGACACGGCCTGCAATCTCGCCTCGCTCAATCTGATGGCGTTCCGCAAGGCGGATGGAAGCTTCGACATCGAGGCCTATGAGCACGCGATCAAGCTCTGGACCGTGGTGCTCGAGATCGCCGTGACCATGGCGCAGTTCCCCTCGCGCCGGATCGCCCAGCTCTCCTACGAGTACCGGACCTTGGGTCTGGGCTACGCCAATATCGGCGGCCTGCTGATGGCGTCCGGCATTCCTTACGATTCGGCGGAAGGCCGGGCGCTATGCGGCGCGCTCACCGCCATCATGACCGGCGTGTCTTACGCGACCAGCGCCGAGATGGCGCGGGAGCTTCGCCCCTTCCCCGGCTACGCAGCGAATCGCGAGGCCATGCTCAGGGTCATGCGCAACCATGCGCGCGCGGCCCGTGGCGAGACGGCGGGATATGAAGACCTCGCCACGGCGCCCGTACCGCTCGACCACGCCTCCTGCCCCGAACCGCAGCTGCTGGCGCATGCCGTGCATGCCTGGGAGAAGGCGATCGAGCTCGGCAAGGCTTATGGCTACCGCAACGCGCAAGCCACGGTGATCGCACCGACCGGCACGATCGGCCTGGTGATGGATTGCGACACCACCGGCATCGAGCCCGATTTCGCCCTGGTCAAGTTCAAGAAGCTCGCCGGCGGCGGCTATTTCAAGATCATCAACCGCATGGTGCCCGAGGCGCTGCGCGGGCTCGGCTACCCCGCGGAGGCAATCAAGCGCATCATCGAATATGCAGTGGGCCATGGCACGCTCTCCGGCGCGCCCGGCGTCAATCACGAGACGCTGGCCGCCAAGGGCTTCACCCCGGAAAGGATCGCCGCGGTCGAGAAGGCTGTCGCCTCGGCCTTCGACATCAAATTCGTGTTCAACAAATGGTCGCTCGGCGAGGACTTCCTTACCGGCACGCTCGGCCTGTCGCCCGAGCGCATCGACCATGCCGATTTCGACCTCCTGGCGGAGATCGGCTTCGGCAAGCGGGAGATCGAGGCCGCCAACGAATATGCCTGCGGGGCCATGACCCTGGAAGGCGCACCGGGGCTCAATCCCGACCATTTGCCGGTGTTCGATTGCGCCTCGCCCTGCGGCCGCAAGGGGAAGCGCTTCCTCTCGGTCAAGAGCCATATCCACATGATGGCGGCCGCACAGCCATTCATTTCCGGCGCCATCTCCAAGACCATCAACATGCCCAACGACGCGAGCGTCGAGGATTGCAAGGAGGCCTATCTCCTGTCCTGGCGCCTCGCGCTCAAGGCCAACGCGCTGTATCGCGACGGCTCGAAACTGTCGCAGCCGCTCAACGCGCAGCTCCTCGCCGACGAGGAGGACGAGCAGGACGAAGTGCTCGCCGCGGTCGCCTCGGATCAGCCGATGGCGCAGCGCGCTTCGGTCGTCGCCGAGCGCGTGGTGGAGCGCATCATCGAGCGGGCGCGGGCGCGCGCCGACCGTGAGCGCTTGCCAGATCGGCGCAAGGGATATACGCAGAAAGCAGTCGTCGGCGGTCATAAGGTCTATTTAAGGACTGGAGAGTATGCAGACGGGCGTCTGGGCGAGATTTTTATAGACATGCACAAGGAAGGCGCCGCCTTCCGCTCGCTCATGAACAACTTTGCGATCGCGGTGTCAGTCGGTTTGCAGTATGGCGTTCCGCTGGAAGAGTTCGTCGATGCCTTCACCTTCACACGCTTCGAGCCGGCAGGTCCGGTACGCGGCAACGAAGCCATCAAGAACGCTACCTCGATCCTTGACTACCTCTTCAGAGAGCTTGCAGTTTCTTATCTTGGGCGCTACGAGCTTGCTCATGTTGATCCAAGTGAGATCGGCAGCACTACACTCGGATCAGGTGACGCTGGCGAAAGCAAGCGTTTCACCGAAGCTCTCGTCTCGCCAGGCTTCACACGTGGTCGCCTCGGCGAGCGGAAGTTTCCTGCGCCGAGCAAAGCGCAGAGCACTGGTGCACATGCGCGTGCGTTGCAGACTGAACTCAGCGACGACGCGCAGCCGCGCACCACAAGCTTTGCCCCCGCATCCGCACATGCTCCTTCATCCGAGACGGCCGAGCACGTTGCCCGCGCCGTCGAAGCGCTCGCTGAACGTGCCTCAACAGATCTTGTGGCCGAAGCGCGCGTTAAGGGTTATGAAGGGGAAGCGTGCGGAGAATGTGGGAACTTTACCCTCGTCCGCAACGGCACGTGTCTCAAATGCGATACGTGTGGAGGGACGAGTGGATGTAGCTAGAGTGAATTTTTGACAGCCAGCCAGCCCGAAGGAGGGATGCAAAATGGCAGTAGCGAAGAAGAAGACAGCGAAGAAGAAGCCGGCCCGCAAGACTGCGGCGGCGAAGAAGACGACGGCGAAGAAGACGGGCACTGCTCGTCGTAAGACCGCCAAAAAGAGATAACATCTCAAGGGCGCGGGGCTTGTCCCCGCGCCTCCTTTAATTCCCTTCCAAAACAATCAGTTATGAAGCGGCTGCGGGCCTCCACGAGGTTCGCTTCGAGCTTTCTCGCGCGCGGTCAGCGGTGCATCCTCGCGCTGCGGCGCTCTGCATGCCGCATCGCATCGCGCACTACATTTCTTCCGGAGGATGTACTCACCGTCATCGCGATGCGTCGCGCGGGAGTGAGCTCTTGCGAATATATCGCGCGCGTCGCAGTCGCGGCGCGCAGATGGCTTCGAGTTTCGCGCGCGTCTGCGTTCGGGACCGCCGGCCGCCAGCCGCTCGCATGCCTCAGCACCGTCGAAGGTGATTCGCGCTTTTGCTAAAATTGGCTATTCGCCGTCGGCGCCGACGGCCGCGAAGCCCTGTTCGGCGATAAGTATCCACAGCCCATTTAGGGCGGCATCGAGCTTCGCCACGTCGGTCGCGCGCAGCACCACATAGGTGCCGAGCCGCTTGTTCTCGAAGAACGGGTAGCTGCCGATCTGCACTTCGGGATGCGCCGATTGGAGTTCGGCCAGGCCAGGGGCGACGTCTCCCTCCACCACGTCGATGCGCACTGCGCGGGACAACATCGGCTGCCCCTTGGCGAGACGCGGGCTCACGGCATCGAGCATGACCTGCATGATGCGCGGCACGCCGGCCATGACGATCACGTTCTCCAGCACAAAGCCCGGGGCCCGGGAGATGGCGTTGTCGATCAGGCTGGCGCCTGCGGGGATGCGCGCCATGCGGAGCCGGGCCGGCGTCAGTTCGACCTCGCTGAAATGTTTGCGCATGGCCGCAACCGCCTCGGGATCGACCACGACCTCTACACCGAAGGCCTTGGCGAGGGCATCGGTCGTGATGTCGTCGTGGGTCGGGCCGATGCCGCCGGTGGTGAACACGTAGGTGAAGCGCCGGCGCAGCTCGTTTACCGCGGCGACGATCTCGCTCTCGACATCCGCCACGACCCTGACCTCGCGCAGCAGAATGCCGACGCGGGTGAGATAGGTGGCGATATAGGCAATGTTGGCATCTTGCGTGCGCCCCGACAGGATCTCCTCGCCGATCACCACGAGGGCGGCGGTGACGGTGTTCGAGCTTTGGTGGTGGGTCATGGCACCGGAGCGGATGGTTCAGGGATAAAGTCTAGCGGGCCGCCGCCGTTCCGCCAGCTTCTTGGGGTCTCTCTCAAGGCGAGGTGACGGGGACCGCGCATACTCCCGTTGCACAATAAGAGATTTCCCCCTAAGTGACCTTCAGTTCCTTATAATCGACCATGATGATGTCCAATCTCGAATTTGCGCGCGCCCAGGCGCGGGACACCAAAATAAAGCTGCACGGCGCCGACGCCTTTGCCGGGATGGCGAAGGCGGGCCGGCTCGTGGCCGAGGCGCTCGACCTCCTCGTCGGCGAGGTGGCGCCGGGCGTCACCACCCAAACGCTCGACCGCTTCGTGTTCGAGTTCGCCATGGACCATGGCGCCCTCCCCGCGCCGCTCAATTACCGCGGTTTTCCCAAGTCGATCTGCACCTCGCTCAACCATGTGGTCTGCCACGGCATTCCCGGTCCGCGGGCGCTGAAGGAAGGCGACATCCTCAATGTCGACGTCACCCTCATTGTCGACGGCTGGCACGGCGATTCGAGCCGCATGTATGCGGTAGGGAATATCCCCCGCTCGGCGGAGCGGCTGCTCGAAGTCACCTATAACGCGTTGATGCGTGGCGTTGCGACCGTCAGGCCGGGCGCCACGACCGGCGATATTGGTGCCGCCATCCAGCACTACGCGGAGAGCGAGCGCTGCAGCGTGGTGCGGGACTTCTGCGGCCACGGCCTCGGCCGCGTGTTCCACGACCGGCCGAACATCCTGCATTATGGCGAGCCGGGCGAAGGGCTGCCGCTCAAGCCCGGCATGCTGTTCACCATCGAGCCGATGATCAATCTCGGCAAGCCGCATGTGAAGATTCTTTCGGATGGCTGGACGGCGGTCACGCGCGACCGTTCGCTTTCGGCCCAGTTCGAGCACACGGTGGGCGTCACCGAAACAGGCTGGGAGGTGTTCACCCTGTCGCCGCGGGGCCTGGACAAGCCGCCCTACCAGCGTCGATCGACCTGCGCTTGATGCGCCACGAGGTGCTGGAGCGGCCAGTGCTGTCCTCCTCGGCGCAAGTGCTGGACTATTACCGCGCCTCGATGGGGCTTGCCAACAAGGAGCAGTTCCGCATCCTGTTACTCGACAACCGCAACCAGATCATCGCCGACGAGGTACAGCAGACCGGCACCGTCGATCATACCCCCGTCTATGTGCGCGAAGTCGTGAAGCGGGCGCTGGAGCTCTCGGCCACGGCCATTGTCCTGGTCCACAACCACCCCTCGGGCGATCCCACGCCCTCCCGCGCCGATATCGAGATGACCAAGCAGATCGTCGCGGCGGCAAAGCCGCTCGGCGTGCTGATCCACGATCACATCATCGTCGGCAAGCAGGGCCACGCGAGCTTCCGCGGCCTGGGGCTGATCTAGCCGCCGCAGCCGAGGCGCCAGGGTTCCGGCTGGCTCGTTAGCAATTGTGCGGGTTGTGCTCGCGGCCGGAAGTATGGGCTGCACCACACCTCAGAAGATCGCGCTGCGGGCAGGCGTTGGCGCAATCACCGGCTTTGTCAGGGCCGAGGTCGCCCGCAGTGGGCGGCGCCATTGCCGTACCCGCGACAGAGAACAGAGACGAAGGAGACGCGCGCGCGTTAGGCAGGCGCCGGGCCGAACACGAGAACGGCGTTGAGGCCGCCAAAAGCGAAGGAATTCGACATGGCGTAGGTGACTGCGCGATTCTTGCCGACATTCGGCGTGTAATCGAGGTCGCATTCCGGGTCCGGCTCGGTGAGGCCGACCGTCGGCGGGATAAAGCCGTCGCCAATCGCCTTGACCGCGGCAACCGCCTCGATACCCCCGCCGGCGCCGAGACAGTGGCCGTGCATCGACTTGGTCGATGAGATCGAGACTTTATTTGCCGCATTGCCGAACACGCGCTTGATCGCGCGGGTCTCGTTGATGTCGTTCACGGCCGTCGCCGTGCCGTGGGCATTCACATAGTCGATATCCATCGCCGCCAGTCCCGCATCGTCCAGCGCCATCTGCATGGCGGTGGAGGCGCCGTCGATCGAGGGGTTGACCATATCGGCGGCGTCGGCGGTCATGCCGTAGCCCAGCAGCTCAGCGAAGATCGGCGCGCCGCGCGCCTTGGCGTGTTCGAGCTCCTCGAGCATGAGGATGCCCGCACCTTCCGCCAGCACGGTGCCGTTGCGATTCTTGGAGAATGGCCACAGCCCATCGGGGCTCAGTACCCGCATGGCTTGCCAGGCGCGGGTCGCGCCCCAGTTGAGCGAAGCCTCGGCCGCGCCAGCCAAGCCGAGATCGACCAGCCCCTCGCGGATCATGCGGTACGTCAAGCCGATGGCGTGGGTCGCGGTCGAACAGGCGCTGACGACGCCGAAGGTCGGACCCTTGATGGCATATTCGATGCTGACATGCGCCGAGGCCGAACTGCCGATGGCCTTGAGCAGGGTGAGCGGGTGGGTCGCGCGCTTGTTCTCCTTGAACAACATCTTGTAGGAGAACTCCAGCGTGGTGAGGCCGCCGACGCCTGAGCCGATGATGCAGGCCGCGCGATAGGATTCGGGATCCTTGAGCGGAGTTTCGAGCTTCGACATGGCGACTGCTTCTTGCGCCGCGCAGCCGGCATACTGGGAAAATTTGTCGGCGAGCATGAGCGACTTGCTTTTCAAGCGCTCCCTCGGATCGAAGTCCGGCACCTCGCCGGCGATGGTGATGTAGAGATCCTCGGTGGGGAAGCTTTGTGCCTGGCGTATGCCGCACTCGCCCTTCTTGAGTGCCGCCCAAAACTTCTCTACGCCCGTGCCCAAAGGAGTGACGACGCCATGGCCGGTGACCACGACGCGCCTGCGCCCGTTAGTGTGTGTCATCTAATGCTGAGCCGTAACTCCAAGCCTGGTCGACGTCCCGGGACACCCCCGAACGGAAATGGCTGGTTCAAGCTGCTGCGCCCTTGTCCGAATCGGAGATGATGTTCTTCACGCGATCAACGACGGAACCAACCGTCGCGAACGCCTCCACCTCTTCATTCGCATTATACGGGATTTCGATACCAAAGGTATCCTCAATGTCGAACACGATCACCGCGAGGTCGAGCGATTCAATCTCAAGGTCGCTGAGGGGCGTTTCGAGCATAACCGGCTTCGACGGGTCCTTCATATTCTTACGCAAAATCTCGATGATCTTGGTAGCCGTCTCGTCCATATCACTCTCCCTGCCCCTCTTCGAGGGGTTCGTGTCTAATGGTCCCTGGCTAAATCATAGCTAATCCCAGGGCAAGTCGGGCATTGGAATAGACTTAAAATCTCGCCGAGTCTACCCAGGGTTCGGCCCGATTCATTTCCCTGTTCGCCGCTCTAATCGCGAAGAAAGTTGGCGTTTTTGCGCCTCGCAGCGCCACGGTTTCAGCATATTGTCTCCCGGCGAGTATCCGCGGCGCTCCTGAGCCATCCGGTGCTATTATATAGTTCGCATGAGGCCAGCGGCCAACCGTACTCACAACGGAGCGCGTGATAGAGAGCATGGCCGTGCTTAAGCGGCGGTAAAGTCAGGCAAAAAAACGAGCCCGATGACGAGGAAGCCCAGCATCTCAATTCCGAATGAGATTTCCGGCGAGGTTCCGTGCAGCGCGCGTCCCTGGCTCAGATCATACCCAGCGGGAATCGACTGGGACGCGGAGTTCACGCCAAGCCTGGTGGGAACGCTGCTCGACCAAGCCGTGCAAGCCTATGGCGCACGGGCCTGCACCTATTTCATGGGGAAACGCCTAAGTTTCACGGAGATTGGGGCGCTTTCCGACCGCGCGGCGAAGGGCTTGCGGGCACTCGGCGTCGGCCCGGGCGTCAAGGTCGGGCTGTTGCTGCCCAACACGCCGACCTTCGTGATCTTCTATTACGGGGTGCTGAAGGCGGGCGGGACGGTCGTCAATTTCAACCCGCTCTACAGTCTCGACGAAATCGAATTTCAGATTCGCGACAGCGGCACCAAGATCATGGTAACGCTCGACCTAGCCCTAACCTTCGAAAAAGTCGAGGCAATGCTTCGAAGCGGCGCGCTCGAAAAGGCCGTGGTTGCAGCCTTCCCATCGCTGCTGCCTCCTCTCAAATCGGTGGGATTCAAGTTGTTGCAACGCACGAAGCTCGCCGATGCCGGCGCTTCTCCGGCCAAGGACAAAATCGTTAGCGAGCAGGCGCTGCTCGCCAATGACGGCCGCTACGATCCTCCGGCGATCGGCGCCGACGCGGTCGCCGTGCTGCAATATACCGGCGGCACGACCGGCACGCCAAAGGGGGCGATGCTCACCCACGCCAATCTCACCGTCAATGTCGGTCAGGTCAGAGCCTGGCAGAACCGGCGCACGACCGGCGAGGACCGGATTGTCGGCATCCTGCCGCTGTTCCACGTATTCGCCATGACCACCGTAATGAATCTCGGCATTTCGAGCGGCATGGAGATGATCCTGCTGCCCAAGTTCGAGCTGATCCAGACCCTGAAGCTGATCGGCAAACTGCGCCCGACCATGATGCCGGGCGTGCCCACCCTGTTCAACGCCATGCTCCGTCACCCGCATATCGGCAATTTCGACTTGAGCTCGCTGGAATATTGCATTTCGGGAGGAGCGGCGCTGCCGATCGAAGTGAAGCGCGGCTTCGAGGCCATCTGCGGCTGCGGGCTCGTCGAAGGCTACGGCTTGAGCGAGACATCGCCGGTCGCATGCTGCAATCCGATCGACAGCATCAAGGAAGGATCGATCGGGCTGCCGCTTCCAGCCACCGAAATCTCGATCCGCTCGCTGGAAGATCCCACGCGGGAAATGCCCTGCGGCGAGCCCGGCGAGATCTGCATCGCGGGTCCGCAAGTGATGCCCGGCTATTGGAAAAAACCGGAAGAAACCGAAGCAAGCTTTGTCGAACGTTACTTTCGCAGCGGCGACGTCGGCTACATGGACGAGGAAGGCTATATCTTCATCGTCGACCGCCTCAAGGACATGATCAATGCCTCGGGCTTTAAGGTCTATCCGCGGCGGGTCGAGGACGCGCTCTACGAGCATGGTGCCGTCGCCGAGGTGACAGTGGTTGGCATTCCCGATCAATATCGGGGCGAAGCGCCGAAGGCCTTCGTCAAGCTGAAGGAGGGCGAGCAGGCTACGGCGGCGGAGCTGCTGCAATTCCTGCGCGGCAAGCTCTCCAAGATCGAGCTGCCGGCGGAAATCGAATTCCGCGAGGAGTTGCCAAAGACGATGGTCGGCAAGCTCTCGAAAAAGGAGTTGCGCGCGGAGGAGAAAGCGAAAGGCTGAACTCCGCCCAAGTGAGACCCCTCAGGCGAGCTAGCGCAGCCAGGGCAGGAACGGCTCCTGATGGTGCTGCTGTCGCCGCATCTGGCGCTTTTGCCGTCGCGAAAGCGGTACCTCCTCCACCATGGCCGCTTCCGCCGTCGCCGCCGAAGCATCAGCAGTCTCGGCATCGGTCGGCGCAGCGGCCGTCTCCTGCGGCGCAGGCGCTGCCTGGGTGGATGGCTTGGGCGCGGGCGCTGCCGCCGGTTTCGCTGCCGGCTTGGTGGCGGCCGTGGCGAGGACAGGGTTGGCTTTCACCTGAGGCTTCTGCTGCGGCGCCGGAACCGGTTTGCCGGATTGAACGGTGGCCGGCGTCTGGCCCGGCGTCTCAGAGGGGGGCGCTCCAGCTTCCGAGGCAATCGGCTCGGACATGACCATCATGCTCGAAACGTCTTCGCCGGAGAAATGCACGGGACCGGCGGCCTCGCCGGGAACGCTGACGAAGCGATAGCCCTGCTGCGGATTATACTCCGCCGGTGGCGGGCTATGCGTAACGAGCACTGCCGGCGTGGCGGCGATCTCGGCCGGCTGCGGCTCGGCCGGCGCCTGCGGCTCGTCGGAAGCCTGCATCCCATCCGGCGGCGCCGGAATGTGGGTCGGAAGTTCGGGAACCTCGGTTACGACGCTCTCGGGCTCGGACGCGGCGACGGCCTGAGGCGCGGCAGGCGCCGACGGCGTGGCCGATGCCTCGATCTGCTCGGTGCCCTCGGCAGGCACGGCAGGCTTCTCTTTCGGGGGCGGCGAGGTCCGGAGCCATTGCCGCTCGCCGCAGAGCAGCCAAGCCTTGCAGCCCTTAAGCAGAATCTTGGAGCGCGACAACACAGTCAGCGTCGCGGTGTACGTCTTGCCGTCCTCTGGATTGTAGATCGTGCCAGTCCAGGTCGAAGGGGCGCTCGGGTTGAGGCCCGAGAAGATCGCAAGACCTACAATCGGCCGGTCGCGCAGCGAGGGACTCTCGTTGCGAACATCATGCAGCGGCCGTCCGCGGCTATCCTCCGGGTCCTTGAGCCAGGCAATCTTGGCGCAGAGCTGCTTCTTGCTCTTTCCGCACTTGAAAACGAGGATCTTGGACTCACGCTCCGCGTCCGGCTTCATCCAATAGCCGGTGGGGTCGGCCGAGGCCGCGTGGGACTGGCTGCCAGAAGCAAGGAGCATGGCGGCCGCGAATCCGGTCGCCGCAGCGAACGCATGACGCCTCATCTTAAGCACCTCCGTATAAGCGCCAATGGCGCATATGCCGCCATGGCAGTCACGTTTCGTGCCCCCTGTCTCTCTGACCGGCCTCAAAATGAGGACCCTGTTTGCGCCCAGGCGCGCCTTGAAAGCGCGCTCTTGTATCCCTGTCGGCCGCCTAGGCGGCCCTCGTTTCAGTCTCGATTCGCACCTTCCAGGATGGCGGCAACTCCCATGCCGCCGGCCGTACATATCGATATCAGACCCCTTTGCCCGTCCCGATTATGCAGGAGCTTGGCTAAAACTGCCAGGATTCGTGCCCCGGTCGCGGCAAAAGGATGCCCGAAAGCTATTGATGAGCCCTTGACGTTCAGCCTGGCCCGGTCGATCGGGCCCAGCGCCGCGTCCCGCCCCAGCCGGCGGCGGCAATAGTCCTCTGATTCCCACGCCTTCAATGTTGCCAGCACTTGCGCAGCAAAGGCCTCGTGAATCTCATAATAATCAAAGTCCTGGAGCGTCAGGCCGGCCTGCTGGAGCAGCTCGCTCACGGCAACCGTCGGCGCCATCAGAAGTCCTTCTCCTTGCACGAAATCTACGGCAGAAGTGCGGCCCAAGGTCAGATAGGCCTGAACCGGGAGGCCCCGCTTTTCCGCCCATTCCTCGGAGGCGAGCAGGACGGTGGCGGCCCCGTCGGTCAGCGGCGACGAATTGCCGGCGGTGATGGTGCCCGAGCCCGAGCGGTCGAAAGCAGGCTTCAGCTCCGCCATTTTCTCGAGGGAGATGTCCTCGCGGATATTGTTGTCGCGGAACACGCCGGCGCAGGGGACGACCAAGTCGTCCATGAAGCCCTCATCATAGGCGGCTGCCGCCTTTTGGTGGCTCTCATAGGCCAAGAGATCCTGGGCCTCGCGGGTGATGCCCCATTCCTTGGCCATCAGCTCGCAATGCTCGCCCATGCTCAGGCCGGTACGCGGCTCCGAGGTCGAAGGCGGCTGAGGCGCAAGCTCGCCTGGGATGAAGCCCTTGAAGGTCGCTGCCTTCGGGCCGAACCCCCGGGCGCGCGACATTTTGACCAGGCGCTGAGCAAACTTCCGTTGGAACACGAGCGGCGCGTCGCTGGTCGTGTCGGAGCCGAGGGCGATGCCCGATTCGATCTGACCTGTGGCGATCTTGGCGGCGAGCCCGAGCGCGGCTTGTAGGCTGGTCCCGCAGGCCTGCATCATGGTGATGGCCGGCGTGGTAGGCGCGAGCGCGCTGCCGATCACCGCCTCGCGGGCGAGGTTCCAATCCTTGGCATGGGTCACCACCGCGCCGCCGACCACCTCGTCGACATGGGTGCCGTGCAGTGCGAAGCGGTCGACCAGCCCGCCGAGGGCGGCGGTCAGCATGTCGAGATTGGTCAGCTCGGCATAGGCGGTGTGCGACCGGCAGAAGGGGATGCGCGATCCGCCCAGGACCGCAACCCGCCGCATCGAAGCTTCAGCCATGATCCCTTTAGGCTCCCCGTATTGCGTCATGCCGCGGCAGCGCGCGGGGCCTGCTGTTCCATGCGGCGGTAATGCAGCGGCCCGCCGCGGAACGGTGCGAAGCCCGTGCCGAAGATCACGCCGGCATCGACGTGATCGGCGTTGGCCACGACTCGATCCTTCAGGGCGCGCTCGGCCTCGTCGAGCATCGGCTGCACCAGCTCCCGGCCCAGACGCTCGAGTTCGGCTTGGTCGTAGGCGAGATCCTCGCGCTTCGGCTTGCCCTGCTCCCACACATAGAAGCCCTCGCCTGTCTTCTTGCCGAGCTTGCCCTGCCGCACCAGCGTCTCCAGCACATTGCCGTCCTTGGGCGCAAGTTGCAGCTCCTTGCCGACATGGTTGGCGATGTCGAGCCCGACCATGTCCATCAATTCGAGCGGCCCCATCGGCATGCCGAATTTGAGCGCGGCCTGGTCGATCTTCTCGCGCGGCGCGCCTTGCTGATAGCAGCGAACGGCCTCCATCATGTAGGGCGCCAGCACCCGGTTGACGAGGAAGCCCGGCACGCTCTTCACGATCAGCGGCAGTTTGTTGATGGCGGTGACGAAGGCGCAAGCCTTGCGCACCTCTTCTTCGCGGGTCCGCTCGCCCCGCACGACCTCGACCAGCGGCAGCTGCGCCACGGGGTTGAAGAAATGGAGCCCGACCAGCCTGCCGGGATCGGCAAGGGGCTTGGCGATGTCCTCAAGCCGCAGCGAAGACGTATTGGTGGCGAGCACCGCGCCCGGCTTCACCTCTTTCTCAAGCTTCAGGAACAGGGCCTGCTTGACATCGAGCTTCTCGACGATCGCCTCGATCACCACGTCGGCATGCTTGATCTGCTTGCCGGCAGGGTCGGCGATCAACCGCTCCATAGCGGTCTCGACCGCCAGCGGTGTCCGCAGATGCCGCGTGAACAGGCCCTTGGCGCGGGAGAGCGCCTTCTTGATTTGCGCCTCGTCGAGGTCCTGCAGGCTCGCTTGCATGCCCTGCACCACGCACCAAGCGGCGATGTCGCCCCCCATCGTGCCGGCGCCGATGACATGCACCTTGCGCGGCTTGAAGCCATCTTTCGGCGCTTCGGCCTTGAGCATTTCCGACAGTTTGAACACGCGGCGCAAATTCTGCGACGTGTCGCTCGCCATCAGTGGCGTGAACATCTCGGTCTCGGCGAGCTTCATGCGCACCGGATCGTCGCCGTAGCGCTCGAAGAGATCGATCAGGCGGAACGGAGCCGGGTAATGCTCCTCGCGCACCTTCTCCGCCGTCTTGGCCCGCATCTGCTTGGCGAGCACCGAACGTACCGGCTGCTTCAACATCAGCCGCTTCCACCACGGCGCGCCCTTGGAGCGGCGCTTCTGCAGCACCGCCTTGCGCGCGGCCCAGCGGAGACTGTGGCGGGTCGGCACCAGCTGATCGACCAGCCCCATCGCCTTGGCCGCGGCCGGGCGCAGCATGCGGCCGGTGAGCATGGCGGTCATCGCGTCCATTGGCCCAGCGGCCTCGATCGCGCGCACGGTGCCGTTCAGCCCCGGGAAGATGCCGAGCTTGACCTCGGGAAAGCCGAGCCGCGTCACTTCCTCGCAGTCGGCGATGCGCCAGTCGCAGGCGAGCGCGAGCTCGAGCCCGCCGCCCAAGCAATAGCCGTGGATCGCAGCAACCACCGTCACCGGCAGCCGGTCGAGGCGGTTGATGAGTTCAAGCGTCTGCTTCACCACTTCGGTGACCTTGGCTTCGGTGTCGAAGCTCTCGAACTCGCGGATATCGGCACCGGCGATGAAGCTCGACTCCTTGCCGCTCGTCAGCACGAGGCCCTTGACCTCGCCCCGCATCGCCGCCTCCTCCACCGCCGTGACGATCTTGCCAAGCTCCTCGGTGGGGCCACGCCCGAGCGAGTTCATGCTCTCGCCCCTGCGATCGATGACCGCCCAGGCGATGCCTTCGAAGTCGACGCTGAATCTCCAGTCCTGCAGATCGGGGAGGGTCATGGCCATGATCAATTACTCGGCGGCGATGTGTTCTGGCTTAGGCGTATTGTTTTCGCTCGGCTTGTCCGCGTCGTTGCTGCGGGCGAGGTCCTCGGCGGCAAAGTCGTCGACGCCGATCACCCGGGCCACGAGATCGCGGAGCTCCGCCAGGTCCAGCGCCTCGGACTCGGTCAGCACGCCCTTCCGTTCCGCCTCAGCGATCCAGTCGCTGCCATGGACGCGCTTGACCTCGCCCTTGCGGACCGCCTGCTCGAGCTTCTTCTCGGCCGTCTCGCAGGCCACCACCCTGGCAAGCGTATAATCGAGCAGCCCGGCGCGATCGCCTGGATCGTCCGAAACAAAAATGTCCCTGGTGAGACGGTCGCGAAAGGCGCCTGGCGCAAGCGCCGCGCGCACGATCGCCTTGCCGTCCCGGTCCGTCGCCGGACGCCTCCGCGCACCCAGCGGAAAGACGAGCGGCGCCATCGCCCAGGCCGCCGATCTCGCCGGGAAATTGCGCAGCACGCCAAGCAGCGCCTGGTCGAAGCGGTAGAGGCAATTCCTGGCGCAATAGTCGACCAGCTTGAGATCCTCCTGCGGGCGGCCGTCGTCGTCGTAGCGCTTCAGCATCGAAGACAGGAGATAGAGCTCGGCAAGGGCATCGGCCATGCGGCCGGTGATCTTCTGCTTCACTTTCAACCCGCCGCCGAGCAGCGCCACGGTCAGATCGGCGACCAGCGCGAAGGAGCGCGAGGCGCGCGCGAGCTGCCGCCACCACCGCGCCGTGTCGCCGGCATTCGGCGGGGCCGAGGCAAAGACGCCGAAGCTGATATTGTGCCAAAACGCCCCGGCTGCGTTCGAGAGGGTGAAGGCGACATGCCGGTCGAAACTGCGCTCGAACTGCTCGATGCCGCGCTCGGCGTTCTGGTCTTGCAGCGCTTCGATCTCGGCCAAGAGATAAGGATGACTGCGCAGCGCGCCTTGGGCGAAGGTAATGAGCGTGCGGGTCAGGATGTTGGCGCCCTCGACGGTGATCCCGACCGGCGCCATCTGGTAGGCGCCCTGGAGATAGTTCGAAGGTCCGTCGCAGATCCCCTTGCCGCCATGGATGTCGAGCGCGTCGTTGACGCATTGGCGCATGCGTTCGGTCGAGACATATTTGAGCAGCGCGGAGATGACGGCCGGCTTCTCCCCGGCCGATACCATCGAAGCGGTCACCGCACGCGCGGCTTCGATCGCGTAGGCCGACTCGATCATGCGCGCCAGAGGCTCTTCGATGCCCTCCATGAAGCCGATCGGCAGGTTGAACTGCTTGCGGATGCGGGCATAGGCCGTGCTCGTGCGCAGCATCGACTTGGCGGCCGCGGCGCTGGTCGCCGGCAGCGAAATGGAACGGCCGGCGGCGAGGCAACTCATCAGCATGCGCCAGCCCTGCCCTGCCCGCTCCTGGCCGCCGATGATCCAGTCGATCGGGATGAACACGTCGCGCCCGCTGGTCGGGCCGTTGGGGAAGGCCGCGCCGGCCGGCAGATGCCGCCTGCCGATCTCGACACCGGGATGATCGGTCGGGATCAGCGCAAGGGTGATGCCGATCTCCTCGCCGCGGTCGAGATGGTTGTCGGGATCGAGGAGTCTGAAGGCGAGACCCAGCAAGGTGGCGTTGGGCGCGAGCGTGATGTAGCGCTTGTCCCAGGTGAGCCTAATGCCGAGCACGTCTCTGCCCGCGTGCACGCCGCGCGCGACCACGCCGACATCGCGCATCGAGGCTGCGTCCGATCCGGAGAACGGGCCGGTGAGGGCAAAGCAGGGAATCTCCTCGCCGCGCGCCAGCCGCGGCAGGAAGCGGTCCTTCTGCTCGCGCGTTCCGTATTTCTCGATCAGCTCGCCGGGACCGAGCGAGTTCGGCACCATGACGATGGTGACGCCGTCGGCGCTGCGCGAAGAGATCTTGCCGAGGACAAGCGATTGCGCCTGGGCGGAGAAGCCGAGCCCGCCATGCTGCTTGGAGATAAGCATGCCGAGAAAGCCGTGCTCGCAGACAAAGCGCCAGATGTCGTCGGGGATGTCGTGCAGCTCGTGGCGGATTTTCCAGTCGTTCAGCCGCTTGCAGAGTTCGGTCGTCGGCCCGTCGAGAAAGGCGCGCTCTTCGGCGGTCAGCGTGATCGGCGGCACGCGGCGCAGCTTGGCGAAGTCGGGCGTACCCGAGAACAGCTCGGCGTCCCAGCCGACGGTGCCGGCTTCGAGCGCCTCGCGTTCGGTTTGCGAGATGGTCGGCATCGCGCCTTTAAGGGCGCGATAGGCAGGAAGCGTGATGTATTTGCGCTTGAGTTCGGGGAAGGTCGCCGCGAACAGCAGGCCGGCGGATAGCCAGCCAAGCAGCGACCACCAGGGAAATACCGGCCAATGCAGCGTGGCTTGCGCAAGGCCCAGCTGGGCGGCGAGGGTCATGGCGGCAGCGGCGATCGCCCAGGTCCTAAGCGAAACGCGCGCGATGGCCAGCGCGAGCACCAGCCCTAGGCAAATGAGCACAAAAATGACTTCAGCCATGGACGGCCTCTAGAATCGTCTCGGCCCTTGTTCGTCCCCGACTGAAGCGCCCTCGCGGGCCCGGTGTCTTTGCCGATGCGGTTCGCATCGGGCCGGTTTTTTGCCCTCTATGGTCCGGATGGGCCATCGAAACAAGCTCTTTTCCTAATGTCCGAACGCCTGTCCGCGCCGGTGCGTTCGCGACGGCGAATCGTTTGGCGGCGGCTCATCTTACGGACAACTCTTACCGAGCAAATTAACGCCCATCGCGCCTGAGCTTCCTTGTCTGACGAGAATGAATTGGCTAAGCAGGCCATAAGAAATCGGCCGCCAAGACCGGCTGAGCAAGGACAGCGTCATGGCAGAGCCAGAGCGACCGCAGCTCAACCCCTATCAAGTGGAGCTCGAAGCCGGCAAACGCTATGCTTGGTGCCGTTGCGGGCGGAGCCAGAAACAGCCCTTTTGCGACGGCTCGCACGCCGGCACCGGCATCGAACCCTTGATGTTCACTGCCGAGCGAACCGAGCTTGCGCTGCTTTGCGGCTGCAAGGATACCGGCGATCCGCCTTATTGCGACGGCTCGCATTTGCTGCTCTGAATTTGGGCATGCCCAGCGGATAAGCGGCGTTGGCGCGGCAAGCTCTTCCTTGCTAAGAAGAGTCCGCCGCTTGGCCCGCTGCCGGGTTCTGAACGGCTAAGGGGCGTGGGCAAAGGGATCGCGGGGGCGAATGGCCTATTTCCTTCAGCAATTGATCAACGGAATCGCGTTGGGCTCGATCTACGGCCTGATCGCCATAGGCTACACCATGGTCTACGGCATCATCGGCATGATCAACTTCGCCCATGGCGACATCTTCATGGTGGGCGCCTTCATCGCGCTGATCGCTTTCCTGGCGTTGATGGCGGTTGGTGTCACGGCGATCCCGCTGGCGCTGCTGCTGGTGCTGATCATCGCCATGGTGCTCACCGCCGTGTGGGGCTGGACGGTCGAGCGCATCGCCTACCGGCCCTTGCGCGAGTCGTTCCGGCTGGCGCCGCTCATCACCGCGATCGGAATGTCGATCGTGTTGCAGAATTTCGTCCAGGTGGCGCAAGGGGCGCGGGTGAAACCGCTCCAGCCCGTGGTCACCGGCGGCTACACGATCTACGAGCAGGGCAATTTCGCCGTCAATCTTTCCAACATTCAAATCCTGATCGTGGCGACCACGCTGGTGCTAATGACGGTGTTCTGGCTGATGATCACCCGCACCGCGCTCGGCCGGTCGCAGCGCGCCTGCGAGCAGGACCGGCTGATGGCCTCGCTTTCCGGCGTCAATGTCGACCGCACCATCTCGCTCACTTTCGTGCTCGGCGCGAGTCTGGCCGCCGTCGCCGGGCTGCTCTACCTACTCTATTACGGCGTGATCGACTTCTATATCGGCTTTGTCGCGGGGATTAAGGCCTTCACCGCAGCGGTGTTCGGCGGCATCGGCTCGCTGCCCGGCGCGATGCTCGGCGGCCTCATCATCGGTCTGATCGAGACCTTCTGGTCGGCGTATTTCAGCATCGAGTACAAGGACGTCGCGGCGTTCTCGATGCTTGCGATCGTGCTGATCTTCTTCCCGACGGGGCTGCTCGGACGTCCCGAGGTGGAAAAGGTCTGAGCGCGTTGGCGAAGCCCGGCACACCGTTCAGTCAGAGGCTCCAGTCGGCCCTCCTCGACTCGGTGCTCGCCGGCATCATCGCCTTCGCGCTGTTCAGCCTGTTGCTTGGATTTCGCACCGTCGACGGTGTAACCGGGCTGGCGCTTCTGCCTCGTCCCAAAGAGCTTGCCATCGCCGTCGGCATCGTCTTCGTCGGACGGCTGCTGCTCAACCTGTTCGTCTGGAATGCGGACTATCCGATCACCCGCCCGTTCGCCAAGTTGTTCACTCGGGAGCCGTTCGATCGGCGCGATCAAGTCGTGCTCGGCGTCACCGCACTGATCGCGACGATCGTCTTCGCGACCGGGTTGGTTTCACGGAACCCGGCGGCTCAACTGGTGGGACAGGCGGTGCTGCTGTTCCTCGGCATCGGTGTGCTGCGGCGCATTTTGGTCTATTACTTTCCGGACCTTCCCTATGCGCGCATCTTCACGGTCGGCGGCATCGCCTTCGCCATCCTCTTCCCGATCTGCGCCTATCTCCTGAACAAGGCATTCAATTTCGGTCTGCCGGTCCGCTATTTGCTCGACCTGTCGATCCTGGTGCTGACCTACATCATGCTCGGCTGGGGCTTGAACATCGTCGTCGGCCTCGCCGGTCTGCTCGATCTCGGCTATGTCGCTTTCTACGCGGTCGGCGCCTATACGTTCGCGCTGCTCGCCACCCATTTCGACATGGGCTTCTGGATCTGCCTGCCGATCGCCGGAGCCGCCGCGGCGCTCTGGGGCATCGTTCTCGGCTTTCCGGTGCTTCGTCTCCGAGGCGACTATCTCGCCATCGTGACGCTCGCGTTCGGTGAGATCATCCGTATCGTACTGCTGAATTGGACCGAGGTGACCAACGGGCCGAACGGGATTTCCGCGATCCCCAAGCCGACTTTCTTCGGTCTGCCGTTCACGCCCAGCAGCGACAGTTTCAGCGCGTTTTTCGGCATCAAATTCGACCCGCTGCACGGCATCATCTTCCTCTACTACCTGATCCTGGTGCTCGCCTTCACCACCAACCTGGTGACGTTGAAACTCAGGCGCCTCCCCGTCGGGCGCGCGTGGGAGGCGATGCGCGAGGATCAGATCGCCTGCCGCTCGCTCGGCATCAACACCACAATGACCAAGCTGTCGGCTTTCGCCATCGGCGCGATGTTCGGTGGAGTGGCGGGAGCCTTTTTCGCCACGCGGCAAGGCTTTATCAGCCCGGAAAGCTTCACTTTCATCGAGTCGGCCATCATCCTCGCCATTGTCGTGCTGGGCGGCATGGGCAGCCAGCTCGGCGTGGCAATCGCGGCCATCGTCATGGTCGGCGGCTTCGAAGCGCTCCGGCATACGCACCGCCTGCAAGACATTTTCGGCGAGGGCTTCGATCCCGCGCTTTATCGCATGCTGCTGTTCGGCGTCGCCATGGTCGGCATCATGGTCTGGCGGCCGCGCGGGCTGATCGGCACGCGCACGCCGTCCATCTCGCTCGACGAGGCACGGCCGATCAGCGCCGACCTGGTCAAAGAAGGGCGCGCATGAGCCGGTGGCAGCAAGACCCCCTGCTCAAGGTCGAGCATCTCACCATGCGTTTCGGCGGCCTCACCGCCGTCGACGACGTCTCCTTCGAGGTTGGGAGGCGCGACATCACCGCCCTGATCGGCCCGAACGGCGCCGGCAAGACCACCGTGTTCAATTGCATCACCGGCTTCTACAAGCCGACCGAAGGCACAATCGAGCTTCGCCAGCCGAATGGCGAACTGTTCCGCCTGGAACGGCTCGACGACCACGACATCAATCACCGCGCCAAGGTTGCCCGTACCTTTCAGAACATCCGGCTGTTTCCCGGCATGACCGCGTTGGAGAACCTGATGGTGGCGCAACACAACGTGCTGATGCGCGCCTCTGGCTACACCTTCGGCGCCATTCTCGGCATTGGCGGCTTCCCCAGGGCGGAGGCGGAGGCCATCGATCTGGCACGCCACTGGCTCAAGCGGGTCAATCTGCTGTCCCGCGCCGACGCGCCGGCGGGCGACCTTCCCTATGGCGAGCAGCGCAAGCTCGAGATCGCACGCGCCATGTGCACGCGGCCGTTGCTGCTCTGTCTCGACGAGCCGGCGGCCGGCCTGCACGCGCGGGAGAGCGAGGCTCTCAACGAGCTGCTCTACTCGATCCGCGAACGCGAGGGCATCGCCATCCTGCTTATCGAACACGACATGAGCGTGGTGATGCGCATCTCCGACCATGTCGTCGTGCTCGACTACGGCAAGAAGATCGCCGACGGCACGGCAGAGGCGGTACGCAACGATCCGCGGGTCATCGCCGCCTATCTCGGCGTTCCCGACGAAGAGCTGCCGGTGGTCGAGCGGGAGGTGGGCTTATGACCGCCCCGCTCCTGGAAATGCACAAGGTGACGGCCTGCTATGGCGTGCTGCCGATCCTGCATGGGATCGATCTCGATATTCGTCAAGGCGAGATTGTCGCCCTGATCGGCGGCAACGGCGCCGGCAAGACCACCTTGATGATGACGATCTTCGGCCGCCCACGGGCGAACGAGGGCCGCATCGTGTTCCAAGGCCGCGACATTACTTCTCTGCCGACCCACGAAGTCGCGCGGAGCGGCATTGTGCAATCGCCGGAGGGGCGCCGCATCTTCTCGCGCATGACGGTGCTTGAGAACCTGCAGATGGGCGCCATTGTTGCCTGCGATGCGAAAGGTTTCCAAGCGGATTTGGAACGCGTCTATACGCTGTTCCCGCTGCTCAAGGCGCGGCAGCATCAGCGTGGCGGCACGTTGTCGGGCGGCGAGCAGCAGATGCTCGCCATCGGCCGCGCGCTGATGGGGCGCCCCACCCTGCTCTTACTGGACGAGCCGTCTCTAGGCCTGGCACCGCTGATCGTGAAGCAGATATTTGCCGCGATCCGCGCACTCAACGCGGAAGGCCTGACCGTATTCCTTGTCGAGCAAAGCGCCTATCACGCGCTCAGGCTGGCGCATCGCGGCTACGTCCTGGTCAATGGCAGGATCACCATGACCGGCTCCGGCGCAGAGCTGCTCGGCAGCCCGGAGGTGCAGGCGGCCTATCTCGAAGGCGGCGCCCATGACGGCAGCCGCCAGGGAGCGCGGCAATGACTTGGCTCTCCGACGATGGACTGCGCGTGTTCCTGGTGCTCACCGTGATCATCGGGGGCGGTGCGGCGTTTCTGGCCGGCCAGGGCCTGGCGCGGTCATGGAAGCCATTCTGGCGCATTTTCTTCTATATGGCGCTGCTCGCCGCCGCGGTGCGCTTCGTCCACTATGCCCTGTTCGACGGCAAGCTGCTGTCGCTCTACTACTATCTCGTCGCCTATGCGGTACTGGTTGCGGCGGCGAGCTTGGGCTATCGCTCCATGCGCACCAGGCAAATGGTCACGCAATATCGCTGGCTCTACGAACGGACCGGCCCGCTCACCTGGCGCGACCGGAAGGCGTAAGGGGTCGCGCTCGTTCTTGTAAATTGATGTAAGCTAAGGTCAGGTTCTCGTAGAGGGAGGTCGTCATGAAGCGTATGGCCGGGCTGATCGCAGTCCTCTTGCAAGCCGTCTTGGTTGCTGCTTGCGGCGGCTCCGAGGAAAGCAGCACCACGCCGATCGCCGTCGTCGGCCCGATGACGGGCCAATACGCCACTTTCGGGGCGCAGATGAAGAACGGCGCGGAGCTGGCGGTCGAGGACATCAACTCTGCGGGCGACGTGCTGGGCAAGAAGCTCGATCTGTCGATCGGCGATGATGCCTGCGACCCGAAGCAGGCAGTGGCCGTCGCCAATCAGCTGACCGGTGGCGGCGTTCAGCTCGTCGCCGGCCATTATTGCTCCGGCTCGTCGATCCCCGCGTCCAAGGTCTATGCCGAGAGCGACATGGTGCAGATCTCGCCGGCCTCAACCAATCCGGCGTTCACCGACGACCGCGCCGGACCCAACGTCTATCGCGTATGCGGCCGCGACGATCAGCAAGGCGGCATCGCCGGAAAATATCTGGCCGAGCACTTCGCCGACAAGAATATCGCCATCGTCCACGACAAGACCGCTTACGGCAAAGGCCTCGCCGACGAGACCAAGAAGGCGCTCAACGCGGCCGGCAAGCAGGAAACCATGACCGAGGCCATCACCGCCGGCGAGAAGGACTATTCGGCCCTGGTCTCCAAGTTGAAGCAGGCCAATATCGATGTACTGTTCCTCGGCGGCTATCACACCGAGGCCGGACTGATCGTGCGCCAGATGCGCGACCAGGGCCTGGCCACCATCCTGATGGGCGGCGACGCGCTCATCACTCATGAATATTGGTCGATCACGGGGCCTGCGGGCGAAGGCACCCTGATGACCTTCTCGCCTGACCCGCGCAAGAACCCCGCGGCCGCCGAAGTGGTGAAGCGCTTCAAGGACAAGGGCATCGAGCCCGAAGGCTATGTGCTCTACACCTACGCCGCCATCCAGGCCTGGAAGCAAGCGGTCGAGAAGGCGATGTCGACGGCCTCCGCGGATGTGGTGAAGGCGCTCAACGAGAACGAGTTCGATACCGTGATCGGCAAGTTCAAGTTCGACGCGAAGGGCGACCCGAACCTGCCGCCTTACGCCGTTTATCGCTGGTCGAACGGTACCTACGAGGAGATCGAAGTGGTCCCGGCTGGCTGAAGACAGCGGCGCCTATCATCGCAGCGCGAGACAGTCAAATTCCACGCTAGCTCTTCTTGGCGGCGCGCTCCTCCGCCTTGAATTCCGCTTCGAGCTCCCGCTCCAAGCGTACCAGGTCGTCAGGAAGCGGCATGCCGAAAGCGCGCATCTCGTTCAACTTCTCTCTGATCTGGAGGTAAAGCTCGTGGCGATCCCCCGGCTGGTTCTCCATCTGATTGAGGAGCAGCGCAAGTTCGGCCTTGAGGTTCTCGAATGCCATGGCGTGTCGCCTCCGTTGCGTGGCGCGGGATCGGACCACAAACACAGGGCCGCTTCAAGCCTGCGCGGCCTCCCGCGTGCGGATTGCAGACGGGCCAATTCCCCTGCATAGTTGACCAATAAGGCTCGCGAACGGGGCATGACGGACAATGGATAAAGTGACTTTCGGCAGCGTGGTCGGCTTTGTGCTGGCCATCCTTTTCGCGGTGGTGATCGGCGTTTCGATGTGGGCGCTATTGCTCGGCGACTACATGAACACCTTCATGAACGAGCAGACCCGGCACACCTTGCGGATCGTCGGTTTCGCCGGCGCTCTGGCCGCGCTCGTCACCTGGTGGGTGCAGAACTTTGCCGCCAAGCGGGGCTTCGTGGTCCGCTTCCTGTTCGCGCTTTTCATCTTCGTGGTGGCGTTTTGCAGTTTCGGCGGACTCCTGCGATTCATCTACATTCACGCCACCTATCCAAGCCAGCAGGATTGGACGCTGACCGGGATGTATCTTGCCTCGCTCAACGACTTCTACACGTTCCTGCTGGATATGTTGTTGCCGCCGCGCCCGGCTTACGCCGCTCTGGCCGTGGCCGCTGCGATCTTTATCGCCTGGTTCGGACCGCGCGAGGCCAAGACCGCCGATATTTGAAGGGGTCGATGATTTGAGCGGTGGCGCCGGCTCTGCTAAGGCTTAGCGCCTCTGGCGCATTGCTCGCGGAAAGGCTTCTTCGAACGCATGATCCCTCGCTATAGCCGCCCCGAGATGGCTCGCATCTGGGAGCCCGAGACCAGATTCCGCGTCTGGCTCAGGATCGAGACCTACGCCGCCGAGGCGATGGCCGAACTCGGGCTCATCCCCAAACATGCCGCCGACGCGGTGCGAAAGCGCGGCGGCTTCGACATTGGCCGCATCGACCAGATCGAGCGGGAGGTAAAGCACGACGTGATCGCCTTTCTCACCTCGGTCGCCGAGCATGTCGGACCCGAGGCTCGCTTCCTGCATTCGGGGCTGACATCGTCGGACGTGCTCGACACCTGCTTCAACGTGCAGTTGGTCGAGGCGGCGGATCTGCTGATCGCCGACACCGACGCCTTGCTCGCTGCGCTCAAGGCCCGTGCCTTCGAACATAAGGACACGCTCACGGTCGGCCGGAGTCATGGCGTCCATGCCGAGCCGACCACGTTCGGGCTGAAGCTGGCTGTGGCCTATGCCGAATTCGCGCGTGCGCGCGAGCGGCTCCTGCGCGCCCGGGAGGAAGTCGCCACTTGCGCCATTTCCGGCGCGGTCGGCACCTTTGCCCATGTCGACCCCCGGGTCGAAGCCTTTGTGGCGAAGAAGCTGGGCCTCCGGGTCGAGCCGATCTCGACGCAAGTGGTGCCGCGCGATCGCCACGCCGCCTATTTTGCCACGCTCGCGGTAGTGGCGAGCTCGGTCGAACGGCTGGCGACCGAAATCAGGCATTTGCAGCGGACCGAGGTGCTGGAGGCGGAGGAATATTTCAGCCCGGGGCAAAAGGGCTCCTCGGCCATGCCGCATAAGCGGAACCCGGTCCTGTCGGAGAACCTGACTGGGCTCGCCCGCGTGGTGCGCAGCTATGCGATGCCGGCGCTCGAAGATGTGGCGCTCTGGCACGAGCGCGACATCTCGCACTCCTCGGTCGAGAGGGTGATCGGGCCGGACGCCACGGTCGCGCTCGATTTCGCGTTGACGCGGCTGACGGGGATCATCAAGGACCTCGTGGTCTACCCCGAGCGCATGCGGCAAAATCTCGACCGTCTTGGCGGCCTGATCCATTCGCAGCGCGTGTTGCTGGCGCTGACCGACGCCGGCATCCCGCGCGAGGAGGCCTACCGGATCGTGCAGCGCAATGCCATGACGGTGTGGGAGGACGGCGCCGATTTCCTCGAGGTGCTGCTCGCCGACAAGGACGTCAGCAAGGCGCTGTCACCGGAGACGCTCCGCGCCCAATTCGATCTCGGCCATCACTTGAAGCATGTCGACACGATCTTCGCCCGTGTGTTCGGGAGCTGAGCTTAGGGCTGCTGGCCGTATTTGGTGTAATTGCCGAACTTGTCGTAATAGCGCCTCCGCCATAGCCCAGAATGACGGCGAATACCGTAAGGCGGGAGCGCCAAGGGAACGTTGTAGTCATATCCTTTCGAAGCGGCGCTGCTGCCGCCCCGGCCCGCGCGTGCAAAACGAAACTTGCTGCTTCGCACATAGCCGCCAGCCGCCGCGCACCAGCCGTTCCGGCAATTGGTTGCGTCGATCGTCTCGGCCGCTTGGATGGTGTTGATCACGGTGGAACTGCCGGTGCGGTTGGCATGGACGTTTGCCGGTTCAACTGTCACCGCATTGGCTGCCAAGGCAGCG
>DASQKJ010000007.1:0-3594 GCA_035630595.1 Methyloceanibacter sp.
CTCGCTGCGCGGCCTGGTCCTGCCGATCGGTGGCGTCAAGAACAAGGTGCTGGCTGCGGTGCGCGCCGGCATCACCACGGTGATGCTGCCGGAGCGCAACAAGAAAGACTTCGAGGACGTGCCGGAGGCGGCGCGGAACGCGGTGTGCTTCGTCTGGGTCTCCACGGTCGACGACGCCATCGAGGCGGCGCTCGAGCCCTTGCCGGCGGAAGAGACGCTAGTCGCTTCCGACGACCAGCGCCGCGCCGCCAGCGGCTGATTGGCGGCGTCCTCTTTCGCTCTAGGGACGATCACCGACGATCTCCGCCGCCTAGGCGTGAGCGGCGGCGACACGCTCATGCTTCACGTGTCCTTGCGAGCCATCGGGCCGTTGCACGGCGGGGCCGAGGCTCTGCTCGATGCTCTGGAGGCGGCGGTGGGGGCTGACGGCACTCTGCTGATGATCTTGGGCGCCGAATGCGACTGGGATTGGGTGAATCAACATCCCGAGGCCGAACGAGAAGCATTGCTCGCCGACGCGCCACCATTCGATGCCGTCAACGCCCCTGTCTTTCACGAGGTCGGTTATCTCGCCGAAGCCTTCCGCAAGCGTCTCGGTACGCTGGTGACCGATAATCCGTCCGGCCGCTTTGCAGCGCGTGGGCACCGAGCGCAAGACCTACTCGCCGACGCGCCATGGAACGATTATTACGGACCCGGCTCGCCGCTCGATCGGCTCTGCCAGGCCGGTGGACGCATCCTCCGGATGGGCGCCCATCTCGACACGACGACCGTCTTGCACTTTGCCGAATATCGCGCGGACCTGCCCGAGAAACGACGCGTGCGGCGCCACTATCGTTGTCAGGGCAAAGACGGCCTTGAGACGCGCGTGGTGGAGTGTCTCGACGACGAGCACGGGATCCTGGACTGCCCTGGCGAAGATTATTTCGCGACCATCCTGCGCGACTATCTGGCGACTGGCCGCGCCAAACAGGGCCTGGTCGGCCACGCTAGCAGCGAGCTGATCGAGGCCGGTGATCTCGTCGAATTCGGCACAGATTGGATGACCGCGAAATTCCAGGACTTCCGTAGCCTCGCACCTTGAGGCACGATGCCCTTTCCTCAACAGAGGCGGGACGATGCGCCGCTCACTCTATACTCGGCTTCACGCGCGCTACGGCACGCCGGTCGACGCGGTCACGCGGCGCGAATTCCTCAAGGGCTCAATCGCCGCGGGGGCGGCGCTGCTGCTTAGCAACCGATTCGCACGCGCCCAGCGCGCCAAACCATCGGGCAAGTCGATCATTGTCATCGGCGCGGGTTTTGCCGGACTGACCGCGGCCTATGAACTCCTTGCTGCCGGCTATGACGTGACCGTGCTCGAAGCGCGCGACCGGGTGAGCGGGCGGGTCGTCACCTTTGACAATTTCGTTCCCGGCCGCTTCGTCGAGGGGGGCGGCGAATTGATCGGTAGCAATCACCCGCTCTGGGCGGCTTATGCCAAAAAATTCGGACTCGAATTTCTCGAAGTCCCCGAAACCGGCGCCGATTGGCCGGTCGTGATCGAGGGCAAATTGCTGAGCAAGCGGGAAGCCGCATCCCTTTGGGAAGGGATGGACGACATTCTCGAGTCGATCGGCGACGATGCCGGCCCGATCCTTCCCGACACGCCCTGGACAAGCCCCGATGCGACTAAGCTCGACAGGATCGCCGTTCCGGACAAGGTCATGTCGGTCGACGTTGCCAAGATCGCCAAACGGGCGATCATTGCCGATTTCGTCTCCGAGACCGGGGTGGCTCCAGAGCGGCAGGGCTATCTCGCTCTGCTGACCGCGGTCAAAGGCGGAAGCCTCGAGAAGGGTTGGACGGAAACCCAGGTATATCATTGCCAAGGCGGGAACCAGCAGCTCGCGCAGAAGCTCGCCGCCGAGATCGGCGCGGAGCGCATCCTCTTGAACGCGCCGGTGAGCGCCCTCACGATCGGGCAGGATCGCGTTAGCGTCACTTGCGCCGACGGCCGCAGCTTCACCGCCGACGACGCCATTCTCACCGTGCCGCCGTCGGTCTGGGACAATATCGCCTTCGATCCGAAGCTGCCTCCGGTCCTGCAGCCGCAAATGGGGAACAACATCAAGTATTTGATTTCACTCAAAAATCGGTTCTGGCTGGAGGACGATCGGTCGCCTGAGTCGCTGAGCGACGGCCATGTGCAGGCCACTTGGGAGAGCACCGCGGGACAGGACGGCGACGCGCCGGCCGGCATGATTGCCTTTTCCGGCGGTCCAGGCGCCGATGCGATGCGCGCGGTGCCCGCCGACCACCGCGACGCGGCCTACGCCGCGGAGCTGAAGCTACGCTATCCGGAGCTTGCCGAGGCCTTCGTCGCCGGCCGCCTGATGGATTGGCCCGCCGTGCAATGGACGCGCGCGAGCTATTCCTTCGCCGCGCCCGGAGAGATCACCACCATGGGGCCGATCCTGCATCAGGGCATCGCAGGGCGCCTGCATTTCGCCGGCGAGCATAGCTGCTACAAGTTTGCCGGCTACATGGAGGGCGCGCTGACGTCCGGCGTGAGCATCGCCAACCGCCTGGCCGTTCGTGACGGGCTCCTCCGCAACGGCGGATGAGCCGGCGGGCGACCTGGCCGCCGGCGCAGCTTGCAACTTCCTCTTCCAGCCCTTGAGGCCTATGATGAGAAAGTTTCAGAGGGGGCAACTTGAATGCGTTTCCTTCTTGGCGTGATTTTCGGCGTACTGCTGACGGTCGGCGTTGCCTATTTCGCCGATTCCAGGGCGGATCCCCTGCTAGGGGGCCGCATGGTGAACTGGACCGTGGTCGGTGAAAGGCTGAACGAGCTCACCGCCGATCTGCAGACGGTGTGGGAGAACTTCACGCGGCAGATTACCGGTCCGCCTTAAGCTGCGACTTTCCTGAAGGAAATCGCCAGGGCCGAATCGTCCACGCTCCAGGCGGCGTCCTTGAGATGGACGCGCTCGCTCGGCTTTGCCGGTGCGCGCTGCTCTTTCGAGCCCTTGGAATGAGAGCTCGATTTCTCCGAGGCGGCTCCGGCCACCATGTTCATGCCCGTAAGAAAAGCCGCGCCGCTGCCGATGACAACGGCGATGGCGAGCCCTTGCAAGGCCGCCCGCAAATTGGCGCGATGCGGCGCCTCCATGGTCAGCGTCCGATTGATATAGGCCAGAAACGAGCTCAGCAGCCCGGCGATCGCGCCGCCGCTGAAGAACAGCATCGCCGCCGCAGTTTTGGAATCGACGGTCGACACCGGCGCCCTCGCCAGGATGGAGAGCAGAACCAGCGCCCCGGCACCGTTAAGCAGGACAAGGAAAGCGAGCGCCCGCGCGGCAAAGCGATTTCGCTCCTGCTCGATGAAAATCGGATCAAGACGCGGATCGGTTCGCTGCTGCGCCATGGCGGTCATCATCCCTCAGCTTAAGGCCGCATTGTGGCGCAAAGCCACCCGACGGACCCGTTGTCCGAGGGGCCCGGCCGTCTGGAAGCCTGGCGGAGACGGAGGGATTCGAACCCTCGATACGGCTTTTGACCGTATAACGGTTTAGCAAACCGCCGCCTTCAGCCTCTCGGCCACGTCTCCAC
>DASQKJ010000008.1:0-2884 GCA_035630595.1 Methyloceanibacter sp.
TCTCCTCGGCGAGACATTTCGCATCGAGAAAGCTCTGCGCGCCGGTCCAGCGGAAGGCCTTCAATTGATAGCCGATGACATGAACGGTCAGGCGCCGACTTTTCGCTCTAAGCAATTTGCCGAGCTCGCATGGCGCGCCGCCGCAGGTCTCCTCGCCGTCGGTCAGCAAGACGATGGTGCCCTGTTCCGACCGGTAGTCGAGGACCTCGGCCGCCTGCATCACACCCGCCACAAGCGGTGTCTTGCCGGCCGGGTTGATCACGTTCACCACGCTCATGATGGACTCGGCCGCGTTGGGCATCGGCGGGAAGTCGAGCTTGACATTGCATTGCTCATACGGCCCGGGACCGTAAGTGATGAGCCCTATCTTGCGAAACTTCGCGGCGTTCGGCAAAACCTGCGCCAGGGCCTTGCGGACCTCGTCGATGCGCGTCACAGCGCTGAACAGGCCCTGGACCGTGTTGCCGGCCATCGACCCCGAGGCATCGAAGACGATCATCGCGTCCTCGGTGCAGGGCGTCCGCGCTTCATCCACCGCGGGCGCGGCAGCCGATCCGGCAAGCAGCGCGACAAGTGCGAAGGCAGCAGGACAGGCGAAGTGTGAAAGCAGGTTCATTCCGTGACTCTAGCCTAGCAAGCCGCAATGGGGGCAACGCAGTAAACATTGCCACACGGAATCGTGAATGGTGGGCGGCGCGATGCGCCTTTGCCCGCGCTGCTTCATCGTGATGGCGGGGCCCGCTCAGCTAAAGCCCGGACCGGATGGCCTTGAGTAGCTTGAAGCGCATCGCACTGTCGTTGCTCCTGAGCGCGATGACGAAGCGCACCCGCCCGTGCTCGGAGGTGTCGGCGTAGCCCGCCAGAGTGCGGACGCCGGAAAAGGTACCGGTCTTGTAGAGGGCGCCCTTGCCGCCCTTGAGCAGGGTGGCATGAGGCTCGAACAGATGGAGCAGCTGGGCGAGACCCCGGGCCGTGAAGTGATTGTCGCGGCTGATGCCGGAGCCCTCCTCGAGATGGATGGCGTCGGCGAGGCCGTTGGCGGCAAGCATCTTGTTCGCGACCTTGAGCGACTTCTCCAGGCTGACGGGACCGCCCAGGGTTCCGCCGATCTCTAGGAAGACCTGGTTGGCGATGTAGTTGTTCGAGCCGAGCAGCAACTGGGTCAGGATTTCCGAGAGGGTGCGCGACTGACGGTGCACATAGACCGGCTTCAACCCTTCGGGCACCGCTCCGGTCGTGATCTGGCCCTTGACGCTACCGCCGGCCCGCTCGATGAACGCGGCGATCAGCTCGCCCGCATATTTCAGGCTCACCGCCGGATCCTGGGTCAGGCTGATGCGGCCGCGCCCCTGAGGACCACGCGCCTGGAACTCGCTGATTGCCACTGGGGTGATCGGGGTCTGCTGTTCGGCGGAGCGGACCGTCTTGCCCTTGCGTACCGCGGCGATCGTATTGAAGTTCACCGCGAGCGCGGAGTTCAGCGCGTCATAGGCTTCGTCGGTGTCCTCGATGCCCGGGATGCGGAGGTCGGAGGGGTAGTAGCTCCCATCGAGCACGATGCCGGTGAGGGGCTCCTTGCCGGTCGCGGCGACCAGCTCCCGCCCAAGCGGCTCCAGCTCCTCGGAGATCAGGAAGGGATCGCCGCCGCCCCGCACATACAGTACCCGGTTCTTGTCCAGGTAGAATTTTGTCTCGAAGCGGTAGTTGCCGCCGAGCACCTCCATCGCCAGCCAGGCGGTCACGATCTTGGCGACCGAGGCCGGTACGAAGGGCTTGTCCGCGTTCTGCGCGACCAGCTCGTTGCCCTTGTCGTCCATCACCAGCACCAGCGCCGCCGGCGCCAGCGCCGCGACCTTCTCCTTGGCGCCGGCCAGGACTTGGGCGGGCAGCAGGAGCAGGGCGAGGGCGAGCAAGCGATACCACATGGCGACTCCAGGCGATCTTGTTTACAGGCTCAGGATCGAAACCACTTTTCTTCCTTCAGGCGATATGCGCTTGTCGACGCCACTCCCGCCGCTACTTCATCGTGATGGCGAGCCCGCTCAGATCGGCATTCGCCATCAGCCCGACCTGCCGGCCTGACAGCTCCAATACCGCGCCCTTCTGATTGGCGAGCACGATGGCGCGCGCGCCGCCGCCGACCGCAAGACCTGCGCCCGCCGCGCCATAGACGCCGGCAATGTCGGAGGCGCGGCTGATATTGCGCACCCGGCCGCCCAGCACGGTTTTCGATCCGCCGAACACCAGGCCGTAATCGAGGCCTCCGACCGAAAGCGGATAGCGCTTGCCGCGGAAGGTGAGCGTGCCGTGGCCGCCCGAGCCGCCGATGATCCAGCCGGCCTTGTAGATCGTCAGAACCACGCTGCCGCTGTCGGCATGCGCCTGGTTGAGACCGACACCAAACAGGACGATCAGCGCGATGACAATGCCTCGGAACGCGGTCGGAATTCGCATGGCTCACTCTCCCTCGCTTCGCTGGTCGCCGGCGCAAGGCCCCGGCTTAGGTCGGCCAAATTCGGTGTCCTTGCCCAGGCAGGCTATAGGCTAAGCGGCCTTCACGAAAGACGCACAGCCAAGCGGCCAGGGTTTCCCAGCGCTCCGTCTCCATAGCGGCGTTGCCTACCTAAAATTCGGGCATCAAGTCGCGAAATTGCGGCGGAGCAAGGTTTGCGGCCTCCCGTGCGGCGTGCAATTTGCCATTATTGCAGCCAGCTTTCGGGGTATTGTTGGGTGCGGCTTGAGGGAATCGCACGGGGGTTCGCTTGTTGCCTGCGCGCCAATTTGCGGCTGCTGCGATCGCATCGCTGCTGATCGACTGGGCCGCTGTTGTCTCGCTGGCCCCGAGAGCCGGCGCGACAGAAGTCCCCTCCGGCAATTGCCAAGA
>DASQKJ010000009.1:0-16026 GCA_035630595.1 Methyloceanibacter sp.
CTATCCGCCGGCGGTCGACGAACGGCAGCCGCTCAAGGACGAGGTCAAGCTCATCTATGCGCCTGGCTGGCACCAGCCGGAGACGGTGATGGAGCTGATCGTCAACCGGGAGCGCTGGAACGCGCTGGCCGACCAGCAGCGCGGCATGATCGAGAGCGCCTGCCTTGCGACCTTGCAGGCGACGCTCGAAGAGAGCGCCAAGCTACAAGCCGAAGCGCTCGTCAAACTGGCCAAGCACGGCGTCAAGATCGAGCCCTGGCCCGAAACCGTGCTGACCGCCCTGCGGGGTGCTTGGGGCGAGATCGCGAAGGAAGAAGGCGACCGGGACTATTTCTTCAGGACCGTGCTCGAAGACATCGAGAAATTCGGCGCCAAGGAGGGAAGCGCTCCTTCGCCCGAGCCGAAAGTCTCGGCCGAGCCGGCCGGGAGCAAAACCACGCCTTGACGTCGCGCGGCTATTGCGCCGCGGCCGTCTTCAGATAAGCGATGATGTCGGCCCGCTCCGCGGCATCGGGGATGCCTGGGAAGGCGAGCGCCATCGGCGAATCGGCAATCATCGCCTTCGGATCGGTGATCCACTTATCGAGATTCTCTTCGGTCCAAGTGTAGCCATCCGCGCCGAGCTTCTTCATGCCGGCGGAGTACATGGCGTAATCGGCGACGCTCGCCGCTTTCCGTCCGACAATGCCGTTCAACTCCGGCCCGACCAGATTCTGTGCGTTCGGTCCGACCTGGTGGCAGATGCCGCATTTGGCGAAGGCCGCCTTGCCCTTGGCTGCGTCGCCTTCTGCGGCAGCCGGTGAACTCATGGCCAACAGCGTGACCGCAGCCAGTCCATAAAACGGAAGCTTCCTCATCTCGACTCTCCTTGAGCGTCCTTAGAGGTTCCCCAGCCTCATGCGGACGGTTGCCCAGCTTATCTCCCGAAGTTTTTCCGCCATTTTAGCAGAACGCGCGAAACCGTAAAAAGGGGCCGATCTGCGCCGTTCCGCCGCGGGAAAAAGCGGTCGGAACGCGATGCCCGGACCGGCTGCGTGCTTCCGGCCGCGAGGCATTGCCCGCCAGCCCTTAAGCATGCGAAAGACTAGGATTAACTGTCCGCTCGGACGTTCGCGGAGCCAAACATGTCGCAGCTTTCTTTGCCGAATCCGGATCAGGCGGTGTTGCAGCGCCGCGGCGAGATCCTGAAGCAGCTGAAGAAGGCCGCTCCGCACGCAATCCTGATCGCCGATGCCGAGGGCCGGCGCACCTTCGAGACCGACGCGCTGACCGCCTATCGCTGCCTGCCGCTCGCCGTGGTGCTGCCGGACTCCACCGAAGAGGTGAGCGCGATCCTCGGCTTCTGCCACGAGAACCAGATCAAGGTGGTCCCGCGCGGCGCCGGCACCTCGCTCGCGGGCGGCGCGCTGCCGCTGGAAGATGGGATCGTGCTCTGTCTGTCGCGCATGAACAAGCTGCTGTCGGTCGACCTGGTCGACCGCGTGGCCCGCGTCGAGGCGGGCGTCACCAATAGCGCCATCACCGAGGCCGTCGCAGGCGACGGGTTCTTCTACGCGCCCGATCCCTCCAGCCAGATCGCCTGCACCGTCGGCGGCAATGTCGCTACCAATTCCGGCGGTGCGCATTGCTTGAAATACGGCGTCACCACCCACAACGTGCTGGGCGTGCGCCTGGTGCTGATGACCGGGGAGGTCGTCGATATCGGCGGTCCGAGCCTCGACGCGCCCGGTTACGATTTTCTGGCGTTGATCAACGGCTCCGAGGGGCAACTCGGCATCGTCACCGAGGTCACCGTGCGCCTCCTCAAGGCGGCGGAAGGCGCGCGGCCGATGCTGCTTGGCTTCGATTCCAACGAGCGGGCAGGCGCCTGCGTCGCCGCCATCATCGGCGCCGGCATCGTGCCCGTGGCCCTCGAATTCATGGACCGGCCCGCCATCCATGTCTGCGAGCATTTCGTCGGCGCCGGCTATCCGCTCGACGTCGAGGCGCTGCTGATTGTCGAAGTGGAGGGTTCGCAGGACGAGATCGACACCTTGCTCGAGAAGATCGGCGAGATCGCCGCGGACTTCGCGCCGCTGGTCGTGCGGCGGAGTCAGAGCGCCGCGGAGAGCGCCAAGATTTGGAAGGGCCGCAAGGCCGCGTTCGGCGCCATCGGCCAGTTGTCCGACTATTACTGCATGGATGGCGTCATTCCGCTCTCCGCATTGCCCAAGGCGCTCGACGAGATCGGCTGGATCTGCCGCAAATACCGCTTCGACGTGGCCAATATCTTCCATGCCGGCGACGGCAATCTACACCCGCTGATCCTTTACAACGCCAACGATCCGCTCCAGCTCGAGCGGGTCGAGCTGTGCGGCGCCGAGATCCTGAAGCTCTGTGTCGAGCTTGGCGGCTGCCTCACCGGCGAGCATGGCGTCGGCGTCGAGAAGCGCGAGCTGATGCGCGTGCAGTTCTCGGAAACGGATATTGAGCAGCAGATGCGGATCAAGACCGCCTTCGACCCCGACTGGCTGCTCAATCCCGGCAAGGTGTTTCCGCTGGAGGGACCCGTCCAGTGACCGGTCACATGCGGGTCGGCTTCCATGCTCCTGACACGGTGGAGGAGCTTGCCTATCTGGTCGCCGAGGCGGCCGATACGCGCACGCCGCTCGAGGTCATGGGGCACGGCACCAAGCGCGAGGTCGGCCGCCCGGTGCGGCACGGCGCGGTGCTGAGCACCGAGAATCTGGTGGGCGTGCCGATCTACGAGCCGAGCGAGCTGGTGCTGGTGGCCCTTGCCGGCACGCCGGTGGCGCAGCTCGAGCGATTGCTCGCGGAGAACGACCAGGAGTTCCCCTTCGAGCCGCTCGATCTCGGGCCGGTGCTCGGCTTCGGCCCGGGCCAGTCCACGATCGGCGGGCTGATCGTCACCAATTTCTCCGGCAGCCGGCGCATCCTTCGCGGCTCGGTGCGCGACCATGTGTTGGGCGTCCAGGCCGTCAATGGGCGTGGCGAGACGATCAGAGCCGGCGGCCGGGTGATGAAGAACGTCACCGGCTACGATCTTGGCCGGGCGCTCGCGGGCTCCTGGGGCACCCTCGCGGTGATGACCGAGGTTGCGCTGAAGGTGCTCCCGGCCCAGCGCGAGATGCGCACCGTGCTGTGCTTCGGGCTCGCCGATCCCAACGGAGTGGAGGCCCTTTGCCTGGCCCACGGCACGCCGTTCGAGGTCTCCGGCACCGTGCATATGCATGCGGCGCTGGCCGAGCGCCTCTCCGACCAGGAGATCGCCAATAACGGCGCCGCCGTCACCGCCATCAGGGTCGAGAATTTCCCGGCCTCGGCGCGCTACCGCTCCAGCCGTCTCAAACAGATGCTGCAAGCCTATGCCCCGGCGCTGGAGCTCGACACGTTGCGCAGCCGCGCCTTCTGGGACGACGTGCGGCGACTCAAGATGTTCCAGCAATCGGGGCGCCCGCTCTGGCGCATTTCCACCTCCCCCTCCGTTGCGGCGAAGCTGGTCAGCAGCCTGGCCCGCAAGATCGACGTGGACGTGCTCTATGACTGGTCGGGCGGACTGATCTGGCTGGAAACGCCACCGATCTCCGACGCGGGCGCCGTCGAGCTCCGCCGCACCCTTGCCGAATTCGGCGGCCATGCCACTCTGATCCGCGCCGAAGCTTCGGCCCGGGCCGGCATCGACGTGTTTCAGCCGCTCGACGCCGGGCTCATGGCGCTGACGGCCTCGGTCAAGAAGGCCTTCGACCCCGTCGGGATTCTCAATCCCGGCCGGATGTATGCGGGGATCTAGGCGAGGGGCCATGCAGACCAATTTCAATGCCGTCCAGCTCGCCGACCCGACCATCGCCCGCGCCGATGAGATCCTCCGGCGCTGCGTGCATTGCGGGCTCTGCACCGCCACCTGCCCGACCTATGTGTTGACCGGCGACGAGCGCGATTCTCCGCGCGGGCGCATTTATTTCATGAAGCAGATGTTCGAGGAGCGCGAGGTCACGCCCTCGATGACCTATCACATCGACCGCTGTCTCTCCTGCTTCGCCTGCATGACCACCTGTCCGTCCGGCGTCGATTATATGCATCTCGTCGACCTCGCCCGCGTGCGCATCGAGGCCAAGGGTCATCGCACGCCGCGTCAGCGGACCTTACGCTGGCTGCTGAGCAAGATCCTGCCCAACCCGCGGCGCTTCCGGCTGGCGCTGCGGCTCGGCTGGCTCGTCCGTCCCTTCCGCGGGCTGATCGCCCGCGCCGGGTTGGAGCGGCCCGCCGCCGCGCTCGAACTGATCCCGTCGCGGCCGCTCAAGGCGCAGCTCACTAAGCCGAAATCCGCGCTTGGCAAGGACCCCAAGGCCAAGCGCGTCGCGCTGATGCTGGGCTGCGTGCAGGAGGTACTGGCGCCCTCGATCAGCCGCGCCGCGATCCGGCTGCTCAGGCGTCACGGCGTCGACGTTGTCGTCGTCAAGGACGAGACCTGCTGCGGCGCGCTGGTCCATAGCCTCGGCAAGGACGAGGAGGCGCGCGACTATGCGCGCCGCAATATCGACGCCTGGACCGCGGTGATCCGCGAGAAGCCGCTCGATGCCATCGTCGTGACCACCTCCGGGTGCGGCACCTTGGTCAAGGATTACGGCAACCTGCTTGCCCGCGATCGCGGCTATGCCGAGCGCGCCGCCTATGTGGCGAAGCTCGCCCGGGACATCACCGAGCTGATCGACGAGATCGGCCTGATGCCGCCGATGATGTGGACGGGCTTGCGCATCGCCTATCATTCCGCCTGCTCGCTCCAGCACGGCCAGAAGCTCGACGAGCTGCCGCTGTCGCTGCTCGATCAGGCTGGCTTCAATATCCTGAATATCCCCGAGGGGCATCTCTGCTGCGGCTCGGCAGGCACCTACAATCTGCTGGAGCCGGAACTCGCGGGCCAGCTCCGCGAGCGGAAGCTCGCCAATATCGCCAAGGTCGAGCCGGACGTGATCGTCACCGCCAATATCGGCTGTATGATGCAGCTTCAGCGCGGCACCACGGCGCCCTTCGTGCACACCATCGAGATGCTCGACTGGGCCACCGGCGGGCCGGCGCCCGAGGCGCTCGGCGCGCTCAAGGACAAGGGCCATCCGATCGAAGCCCTCGTAGAGCTCGCCAAGCAGACCGCCCTCGTGGATTAGCCCTGAGTCCGCCGGTAGCTGTCGCGTCGCGAAGTAGCCCCTTGCTCCCATCCATCCCGCGAGGGAGGTATGGAGCGAACGGCCCCGGCCAACGTTTCACCCTCCCAATTCTGTTCACTGGTGACTGGCCTTTGATCATGGGCTAGAAGCGGGCGGCTGGAGCCGTTTCGCAACCATCAGCCGAAAATCATGAGCAAGAAGACCGAGACCTCATCCCCCGAGGCCCGCCTGCCGAAGGGGCTTTTCGACACTTCCGCCGGCGAAATCCGCGCCACGGAGGAGATGCTCGGCACGGCTCGCGGCGTGTTCGAGTCCTACGGCTTCGAGCCGCTGGATACGCCTTCCATCGAATTTTCCGATGCGCTCGGCAAGTTCCTGCCCGACCAGGACCGGCCCAACGAGGGCGTGTTCTCCTTCCAGGACGACGACGAGCAATGGTTGTCGCTCCGCTACGACCTCACCGCGCCGCTCGCCCGCTACGTCGCCGAGAACTACCAGACCCTACCCAAGCCCTTCCGCCGCTATCAGTCGGGTCCGGTCTGGCGCAACGAAAAGCCGGGGCCGGGGCGCTATCGCCAATTCAAACAGTTCGACGCCGACACGGTCGGCGCCTCGTCGGTCGCGGCGGACGCCGAGCTTTGCATGCTCGCCGCCGACACGCTGGAAGCTTTCGGCGTCCCGCGCGGGCAATATGTGGTGAAGGTCAACAACCGCAAAGTCCTCGATGGCGTGCTGGAGTCGATTGGTCTGGGTGGTGATGCCAACAAGGGCAAGCGTCTCACCGTCTTGCGGGCAATCGACAAGTATGACCGCTTGGGCGAGGAGGGTGTGCGCTTCCTACTCGGTAAAGGTAGGAAGGATGAAAGTGGCGACTTCACCAAAGGGGCAAAACTCACCCTCGATCAGTCAAAGTTGATAATTGACTACATCCGCACCCAACAATTCACGCCATTAGAATATGTGGGTTCAAATGCAGCTGACGTTGTCGACGATCGTGGCAAGATTCAGCAGTTCGAAACCACAGAGGGGAAGCCCGCGGGACTCTTCCGCCTTAACAATGAGGTGACGATACAGAATCTCCGTAAGACTCTCGGAAGCGTCCCAGTCGCAGCAACCGGGATTGATGAGCTCGAGGGGATTGCAAAGCTCACTCACGCTGCAGGCTATGACGAAGAACGTATCGTTATCGACTCCTCGGTCGTGCGGGGACTGGAATATTACACCGGGCCGGTGTTCGAGGCTGAGCTGACTGCGCCTATCACCGACGACAAGGGCCAGCCGATCCGGCTCGGCTCCGTGGTGAGCGGCGGGCGCTATGATAGGCTGGTCGAGCGCTTCACTGGCGAGAAAGTCCCCGCCACCGGCGTCTCCATCGGCGTCTCGCGGCTGCTGTTTGGGCTGCAGCGCCTCGGCAGATATAAAGACAGTGCGCCGCAAGGCCCCGTGGTGGTGTTGGTGCTCGACCGCGACCGCATCGCCGGCTACCAGAAGATGGCGCAAGGCTTGCGCACCGCCGGCATCCGCGCGGAGATGTATCTCGGCGATGCGGGCATGAAGGCGCAGATGAAATATGCCGACAAGCGCCACGCGCCTTGCGTGGTCATCCAGGGCGGCGACGAGAAGGCCAAGGGCGAGGTGCAGATCAAGGACCTCATCCTCGGCGCCGCGCTCACCTCGATCGAGAACCGCGAGGAATATCTCAAGAAGCAGGCCGAGGCCCAATTCGCCGTGCCCGAAGCCGATCTCGTCAGAGAAGTCCGGCGCGTGCTCGACCGCCACAAATCTTAAAGAAGTTTACTGCAATGAATAGCAACAACCCGTCATGGCCGGGCTTGTCCCGGCCATCTACATCTTCGATGCCTGACTCGAAATTCGTGGATGCCCGGCATTTCGGCCGGGCATGACCATCAATTTTGGCGACGATGAGTGAACAGCCATGGCCGCTGAATCGGCAAAAGAGTTCGAGGCGCTCGAAGTCCAGGCCACGATACTGCTCGAAACCTTCCGGCGGGCCGGATACGAGCAGGTTGCGCCCTCGATCATCCAGCCGGCCGACATCTTCCTCGACCAGATCGGCGAGCGGCTCCGAAATCGCACCTATGTGTTCACCGATCTGGCGGGCGACGAGCTCTGCCTTCGGCCGGACCTCACCGTGCCGGTGTCGCGGCTCTACCTCGAGCGCCACCCCAACGCCGACCAGCCCGCCCGCTATTGCTATAACGGCCCTGCCTTTCGCTTCCAGCCGCAGGGCGGCGGCCAGGTTCGCCCGCGCGAGTTCCGCCAGGCCGGCATCGAATGTTTCGGCGAGCGGGACAAGTCAAAGGCCGATGTCGAGATCGTGCTGCTCGCCGTGGAGGCCGTGCGCCGCGCAGGGCTCAAGGGCTTTGGCCTGCGCTTCGGCGACATCGCGTTGTTCTATGCGCTGCTCGATGCGCTGGCTCTGCCGGAACGCTGGCGGCTCAAGCTCAGCCACTATTTCTGGCGGCCGCAGGCTTTTCATGCGCTGCTGTCGCGCCTCGCCAAGGGCGAGCGGCCGGACGGCAACGGTCCCATCGCCGCGCTTGCCGAAGCCATCGTCGGGCTCCAGCCGGAGCGCGCCGAGGAGAAGGTCGCCGCCTATCTCGACGCGCGGCGCCTGCCGCTCGCCGGCAACCGGACGCTTGGCGAGATCACCGCGCGGCTGCTCGATCACGCCGCCGATCTCAAGGCCGAGCCTCTGCCGCGCGAGGTCGCAACCGTGATCGATTATTACCTCGCCGTCTCCGGGGCACCGAAAGAGGCCGCGGAGCGCATTGCCATGATCGCCAAGGGCGCGGGGCTCGATCTCGGGCCCGCGCTGGAATCGTTGGCGCGGCGCTTCAAGCAGCTCGAAGCCGGCGGGCTCGATCTGGCGCAAGCCACCTTCACCGCCGAGTTCGGCCGTAGTCTCGAATATTATTCCGGCATGCTGTTCCAGATCGAAGCTCCCGGCTTCGACGACGCGATCGGGGGAGGGGGCCGCTACGACCAGCTCATCGCTTATCTCGGCGCGCCCAAAGAGGTGCCGGCCATCGGCTGCGCGCTTCACACCGAGCGCCTGCTTGCGGCAATCAGGGGGAATGCCTGATGGCCGCGCCGAAGCTCACCATTGCCGTGCCGTCCAAGGGGCGCCTCAAGGAGCAGGCCGCCGATCTGTTCGCGCGCGCCGGGCTCGCTTTGCAAAGCAAGGGCCACGAGCGACTTTATCGCGGCACGCTGGCCGGTATCGACGGGGTGGAGGTGGTCTACACCTCCGCGGCCGAGATCGTGCATGAGCTGAAATCCGGCCGTGTGCAGCTCGGCATCACCGGCGAGGACCTGATCCGCGAAACGCTGGCCGATGTGGACGGCTCGGTCGAGTTCGTCGTGCCGCTCGGCTTCGGTCTCGCCGACGTGGTGGTCGCGGTGCCCGATTGCTGGATCGATGTCGCCCGCATGGCCGATCTTGAGGACGTCGCCGCGCAATTCTCCGCGGCGCATGGGCGCCGCCTGCGTGTGGCCACCAAATATATGAACCTGACGCGCCGCTTCTTCGCCGCGAGCGGCGTCACCGGCTATCGCATCGTCGAGAGCGTCGGCGCGACCGAGGCTACCCCGGCGACCGGCACGGCGGAGCTGATCGTCGACATCACGACCACCGGCACCACGCTCCGCGCCAATCATCTAAAATTGCTGGAGGACGGGCTGATCCTCAGATCGCAGGCGCAACTGTTTGCCTCGCGCGCGGCGCACTGGGACGCTGGCGCCGCCGGCCTCCGCGCCGCCATGGCCGAGAAGCTGGAAGCCCTAAAGTGCTGAGGGGATGGCAATGAAGTTCGGTCACGGCGAGGTGCATGGCGGCGGCGGCGCCCAAACGCTACTCTCGGCCATGCCGATTCGTCTTGCGCTCGCCGCGCTCATCCTCGCCGCCGCCGTCCATACCGCCATCGCCGCGCCAGAGCGCATCATCATTTTGCGCCACGGCGAGAAGGCCGACGACTGGAAGCTTTGCGAGGTGGGCCGGCAGCGGGCGAGCGCGCTGGCGCTGAACTATCTCGGCCGCGACGCCGCCAACTCGCTGTTCGCCGGTGGGGGCGAGCCCGCCTTCTTCTTCGCCATCACCCTGCACACGCTCGAGCTCGCAACGCCCGCGGTGGAAAGCTGGTCGAAGCCGATCATCCTCTATTCGGTGGTGCCCAAGGACGGCGGCAAGGACGAATTCACCAAGGCGCTCAACCGCCGCACCCAGGAGGCCGCGCGCAATATCCTCGCCAACCCCGCGCTCAAGGGGAAGACCGTGGTGATGGTGTGGGAGCACCGGCATATCGCCAATGAGGAGCTCGAAGCCAAGTTCGAGGGCGAGGCGGTAACCTTGCGCCAGCTCTTCAAGCTCGACCTTCTGCCCGGCGTGCCCAAGACCTGGCCGAGCGACACTTACGATTTTTTCTGGATCGTGGAATTCCCCGAGAACTCCAACGTGCCGTCGGGCTTCTCGATGGTGAAGCAGGATTTCGGCAAGTCCTTCCCGCGCGTGCCCGTCAACGATTGGGGCACGCCGGACGGGCTCGACGCCGAGAGCGGCTGCAAGACGGACGACGAGGAGTAGGGCAGCCCGCCTGGCCGCGAATTCGCCCTGCTCAGAGCAGGTCGCCCAGATATGGCATTGGATAGTTGCAATGCCGGTATTGCGACTGGCAGCGGGTGGGGCATCTCCGGTTCGCTGCCGGGCAACGGGCGAGGCAGATATTGTAGCGGTGTTTGCAGTAATTTGGCGCCGCGCTCGCCGGCGAGTGCTGAGCGTCAAACCCCAGTGTGAGCGCTGCCAGCGTCGCGATCGCTGCGGCCACAAGGATCGGCTTAGGCATGATTTCGTACCTCGCTGCCGGGCGCATGCCGGGGCCGGCCGAGGATAGTCCACAAGGGAGCCGTGTAGAAGCGGGTTAAGCTAGCCGATGGTGAGGTCGAGCGCATCGGATGCGAGTCTCGCCTCGACCCGCCCGGTCTCCGCCAAACGGTGGCGTCCCGGCGCCTCGGGCTTCAGCTCGAAGAAGCGGCCGTGGAATGCGACCAGGCTCGAGCGATGGCCGATCGAGACGATTGCTGAGCCCGGCAGCCGCGCGGCCAAGAGGCGGTAAAGCTCGGCCTCGGAGGCCTCGTCCAGCGCGGCGGTCGCCTCGTCGAGGAACAGCCATTGCGGCTTTCGCAGCAGCGCGCGCGCGATCGACAGTCGTTGCTGCTCGCCGCCGGACAGCTTGTCGGCCCAATAAGCGGTCTCGTCGAGCTGGCCCTTCAGGGCGGAAAGCCCGACCGCATCGAGCGCCTCCTCGATCTCGCCCGCCGCGAACGAATCGGCCGAGCCGGGATAGGCCAGGGCCCCGCGCAAGCTGCCGAGCGGCAAATAGGGGCGCTGCGGCAGCACCAGCACGCTTGCGCCTTCGGGCACCCGGATCGCGCCAGAGCCGAACGGCCATACCCCCCCGATCGCCCGGAGCAGGCTGGTCTTGCCCGCGCCCGACGGCCCGGTCACCAGCACGCGGTCGCCCGGCGCGATGGAAAGCCCCGAGAGCCGTACGATCTCCTGACCGTTGGGGAGCCCGACGACAAGCTCGTCGACCTTGAGCGCGGTCCCGCCGTCATTCGAGAATTCGAGCCGCGGTGCGGTCCGATCGAGCCCTCGCGCCCAGTCCATCGAGGCCTCGAAGCCGGACAATCGGTTCAGCACCGCCTTCCAGTCGGCGATGCTGGTATAGGCGGTGACGAAGAAGGACAGCGCGCTCTGCACTTGGCCGAAGGCCGACACGATCTGCATCAACCCGCCGAGCGTCAGCTTTCCGAAGAAATAGATCGGGCTCACCACCAGGAAGGGGAAGATCAGCGCCACTTGCGAATACCCGGCGGTGAGAAAGGTGAGCTTCTTCCGCCGGTGCATAATGTCGTACCAGTTGCGGATCACCCAGCCGAAGCGGTCCTGCAGATGTTCCTTCTCCGCCTGCTCGCCGGCGAGCAGGGTCACCTCCTCAGCATTCTCGCGCAGCCGCACTAGCGAGAAGCGGAAATCCGCCTCGTAGCGCTGCTGGTTGAAATTTAGCTGGATCAGCGGTCGGCCAACGAGATGGGTCACCCAGGTGCCGATGACGGCGTAGATCAGCGCCGCCCAGACGAGATAGCCCGGAATTTGGAAGCTGCTCGAGCCGATCATCAGCGGCGTCGCGGCGGACAGCGTCCACAGGATCACCACGAACGAGATCAGGGTGACGATCGAGCCCAGCAGCGCGATGCCGATATTCAGCGTGCTCTCGACGAAATCGCGCACGTCGTCGGCGATGCGCTGATCGGGATTGTCGGCTTGATCGCCCTTCAGCCGCATGCGGTAATGCGTGTTCTGATCGAGCCAGCGGCTGAGATAGCGGTTGGTGAGCCAGTTGCGCCACCGGATCGTCAGCCATTGCTGGAGATAGAGCTGATACACCGCGCTGACGATGAAGAAGGCGGCGAGCGCGCTGAACACCCCGATCTGATAGATGAAGGTGTTCCAGTCTTTGTTTTGCAGCGCCGTGTAGAAGGTGTTGTACCAGGTGTTGAACTGCACGTTCAGCCAGACCTGGAACAGTTGCAGCGAGATTACCGCGGTCAGCAGCGCGCGCCCCGCCCACCGGTCCTCCGATCGGAAATAGGGGGCGGCGATGCGGGTGAAATCGTGGACCGTGTTCTTGAAATTCGCCATGTGGCGGCGCCGGCTCCAAAGGCTCCCCGATGGGGGGCAAAACTTGCCGACGATAAGACCAAAACCGCGCAGGCGGGAAATTACGTTTGCGTAAGACTTAAGGGAAGCCCTGCGGCAAAAAGGGGCGGCCGCACGGCCGCCCCTTCGCTTAATCCAGGCGATTGGCCCGAAGGCTACATGAAGGCTACATCATGTCCATGCCGCCCATGCCGCCATGCGGCATGTGCGCATGGCCGTCGCCACCGCTCTTCTTCGGCGCCTCGGCCACACCCGCCTCGGTGGTGACGAGCAGGCCCGCCACGGACGCCGCATCCTGCAGCGCCGTGCGCACGACCTTGGCCGGGTCGATGATGCCCTTCTGGATCATGTCGACATATTCGTTGTTCTGCGCGTCGTAGCCGTAAGAGGCGGACTTATGGTCGAGCACCTTGCCGACCACGATCGAGCCCTCGACGCCCGCATTCTCGGCGATCTGCCGGATCGGCGCCTGGAGCGCGCGGCGCACGATATTGATGCCGGCCTCCTGGTCTTCGTTGTCGCCCTTGGTCTTGATCGCCTTCGAGGCCCACAGCAGCGCCACCCCGCCGCCCGGCACGATGCCTTCCTCTACGGCCGCGCGCGTCGCGTTCAGCGCATCGTCGACGCGGTCCTTCTTCTCCTTGACCTCGACTTCGGTCGCGCCGCCAACCTTGATCACGGCGACGCCGCCGGCGAGCTTTGCCAGCCGCTCCTGCAGCTTCTCCTTGTCGTAGTCTGAGGACGTGTCCTCGATCTGCTGCTTGATCTGGCCGATACGGGCCTCGATGTCCGCCTTCTTGCCGGCGCCGCTGACGATGGTGGTGTCGTCCTTGGTGATCGCGATCTTCTTGGCCTTGCCCAGCATTTGCACGGTCACGTTCTCGAGCTTGATGCCGAGATCCTCGGAGATCAGCTCGCCGCCGGTGAGCACGGCAATATCCTGCAACATGGCCTTGCGGCGGTCGCCGAAACCGGGCGCCTTGACCGCGGCGACCTTCAGCCCGCCGCGCAGTTTGTTGACCACCAAGGTGGCGAGCGCCTCGCCCTCGACATCCTCGGCGATGACCAGCAGCGGCTTGCCCGACTGCACCACTGCCTCAAGCAGCGGCAGCAGCGCCTGGAGGCCCGACAGTTTCTTCTCGTAAATCAGAATGTAGGGGCTTTCGAGATCGGCGATCATCTTCTCCGCGTTGGTGATGAAATAGGGAGAGATATAGCCGCGGTCGAACTGCATGCCCTCGACCACTTCGAGTTCGGAGTCGAGGCTCTTGGCTTCCTCGACGGTGATCACGCCCTCATTGCCGACCTTCTGCATGGCCTTGGCGATCATATCGCCAATTGCCTTCTCGCCATTGGCCGAGATGGTGCCGACCTGGGCGATCTCCGCCGATCCGCTCACCACCTTGGAGCGCTTCTTGATGTCGGCGACGACATCGAGAACGGCCTTGTCGATGCCGCGCTTGAGGTCCATCGGGTTCATGCCGGCAGCGACTGCCTTCAGGCCCTCGCGTACGATGGCCTGGGCCAGCACGGTGGCCGTGGTGGTGCCGTCGCCCGCGGTGTCGTTGGTCTTCGAAGCGACCTCGCGCAGCATCTGCGCGCCCATATTCTCGAACTTATCCTCGAGCTCGATCTCCTTGGCCACGGTCACCCCATCCTTGGTCGAGCGCGGCGCGCCGAACGACTTCTCGAGGATCACGTTGCGCCCCTTGGGCCCGAGCGTGATCTTCACTGCATTGGCCAATACGTCCACGCCGCGCATCATGCGCTCGCGTGCGTCGGCCGAGAACTTCACATCTTTAGCTGCCATCTGAATTTGCTCCTTGTTGAGACCTCACCCTGAGGAGCCGGCTTGGCCGGCGTCTCGAAGGGTGACTTCGAGAGTGGGACCCATCCTTCGAGACGTGCGCTTAGCGCGCTCCTCAGGATGAGGTGTAAGACGGGGAACTAGCCGAGGATGCCCATGATGTCGGACTCCTTCATGATGAGGAGTTCCTCGCCGTCGAGCTTGACCTCGGTGCCGGACCATTTGCCGAACAGCACCTTGTCGCCGGCCTTGACGCCCATGGGCTGAAGCTTGCCGTCTTCGCCGCGGGCGCCGGGCCCTGCCGCGATCACCTGGCCGGTCTGCGGCTTCTCCGCTGCGGTATCCGGGATGATGATGCCGCCTTTGGTCTTGAGCTCCTCCTCGAGCCGGCGCACGACCACGCGATCGTGCAAGGGTCGGAATTTCATGGATGTTTCTCCGAGAACTTGCTGGAAATTAAAGGATTGCGCCTTGCTGGCACTCACCAATAACGAGTGCTAGCGGCTGCCGTGGAGATAGAGTCGCGCCCCGCTCCTGTCAAGAAGGGATGGCAGCGAGTCAGCGACGTCACGGGGCATCACTTCATGAGCGGAAGGATGGTGGGATCATGCGTGATGCGGGTGAAGTTGCCCATGGGTCCTGATCTTTGTCACCCGCACATGATAGCACATTCTGATGCTTCTTGCGTCAACGCAACGCCTCCTTGGTCAAGCGGTACGGCCTTCAAGGCCTTCTCACTGAGCCTGCCGGCGCGAGAAGGAGACGAGGTAGTCGGCGGACCTGATCTGGAAGATCGGATCGTCGGCCGGCCCGGCGATGCCGTCCGCCACGTTGCCCGGCAGGAAGCTGAAGGCATTGCAGGTCGCGTCCGGCGCCAATGCCTCGATGCTGACCTTGCCGAGCGGCGTGGTGTCGCGCGCATCCTCGTCGTCCCAGCGCAGCGTCGGATCGGTAGTCTGGTCGCCCTCCTTGCCGCGAATGGCGACCAGCTCGAAGCTTACCGGTCCTTGGCCGAGCCGCTCCTTCATCTCTTCCGCGTAGAAATTCACGCCCTTGGCCTCGGCCTCCGCATCGGGAAGCCCTAATTCGCCGGCGTCGGGGATGGCCTTGTACTTGATGAGCGCGGTCTCGCCCTTCTCATTGGTGAAGGTGAAGCCATGCACGCCCCAATAGCCGACGCCGGCATAGCTCGCCGGAACGGGACGGCTTTTGAGCCAAGCCCCCTGCCGCGTGGACTCCGGATGCGCGGCAAAGAACGCATCGAGCTTTGCCTTGTCGCCCGAGCCGACCGTCTTGAGGAATTCGACGAACAGGGCGGGAGTCTGCACGAAAAACATGGGCGCGGAGATCATCACCAGGTCGGTCGAGGCGCCTTGGCCGAGGTCGAAGCGGATCGCCATGCCCCGGACATTGGCCTTGGCGTTGTCAGGCGCCTGCGGGTTGCCGCCGCCGAGCGAGAAGCGGCCGGTGATCGGCACGGGCTTGCCGAAATGCGGCGCCTTGGAGAGCGCCGCCGCCTCTGGCGCTGGCGTGAAATTTCCGCTCACGCAAAAGCCTTTGGCGTGAGCGCTGCGCGTGCCCTCGGGCTTGCCGAACACGCCGTTCAAAGCGTCCACCAGATCCACGGGCGTGGGGTCCTCGGCAAATCCGCTAGCGGCGCTTGCCGCCAAGGCCAGAGCGGATAGCGCGCCCAACATGCCCAGTCTCGCTGCACTCCTCATCTCACGTCCTCCATTGCCCAGACCATCATAGTAGCGCCACCCGCCCCAAGGCGAGATGACATGACCGCGGCCGATCCTGAAAGGTGGAAGTTCTGCGGCCATGCCTTCGCCGCCGAGCGCTACGGCGTGGTGCCCGACATGATCTGCTTCGCCAAGGGCGTCACCAACGGTGCCGCGCCGCTGGGCGGGGTCCTGGTGCAGGGCCGCATCCATGAGGCTTTCATGCAAGGGCCCGAGCATGTTCCCGAGCTCGCCCATGGCTTCACCTATTCCGGCCATCCGCTCGGCGTTGCCGCCGCCAACGCGTCGCTCGACCTCTATCGCGACGAAGGCCTGTTCGAGCGCGGACGCGCGCTGGAGCCGGTCTTGGCCGATGCCGTTCACGCGCTCAAGGACGCGCCTTATGTCGTCGATATCAGAACCATCGGCGTGGCCGCCGGCATCGACCTCGCGCCCATCCATGCGTCGCCGGGCTTGCGCGGCGCGCGGTCCTTCGACTCGGCGTTCTTCGAGGAGGATCTGGTCGTTCGGGCGACCGGCGACACCATCGCGCTCGCGCCGGCCCTGATCGCCACCGAATCCGACATCGCGTCGATC
>DASQKJ010000010.1:0-5250 GCA_035630595.1 Methyloceanibacter sp.
AGAAAAAGGGCCTCGGCGACGTGATCGATTCCTGGGTCAATTCGGGCAAGAACAAGGATGTCGCCCCGGACCAGGTTTCGGTGGCGCTTGGCGGCGACGTGATCGACGAGCTGTCCCGCCGCACCGGTCTCACTCGTGACCAAGTCGTGACAGAATTGTCCCGTATGCTGCCGAATGTGGTGGATAAGCTGACGCCCGACGGCCGTCTGCCGACACCCCAGGAGGTAATGCGGCTAATGTCCTAGCGGCGTATCTTTCCAACCGGGTTCAGCGAAGAAAGGGTCCTCCATGGGGATCATTGCCTGGATTGTGTTGGGTCTGATCGCGGGCTTCATCGCCAGCAAGATCTATGCGGGCAGCGGCCAGGGCCTGTTGCTCGATATCGTGCTCGGCATCGTCGGCGCGGTGGTTGGCGGCTATCTCTTCACAGCCCTCGGCTCCACCGGCATCACCGGCTTCAATATCTGGAGCATGCTCGTCGCCATCATCGGCGCCGTGATCGTGCTGTGGCTGTATCACATGATTACCGCCCGCAGATAACCCGGACGAGGAGGTGGGTGCGTTTAAGCGCTCACCTCTCTTTTCCCTCCGGCTGAGACATCAGTTCGCGTTCGGCAAGCAAGCCGACGGCGACCGCCGACGCGCAAATGGCGGCTGTCTCGCGCATCTCCGGCGCGCAATCGACCAACTCGACGAAATCGCCGTAAGGACGCCCAAACCGCTCCGCGATCTGCTTCGCGATGAACCGGCCGCAACCAGCGCCGATCACCGGGGCGTCCGCGGCAAGCTCTTCGCGCAGCGTCAAAGTCAACGCTTCCGCCTCGATCGCGGCAAGCTGGCATTCGGCGAAATGGCGGGCAAGATCGACGACGGCAAGCAGGCCGGTGTCGTCCAGATCGCGGCCGATCATGCGCGCAAGCCGCGCGGCGCTCTCTTGCGTGCTCTTTCCCTTGAGATCGGGCGTGGGGTAGGGGTCCGCTTGCGGAGGCAACGCGCCGAGCAGGCGCCAGACATCCGCCATGGTGGCGAAGCGCTCTGCGGCGATGCCCTGCATGCGCCCCTTGAACGGCGCCGTCCGCGTCACCGCCATCACCGGCGTGCGCACGGCGCCGCTATAGATCAGCTCGCCCTCGGTGAGCCGTTCGCCGTCGCTGTAGCCGCGCGCCGCCACCGCGCCTTCCACCAAGGGAACGAGGTCGGTGGTAGTGGTGCCGACATCGATGAACAGCGCACCCGGAATTGACCGGGCGACCAGCGCGGCGCTCGCATGCCAGTTCGCCGAGGCCACCTCGGAAGAGCGCTCGACCGCGCGGATGCAGTCGAGAAAGCCGGATCGGGCGCCGTAGAAGAGCGCTGCTCCGTCGGTTGCGTCGCGCATCATGGCGACCAGATAGGCGACGCCCTCGGCGCGATCGGCGAATACATCCGAAAGCTCGCCCGTCATGGTGACGGCATGCAACGCTTCAGCGGGGCAAAGCCGAAGCGCCTCCGCGAGTGCAGCATCGAACTTGCTTGCCTCTTGCCGGATCGGGCAGGGGATTTGCGCGGCCTGGGCAACGCGGCCGTCCTCGATGCGGGCAAGCTTCAAATTGGCGCCCCCCAGGTCCCAGCCGATAACGCAGTTCATTCTGTCCAGATCCCATGGAATTTCGCTTCGTCATACCGGCGAAAGCCGGTATCCAGCAAATAGACTTACCCGTTGAAGCTGGATTCCGGCTTTCCCGTAATGCCGGGACGATAGCGGCTTGGCGCAAGACATCACCCGAATGAATCGCATGACCAGTTTCACCATCATCCCGGTGCTCGACCTCAAAGACGGCATCGTGGTTCATGCCAAGGCCGGCAACCGCGCGGACTATGGTCCGGTGGAGAGCCCATTCGGGGCAGCCGACGATCCCGTAGCGCTCGCCCGCGGGCTCCTGGCCGCCACCGGCTCGCCCATTCTCTACATTGCCGATCTCGATGCGATCGCGGGCGCCGGCAACCATTTTGAGCTCGTGCGCGGGCTGGCCGATGTGCTGCAGGGCACCACCTTATGGATCGATGCAGGCTTCTCCCAGGTTGCCGATTGCGCCTTCTGGCTGCCGCTTGGGGCGACCTTGGTGATCGGCAGCGAAAGCCTCGCCGGCGTTGAGGATTGGCTCTCGATCCGAGAGGCGTTCGGCCAAAGCGTCGTATTGTCGCTTGATTTCGATGCCAGCGGCCGAAACGGCCCGGCTTCCCTGTTCGACGATCCCTCGCTCTGGCCGGGCCGGCTGATCGTCATGAGCCTCGCCAGGGTCGGCACCGAAGCCGGCCCGGACCTCGACCGGCTCAAATCCGTCATCGATCAGGCCCAGGGCCGCGCCGTGTTTGCCGCGGGCGGGGTCCGGGACGCGCGCGATCTCGCCGCCATTGCCGCATTGGAGGCTGGAGGTGCGTTGCTGGCTACCGCGCTCCATGCGCAAGCCGCGACCCAAAACGAGATCGCCGCCCTCTTGCGAGAGCGGCGATCCTAAGAGCGCTCACGCGCCCGTCGTCAGAAACCCAGCTTTTGGAGCCACCGCCGAATCGGGCCCGGACCACCTGATTTCCCGGGTTGCCCCCGACCTGGGGGTTCTCCCTTTCAACCAGCCGCGAATGGATGGTGAGCGGCGTCCTTCTTCGCGGTGACCTCGGAGGCCTTCGGCTCGCCCTTGACGGCGCGGGCGATGGATTCCTTGACAGCGCGATAGTTGAAGTCCTGGATCTTCTTGTCGTCCTTGGCTTCCCAATGGATGAACACGCCGACGCAGATGAACAGATCGTCGGCCTCATTGGCCGGGATCACGCCCTCGGCGACGGAATCGGCCACGGCCTTGGCCACGGCATATTGCGCTGGGCCGAACATCTGCACCGCTTGGCGTGCATCTTTGATGGTGACCTTGTTGTAAAGGATCGTCGGGGGCTTGCAGAGAAGGTTCGGCGTGACCACCGCGAGCAGGGTGGTGAAGCCGTCTTTGTTATTCGTCAAAGCATTGCAAAATGCCTGCTCCACGGCGCCGCCGCGGGGACCGATCAACAGGTCGATGTGAGCGACCTCGTTGCCGTCGCCGACGAGCGATTCGCCGACACAAGTACCAGTAATTTTGGCCATGAAACTAAGCCCTCCCTAAATGCTGACACGACAAAACAGCTTACGCCGCCCCCGGATCGCCGCCGGCGGCGAGCCGACGAAAGTGCTTGGCTGAACGCGCCTCCGTCCGCAACTCCTCGTTTGAGCCACGCGGGGGTGAAGATAAGCCGGGCGCGGAAGGATCGGCAAGTCGATTATTGACCGCATCGGGCGGCAATTTTTGGCCTTATTCGGGCCGTTCCAGGGCGATCAGGGAAGCCGCGAACAGGGTCGCCACGGTCAGGTCGGCCGAGGTGCCGGGATTGAGTCCGCGCTCCTTCAGCGCCCGGTCGAAAGCCGTGAGTGGGCCCGTCATGGCCTCGGGCGAGGGGGACTCGTTCAGGCTCGATTCGATCGGCCGCGCCTCCTCGCGCACGCCGGCGGCAACCCGTTCCCCGAATTTTCGCTCGATCAACGTATCGGGCACATGGGCGAGGAAGCCGAGATAGACCCTGGCCGTCGCCCAGGCCGGGTCGCGCCAGCGCTCGATCGCCTGCGCCAGCCATTTGAGGCCAAGCTTGAAGATGTCGGCGAAGTCGTGGGTGTAGTTCCAGGCGATGCGGTCGCGCGCTTCGGCGGCGCGCATGGCCTCGATCAGGCTCACCTCCGGCGCCGACGCGACATCGTGTTGCGGCGCTTCTCCAAGCCCGCCGGGCTTCGCCATGCGGATCGCAAGATAGGCTTCCCGCGCATCCTCGACGCTGAGCTCCTGCAACACGCGGCGAAGCCGGCTGTGGAGATCGCCGCGCTGTGGAGCGAAGGCGGCCTGCGCCAGCGGCGCGGCAAGCAGGACGATCCCGAGATTGGTATTCTGCCCGACTGCGCGCTGGGTCGCCTCGACCGCAAACCTGATGCGTTGTCCGACCGACAGCCCCTTGCGCCCGATCGGCGGGGCGGCAGCCTCGGCGCTCGCCGCGAAATCGGCCACCGTCATGGCGTGGCCGTCGGCCAAGCGATGCACATTGCCGGGCTTCAGCGCTTCGAGTTCGGCAAGGCAGGCGTCACGGAAACTTCCGGCGATCGCTTCAGGCTGGAGCGGCCGGCTCAAGCGCCTTCTCGGCCTTCGAGGCGCTTCTTGGGCAGGGCCGCGTCGAGAAAGGCGTCGACCAGATGGTCGGAGATGCGAATCCGCGACACGCGCTGCAGCCCGTTCCAGGCCGGCATCGAGTTGACTTCGAGCACGAAGAACCGGCCGCACGCGCCCTGGATGATATCGACCCCGGCATAGTCGGCGTCGACGCAGGACGCGGCGCGCAGCGCAAGCTCGACCAGTTCCTGGCTGGCGATCGCCGCCTTGGCGCGGGCGCCCTGCTTGATATTGGTGATCCAGCTCGACCCATGTCTGATCATCGAGGCGACAACGCGATCCTGGCACACAAAGATCCGCCAGTCTTGATGATGCTTCTGCGCCGGTGGGATGAACTCCTGAAGATAATAGACGCCGTTGACCTCTTCTGGCGGTGCAAGGTCGGCAAGCGAGGAGATCAGCCGCAGCCCCTTGCCTTGCGCCCCGAATAACGGCTTCTGCACCAATTTGCGCCCCTCGGCGATAAGAGCCGACGCGATCCCTTCTGCTTCGGCGCGGCCGACGCGGGCGAAGGTGCGGGGCGTCGGCAGTCCGTCGCGCTGGAGGAAGAACGTGGTGGTCGATTTGTCGACGCAACGCTCGATGGCGCGGGCGTCGTTCCAGACCGTCACCCCGCGTTCGCGCAACGCGTGCAGCACCCCGAGATAGAGCGTGACCTCTTCGAATGTGCCGCCCGGGACGAAACGCACGAAGGCTCCCTCTGGCAGCCGGTCGCCGAGGCCCGGGATGGAGAGGCCGGTCGCGGTCTTGGTCGAGAAGCCGCAGGAGTTGAGCGGCGCGATCAGCGGCACGATCCCGCGCCGCTTGAAGGCGCGGCTGAGGCTCTTGCCGTGCCAGTCGCGGCCATCGCCGAACATGACGATGGCGGCGTCCTTGGCCGGTTGTGTGCGCATCGGCGTCAGGCGAAGGAGCGAGACAGCACGGCGCTATCGATGCGTCCGCCCTCGAAGCTCTCGCCCGTCTTGAGCGACGTCACCGTCACCATCGCCGGGCTGAACAACATGCGGTCGATCGCGTAGAAATCGCCCTT
>DASQKJ010000011.1:0-18768 GCA_035630595.1 Methyloceanibacter sp.
CTCGGCCACCATCGCGTGGTGGTTCTCCTCCTAGAACGGAAAATAGGTTTTCATGTGGGACGACGTACTTCTTTACGTCATCATAGGTTTCGTCGCGCAAATGATCGATGGCGCGATCGGCATGGCCTACGGCGTGACGGCTAGCTCTGTGCTGCTCAGTCTGGGCGTGACCCCCGCCACCGCAAGCGCCTGTGTACATGCTGCCGAGACATTTACTACTGGCGCCTCCGGTATCGCCCATTGGCGCCTTGGCAACGTTGACCGCAAGCTGCTTCTGCGCCTTGCCATTCCGGGAATGATTGGCGGGGCACTCGGCGCCTATGCACTCTCCGAACTTCCCGGCGACGCCTTGAAGCCTTTCATCAGCGCTTACCTCCTTCTGCTAGGCATTTTTATCGTCTGGAAGGCTCTAGCGGCACGTCCCATCGAGGTACCTGCGCCGCGCGCAGTTGCCCCCTTGGGTTTATTTGGCGGCCTTCTCGACGCTATTGGCGGTGGAGGATGGGGGCCGATCGTGACCTCCACACTTTCTCGGCCAAGGCACGACGCCGCGCTATGCCATTGGCTCTGTCAATATCGCCGAGTTTTTCGTCACTTTGACCATATCAACGACTTTCTTTCTCACCGTTGGCCTAAGCCTCTGGCCGATAATTGCCGGCCTCATTATCGGGGGAGTGATCGCCGCACCGTTCGCTGCCCTCGCAACCAAACACATCCCGGATAAAGTTCTGATGCTTCTGGTGGGGTGCGTGGTCGTGCTTTTAAGCCTGCGCACCATCCTCATGACCGTCGCATCCGGCCCATAGGTCCGCTTAGTGTCAGAAGCGGACAGCCATGCAGGTGCGAGTCCAGGGTGCGGGTGCAAGACGCGAAACATCAATCCAATCAGAGGCATATGTTTAGGATTGGTGGGCCCGGGAGGGCTCGAACCTCCAACCAGACGGTTATGAGCCGCCGGCTCTAACCAATTGAGCTACGGGCCCCTGCGCTCGCCCCTTCCGCCTCATAGCAGAGTTCGGCGCGCGTGCGAATTGCCGGAAGTTAATTTGCGCTTTGTTCGTCGCCGCGCGATGCTCCACCAAGGCTAGCAACTTGTGGAATTCGCTAATGGCTCCCACCTTTCCAAAATACGCGTTCGTTTTGCTCCTCCTCCTGGCCTCCCCCCCCTTGCAAACTCAAGCTTCATTTGCCCACGACGAGCCGCAGCGGCGCACCATCTCGCTCTCGTCGACCGGAGCGATCAGGACCACACCGGACAAGGTCGACATCTCCACCGGCGTGACCAGCGAGGCCAAGACCGCGCGCGAGGCGCTCGACCTTAACAACGAGGCCATGACCAAGGTGGTTGCTGGGCTCAAGGAAGAGGGCATCGAGCCCAAGGACATCCAGACCGTCAATTTCTCGGTCGGTCCTGTTTACGAGCAGCGGCCAATCGACAAGCCCGCGCCGCCGGTGATCGTCGGCTACCGTGTCAGCAACCAGGTCCGCATCACCGTCCACGACACGAAGAAGCTCGGGGCCATCCTCGACAAGGTGGTGACGCTCGGCTCGAACCAGATCGACTCGATCGAGTTCGGCGTCACGGAGCCTGAAGCACTCAAGGACGAGGCGCGCAAGCTTGCGCTCAAGAACGTCACCGACAACGCCAAGCTCTATGCTGAGGCGGCGGGCGTCGGGCTTGGGCAGATCGTATCGATCAGCGAGGAGGAAAGCTCGTATTACCCGCGCGCTGCTCCGGCGATGGCGCGCTTGGACGCGGTCAAGGAAGTCGCGATCGAGGCCGGCACCGCAACCGTGGAAGTGCGCGTGCGGGTGGTGTGGGAGATCAATTAGGCCTGAACGGCAGCAAAGCTCATTTACATCATTGCCGTTTTGTAAGGATTCGCTTCCGGAGGTTCGTGCTAAGAGCAAAAGCTCTTGAAAACGGGCGCGAAATCGATGGGAACGCGTTGGCTTACGATCTTGCTCGTCGCCGCGCTGGCGGGAGGAGCGGGCTACTATTTCTGGCAGCAGCGAACCGCCCCGACACTCGATATCCAGACGGTCGCGGCGACGCGTGGCGATGTCCGCAAACTCGTCTCGACCTCCGGCGCGGTGCGTGCGCTCGGCACCGTCGAGATCGGCTCGCAACTCTCCGGCAATATCGGCGAGGTCAACGCCGACTTCTCCTCCGAGGTGAAGCAGGGGCAAGTGCTCGCCCGCATCGAGCCATCGACCTTCGAGAGCCGGGTGCGCGAGGAAGAAGCCGGCCTTGCCATCGCCAAGGCGAACGTCGCGCTTCAAGAGGCAACGGTCGAACGCGCCGAGGCCAATCTGCGCAAGGCCGACATCGAGCGCGGCCGCGCCGATGAGTTGGTGCGCAAGGGCGTCGGCGCCCAGGCGGTGCTCGATACAACCACGGCGGCGCATCAAAGCGCCATTGCCGAGCTTGCCATCGCCGCGGCGCAAGTCGCGAACGCCAAGGCCACTCTGGAGCAGCGTCAGGCTACGCTCGACAGTGCGCGCATCGATCTGGAGCGCACCTACATCCGCTCGCCGATCGACGGCGTGGTGATCGAGCGGACCGTCGAACCCGGGCAGACGGTCGCGGCCAGCATGACCGCGCCGAAGCTGTTCACCATCGCCCAGGATCTGTCGCAGGTGCAGATCGACGCGCAGGTCGACGAGGCCGATATCGGCCAGGTGACCAGCGACAATCCCGTCACCTTCACCGTCGACGCCTACCCCGACGTGACCTTTAAGGGCACCGTGGAGCAGATCAGGCTCGCCCCCGCGGCGCTGAACAACGTCGTCACCTACACCGTGGTGATCGCCGCGGATAATCCGCTCGGGCGATTGCTGCCCGGAATGACCGCCAATGTCGAGATCGTCACCGGCGAAAACAAGGACGTCGTGGTGGTGCCGACCGAGGCTCTGCGCTTCCAGCCGCGCGGGCCGGCGCAGGCGGCGCTCGCGCGCGATGGCTGGTCGACCGGCGCGGTGCTCGCCGGCGGCGATCGCGGCGCGCGCCTGCTGCAGCGCCTCAAGGAGCAGCTCGAACTGAGCGAGGAGGAGTTGGACGAGATCCGTGCCGCGCTGGAGGCCGAATTCGCCGCGATCAGGAATGCCGGCCCACCCGCCTTGGGCGTCGCGCAAGAGGACATGCGCGAGCAGGCGCGGCTGCGCATCGCCAAGGTGCTGCGCGCCGCTCTCGCGCCCGAGAAATACAAGAAATACGAGGAGATGGCGCGGCAACGCCCGGGTGGACCGCGCCGAGCCACGCTGTGGACCTATTCGGACGGTGCCTTCTGGCCGCATGAAGTGCGGCTCGGACTTGCCGATGGGACGGTCACCGAAATCCGAGAAGGCCTGGCTGAAGGCGCCCAGGTCGTGCTGCGCGTGCGCGAGGTGGCGCAGTGATGGCGCGCAAAAGGCGCGCCGCAATATCGGAGCAGGCGAAGGCAGCGCCGCAGATCGTCGCCCGCAACCTGGTCAAGACCTATCGGCTCGGCGGCAGCGTCATCGGTGCGCTGCAGGGCATCAGCGTCGAGATCGCACGCGGCGAATATCTCGCCGTGACCGGTGCCTCCGGCTCCGGGAAATCCACCTTTATGAATCTTATCGGCGCGCTCGACACGCCGACCTCGGGCTCGCTCAAGGTCGAAGGGCGCGAGCTCGGCAAGCTCGGCTCCGACCGGCTCGCGCTCTATCGCAACGAGAAGGTCGGGTTCGTGTTCCAGACCTTCAATCTGCTGGCGCGTACCAGCGCGCTCGACAATGTCGCTCTCCCACTGCTCTATTCGCCGCGCGGGCACCGCAACGCGCGCGACAAGGCGAGAACCTGCCTGGAAAGAGTCGGCCTCGCCGACCGTGCGAGCCATCAGCCTTCCGAGCTTTCCGGCGGTCAGCAGCAGCGCGTGGCAATCGCCCGCGCGCTCGCCAACGATCCGCATATCCTGCTTGCCGACGAGGCGACCGGGGCGCTCGACAGCCACACAACGGAGGAAATCATCGGCCTGTTCGAGGAACTGAATGCGACCGGCATCACTGTGATCATCGTCACACACGAGCCGGACATCGCCCGGCGCGCGCGGCGGCGGCTCACCTTCCGCGACGGACAAATCGTGGAGGACGCGGCATGAATCCGCTTGCCTCATTCAGGGTCGCCATCGCCGCGCTGAAGGTCAATGCGCTGCGAAGTTTCCTGGCCATGCTCGGCGTGATCATCGGCGTGGCCTCGGTGATCGTCATAGTGTCGGTGGCGAGCGGTGCCAGCCAGGCGATCGAGGCGCGCATCAAGGCGCTCGGCACCAATCTGCTGATCATCTCGCCGGGGTCGTTCACTTCCGGCGGCAGGCGCGCCGGCGAAGGCACGGCGTCGGCGCTATCGGAGGGCGACCTCAAGGTGATCCGCGCCAGCGTTCCGTCCGTGGCCGCGGCGGCTGGCATCATCCAGGGCTCGGCGCCCTTGGTCGCAGGGTCGAGCAACTGGACGACGCAAGTCAACGGCGTCAACGAGGACTTTCTCGAAGTCCGTGACTGGGCGCTTGCCGAAGGCCGCAATTTCACCGAAACCGAGCTGCGCGCCGGCGCCAAGGCGGTGATCCTCGGCGCGACCGCGGCGCGGGAGCTGTTCGGCTCGGCGTCGGCGATCGGCGAACAGATCCGCATCATGAATGTGCCGTTCAACGTGATCGGGCAGCTTGCGGTCAAGGGGCAGTCCGGCTGGGGCAGCGACCAGGACGACATCGCGCTCGTGCCCATCACCACCGCGCGGCGCCGGCTGTTCGGCGCCGAGCAGACCATCCCCGACAATCTCCGCCAGATCATGGTGGAGATTGTCTCGGCCGAGGAGATGGCCGACGCCCAGGCTGAGATCGAGACCATCCTGCGTGACCGGCGGCGCCTGCGCGTCGGCGCGCCCGACGATTTCCGCGTGCGCGACATGGCCGACTTCATCCGCACGCGGACCGAGACGCAGAGCATTCTGAGCCTGCTGCTCGGCGCCACCGCCGCCATCTCGCTGGTGGTGGGCGGCATCGGCATCATGAATATCATGCTGGTGTCGGTCACCGAGCGCACGCGCGAAATCGGCTTGCGCATGGCAGTCGGCGCCCGGCGCCGCGATATTCTCAGCCAGTTCCTGATCGAGGCGGTGGCGCTGTGCGTGCTGGGCGGGCTGATCGGGCTTGCCATCGGCAGCGGCGCGGCCGTCGCCATGTCGGTCTGGGGCAATTGGCCGATCGCGCTCTCGCCGGCACTGATCGCCATCGCGCTCGCCTCGGCGGCGCTGGTCGGCATCTTCTTCGGCTATTACCCCGCGCGCCGCGCGGCGCAGATGAACCCCATCGACGCGCTGCGCTACGAGTGAAGCCTAGGCCACACTGGCGATCTGGTTGCCCTCGCCCAGCACCACTACAGTCGGATGGTAGTTGCGCGCCTCCTCGGCGGGGATCTGGCAATAGGCGACGACGATCACCCTGTCGCCGGTCTGTACCAAGCGGGCCGCGGCGCCGTTCACCGCCACGTCGTGCGACCCGCGCGCGGCCTCGATGGCGTAGGTGGTGAAGCGCCCGCCGGGATTGATGTTGAGCACGTCGACCTGCTCATGCGGCAGGATGCCGGAGGCGTCGAGCAGGTCGCGGTCGATGGAGATCGAGCCCTCATAGTCCATGTCCGCGCCAGTCACCGTGGCGCGGTGGAGCTTCGCCTTCATCATCGTGAGCAGCACGGTCGCCGATCCTTCAATCGAGCAAGCCTTATCCTCAGCCCGCATATATCGCATGAACCCCTAGTTGCAACGCAGCATCGGCGGCCAGGCGCACCCACGCTCGCCGCGGCGCATCTCAGCGTCCGGCTTATGAATTGTTCTCATCATTTTTGAGATGGGCTTTCGGGCCTCGTCAGGATGGGGGGGTGGCGCGCCGAAAAGCGCAAAACCGGCTCGTGCCTTGCGGCCCGCGGGCACCTCTCGGCGCGCCACATGCGCTCAAGTCGGAGCATGCTCATTTGCGGCGTCTTTCTACGGCACCGAGCCGCGCTTTCCGTTGCCGGATATGGCCGGGCGGTCAGTTCAGCTCCTGACGGCACTCTCCTTGGGTCCCGGGGAGCCCCGATGCGGCCCGAGTGCCTCGCTTGCGTCGAGCCCGCATCCTGTCCAGCCTTCGTGATGCCTCATGAAAGCGCCCCTCAACTTCCCAATAGGGCCTTATGAACCCGACCTGGACAGACCTTTACGCGGAAATCTGCCGATAGTCCCTATTGGGTGGCCGGGACAAGCCCGCCATGACTAGGAGATAGGATTGCTAGCGATCCGACCCTCCCCCTTAAGGGGAAATGCGGTCCTAGCGGCGGCCGCCGGAGACCACGCCGAACAAGAAGCCGACCCCGAGCGCAATCAAGACCGCGGTCAAGGGATTGCGTTGCATGGCGGCATGGGCGTCGTCATAGGCATCGACCGCCATGTCCTGGGCGCGGCCGAACTGCTTGCCGGCCTCGCGCGACATGTCGGAGGCGAACTCGCCGACGGAGTCGCCGATCGAACGCGCGGCCTCCGCGGACTCGCGGGCGGCGGGGGAATTGGCGGCCTGTCTGAAAGCTTGATTGGCGGTTGCCATGTCACGGACCTCTTATGGTTGGGCCCGAAGCGCGGGCCGGAACGGGGGAAGCGTCGGAGAGTCAACCTGCGGCGCCGCACTACGTTCCGTGCGGCGCAAACCCTTCCCTAGAAGGGCGAGGCTGGCGCGCCCTTCGGACGGTTCACCGCTCGCCACTCACTCGCGATAACGCGCCAGGTGAGGGGCATGGGCTCGACCCCCTCCCCGGCCCTCCCCTTGCAGGGGGCGGGAGCGCCTAAGCCGCCGACGCGGCGGCCGGCTCGCGCCCATTCGCGGCAGGCTCGCGCCTGAGCCGAGCGGTCAGCCGCTCCGGCTTCTCGGCCGGCGCTTTGCGCACATTGGAGTCAGCCGAGCGCACCGAGCGCCCGTCGAAATAGGCGCCGGGCTCGATGGCGAGCGAATTGTGCTGGATGTCGCCCACCACATGGGCGCGGGACTTGAGCACGACCTCGCCGCCACGGATCGGCCCCTCGACACGGCCGTTGACCACGACCTTGTCGGCCTCGATCCCGCCATTGATCGAAGCCTTGGGCGAGACGACCAGCGAGGTGCAATGCAGATCCCCGTCGATATGGCCGTTGACCTCGACCAGGCCCTCGGCCGTGACGGAGCCAACGATCTTCAAACCTTCGGCAATGATGGTCCCACGACGCTTGAACAGACGCATGACGCTTTCCCTCCTACGCATACATTGAGTGCCCACGTGGGAGACAACGAGGTGCTGGCGAGGTGGTTCCGCTGCGGCGGGAATTTGTGTGGGGGGTGGCAAAGTATTGCGGCGCTCAACGAGACGAGTACCGCGTCTACTTTCGACCGGAATCGCCTTTTGAATTCCCGCGCAAGTCGCTCGACGTCTTTGGCGAAGTGTAAACCGTCGCCCGACGCCTTTTTGCGAAGTGTACGCAGTGCTTCAGCCGATCAGCCTTGTGCAAGGACAGCTTATCGAAACGGTTCCGCATTCATGCGCAACTTGAGATGGTGAAAGCATCTTTCGGCACCTCAAGCCGATGTGACCACGAATCACTAGCACTCAAGTATCTAGACCATTTGGCTAGCAGAGACCAGAGCGAGAACGTACGTTCTTTCCCGAAGCACGGCGTCCCCACCGAGGAACCCTTCCCCTGCTCCGGCGTTAAGGTCGGCAACAACTTAGTTCTTGGTTGGTAGGGAAACCTCATATGCGTCGCGTTGCGGGCGTATCGCCGCTCAATGCTAGTGTTGTTACCTGGGTGGCGGCTCTAGCCGTCGTCGCGGTTTCGGCGTCGGCAGCACTATACGTAGCCGATACAATCGTCGCGGCGGATGAGCCGGCCAAGCCTCGCATGGCCAAGCTCGCCCCCACGCTGCGCCTTGCCGCGATCGCGCCGGCGCCCCTCCAGATCCCCAACCGCCCCAAGAAGCAAGCGCGCGAGCCCTTCAAGCAGGCGCGGCTCGCGCCGGAGATTGGCGCGCCCAAGCCGGAGCCTTCGAAGCCCGGCGCCGAGCGCCGCGCACCGCAGAATGAGGCCGAGATCGCCGCCACCCCCCCTTCACCGCAAGACGAGAAAGATAACACGCCGGTCGAGTCCGGGCGCGCCTCCTGGTATGCGCTGCCGGGGCCGACCGCGAGCGGCGAGCGGATGAGCGCGAACGCGCTGACCGCGGCGCACCCGACGCTGCCGTTCGGCAGCAAGGTCAAGGTCGTCAATCTCGCCAATGGCCGGGAGATCGTCGTGCGCATCAACGATCGCGGGCCGTTCGCCAAGAACCGCATCATCGATCTGTCGAAGGCCGCCGCCGCGCAGCTCGGCATGATCGCTTCGGGCGTGGCGCGGGTGAAGGTGAGCCCGGTCGAGGACGACCTCGCCAGCAACGACGAGTCAGAGCGCGAAGCTCCGCAGCCGGTCGCGCGCTAACCAAGCACGCCAAGGCCCAAACACATCATTGCCGGGCTTGACCCGGCAATCCAGGAGCCGCAGTCAGCAGCGATTGCCGAGCGTCACGAAGCAGCGGAGACCACGCGCGGTTCCCCGCACCGCGGTCGCGCCGCCCCTGACGACGCCGCGCCCGGCCTGAACCGTGCCCTTGGCCACGCCTGTGGCGGCGGTGGCGGTGCCCTGGACGGCGCCCTTGACCGGGCGGGCGGCCTCTGCCGGCAATGACGTCACGGCGATCGCCAGCGCGGCGAGAAGTGGAAGTGTCAGACGCATAGCATTTCCCTTCGTTTCGATACGATCTCGACTCGTGCTGTAACGAAAACGGGAAAGCGCGGCGAAAAGTTCCGGTATTGGCTCGATTGAAACCACTTGCGTCATTGCCGGGCTCGTCCCGCCCCATGACAAAGCAAATTGTGGAAACGCGGAGTTAGTTATCCAGGAAGGAGCGGAGCTTGCGGCTGCGGCTCGGGTGTTTCAGCTTGCGCAGCGCCTTGGCCTCGATCTGGCGGATGCGCTCGCGCGTCACGCTGAATTGCTGGCCGACCTCTTCCAGCGTGTGGTCGGTGTTCATGCCGATGCCGAAGCGCATGCGCAGCACACGCTCCTCGCGCGGCGTGAGCGAGGCAAGCACCCGGGTCGTGGTCTCGCGCAGATTGGACTGGATGGCGGCGTCGATCGGCAGCACCGCGTTCTTGTCCTCGATGAAATCGCCGAGATAAGAGTCCTCCTCGTCGCCGATCGGCGTCTCGAGCGAGATCGGCTCCTTGGCGATCTTCAGCACCTTGCGCACCTTCTCCAGCGGCATGGCGAGCTTCTCGGAGAGCTCCTCAGGGGTTGGCTCGCGGCCGATCTCGTGCAGCATCTGGCGGCTTGTGCGCACGATCTTGTTGATGGTCTCGATCATATGCACGGGGATGCGGATGGTGCGCGCCTGGTCGGCGATCGAGCGAGTGATCGCCTGCCTGATCCACCAAGTTGCATAGGTCGAGAATTTGTAGCCGCGACGATATTCGAACTTATCGACGGCCTTCATCAGGCCGATATTGCCTTCCTGGATGAGATCGAGAAATTGCAGGCCGCGATTGGTATATTTCTTGGCGATCGAGATCACCAGCCGGAGGTTGGCTTCCACCATCTCCTTCTTGGCCTGCCGCGCCTCGCGCTCGCCCTTCTGCACGATATGCACGATGCGGCGGAACTCGGAGATCTGCAGGCCCGTCTCGGCGGCGAGGTTCTGGATCTCGGAGCGCAGCTCCTTCACCATGCCGCGCTCGTCGTGGATGTAATCGGCCCAGCCCTTCTTCTTCAAGCGCCCCACCCGGCGCAGCCAGTTGGGGTCGAGCTCTGCACCCTGATATTCGTCGAGGAAGTCCTCGCGCTTGACGCCATAGCTCTCGGCGAGGCGGAGCAGCCGGCCTTCATAGCCGAGCAGCTTCTTGTTGATGTCGTAGAGCGTCTCGACCAGGCTCTCGATGCGGTTCTGGTTGAGCGAGAGCGATTTGATCTCGGCGACGATCTCGTCCTTCAGAACCTTGTAGCGCTTCTCCTGGCCGGACGAGAGCTGGTCGTTCTTCAGCGCGCGCTCCACCACTTGGTCCTGCAGCTTGCGGAGCTTCTTGTAGTTGGTGGCGACCAGGTCGAAGGTCTCCAGCACCTTCGGCTTGAGCTCGGCCTCCATCGCGGCGAGCGAAAGCGAGTTCTCGAGATCATCCTCGTCGTCGTCGAATTCTTCCGGAGCGGGCTCCTCTTCGTCACCGTCCTTGGCGCGGACCGCAGGCGCGGCAGCCTGTCCGTTCACCTCGGCGGCGCCATTGGCGCCATTGGCCCCCGCCTCGCCCGGCAGTGGCTGGGAAGGCGCAGGTTTGGCGTCGGGGCCCTGATAGGTGGCTTCGAGATCGATGATGTCGCGGAGCAAAATCTTGCCTTCGTTCAGCTCGTCGCGCCAGATGATGATGGCCTGGAAGGTGAGCGGGCTCTCGCATAGCCCTGCGATCATGGCCTCGCGACCGGCCTCGATGCGCTTGGCGATGGCGATCTCGCCCTCGCGGGACAGCAGCTCGACCGTGCCCATCTCGCGCAGATACATGCGCACGGGGTCGTCGGTGCGTTCGGTCGGTTCCTTGGTGGCAGTCTCGGCCTTGGCAACCGGCGTGGCGGCGACCACGGCGCGCGGCGTCTCGGCGGCGGCGCCGTCCTCGGGAGCCGCCTCCTCTGCCTCGTCGGTATCGATGACGTTGATGCCCATGTCGGACAACATCGACATGGTGTCCTCGATCTGCTCGGAGGAGACTTCCTCGGAGGGGAGGACTTCGTTCAGCTCGTCATAGGTTACAAAGCCGCGCGCTTTCGCGGTCTTGATCAGCTTCTTGACTGCAGCGTCGGACATGTCGAGCACGGGACCGTCGGGTGTCTCGGCCGGGGTTTGCTCTTGATCTTCGGCTTCAGCGGCTTTGGTTGCCATTCATCTTACTCCCGGCGCAGATTGTGATTATCGAAGACGCGCACTCCGAGCGCGGAGAGCGCGTTTGCTCAAAGCGCTCCCACCAATGCGCCAATTCCAGAAGCGAATTAACGGGTGCTCCGTTAATCGTCAATTAAGCATGACCCATCCGAAGCTTCCGGGCCGCATTTTTTATACTGGCGCGAAGCTTGGATCGACTGTCACTCTCCCAAAAAAACGGGCACGAACGCCAAGACAGCGGACCAAGATGGCACCCATACACTTCCGCAAGTGGCCCCAATACATTTTCACCAGGAGCCGCCATTTGCCTCGCGGGAGGTCTGCCTAGCCCCCAAAGACCGGCTCCAAGAAGCGTGTCCCGCCTTGAAAACCGTGGTCGCGCGGTGGTTTGGCCGTCTTGAGCATGACTTGGCGAGGGGGCTTCCGCGAGTCAAGACCAAAGGCCCGTCCCGCCCAGGAATTTCTTGCCTCGACTTGGATCATGCCGGCCAAGCGTTGCAAGAATGGGGCCTACAGGCCCCTCGCTATCGCCAATCTAGTCGCCAGGGTCGCAGGCGGTTGCCGGAAATGGCACGCAGCTCTGCGGGCATTTCGGGGGCACGGTATCCGGGACGCAGCTTTGCGGACAAGGGAAGCACTCCTCCGCTTTGGTCTTGGCATCGCCTAACGGCTGCTTTGACTCTCCCTTGCCCTTGCCCGTGTCCTTGTCCTTGTCCTTTTTGCCTTTGTCCTTCTTGCCTTTATCCTTCTTGCCTTTATCCTTCCTACCCTTGTCCTTCTTGCTCTTGTCTTTCTTGCCCCCTCCGCTCTTGCTCGCCTCGATCTTGGGAAGCCACACAGACTCGAAAATCGTCTCGCGCATGGCTTCGAGCGAACGACCGGCGACGATGTCGCCTAGAGGGGTTTCCAGTACGTTGCCGACCGGCCAATGCCTGGCCATGACGCAAGGATAGGCAACGCCGTCGGGGGCGACACATAGCTTTCCCGACCAGCAATGACCGCATAGGCCTTCAAGGCGTGCAGGTCGCGAGAGGACTTGCTCGCCGCGGCCAAACTCGCGTGTTTGCGAGCTTCTGACGCGCCCCACGCCGAGTTCTTGCAGGAATTGCACGGTGCGTTCGACCGCCGTCCGATCCTGGTCGATCACGATCGTGGCAGCGCGCGTTTCGATGCCTCGATCGATCAATCTCTTGAGGTTTCTGATCGTGCGAGCGTGGCTCGATTTCACTTGCGTAATGGCGTCGTGCGCACCGGCTTCGTCGGAATAGACCGACGTAGCGAAGCAGATCCCGTTCTGGACCGCGTAGCAGACCGTTTCGTCGTCAAGTTGAGTGAGATTGCTAAACACCTCGATGAAATCGAAGCCGATCGTCTTGGCCGTGACGAGGAGCTTGTGGAAATTCCGATTGAGTTGCGGCTCGCCGCCGATGAACTGAAGCTTGCGGCAGCCGAGATCGTAAGCCTGGCGCATGACATCGTCGTAATCGCGCGCCGTCAGGATGTCGCGATCGCCGGCATGCGGATGGGAGTCGGTGTAGCAATGCACGCAACGCAAATTGCAGCGATTGGTCAATTCAAGCCACAGAAAGTCTAGGGATGTGGTGACCGGCAAGCCGGCTGCCGGTGTGCGGTCTAACCCAGCGTCCACATGAGATACATGCATGACGTGCCTCCTAGGTTGAAGGGGCAAGTCTAACAGAATTTCAGAGGCTGAGTATCTCGAGAGCGGCTTTTTCGGGGTCGCGCGCAGGCTAGTTCCGCTTCTCCGGACGGCGGCCGCGCTGGACCGAAACATGCTCCTGCTTCAGCCGTGCCACCGTCTCCTGAAAGCGCTTGGCGGCGTCGCGGTCGCCGGCATCGTCGGCAGCATGATGCTGGCCGATGCCCGCCACCTGCTGTTGCAACTGGGCAAAGCGCTCGAACTCCGTCTCGGTCTCGTTGGCAAGCTGGTCGGCATGCTCCTCCAACTCGCGCGTGAGGCTCGGCAGCGCGCGGAAGCGGTAGATGAGATCGGCAAATTGCTCCGCGACTTCCGCCTTCGGTGTATCGCGCTGAACGAAAGTCACTCGCGTGAAGGCGCTCTCGCGCGAGAGCTTAGCGAAGAGCTTGCCAGCCGGGCTCCCCGCCAACCGTTCGGCAAGGCGCTCGGGCGGCACGCCTGGATCGTCGAAGATGAGGCTCGTGACGGTTTGCAGGAGGGCCGCCAATCTCCGATCCCTGATCTCGAGGCTCACGACCTCCTCGGCGAAGCGGTCGAGCAGCCAGGGGTGGTTGACGAGGGCGAGGGCGATGACCGTGGCAAAGCCGAAGGACGAAGGCGCCCGCGCCTTGCTGCTGCCGGCCGAAGGACGCGGAACGACGTCTGAAGGGGACTTCCCCCGCCGTGGGCCTTTCGGGCGCCAGAGATCGAACAGCCGCTGCTTCACCTCCCGGCGATAATGGTCGCGTACGCGGGCATTGGCGATCTGGCCCAGCAAGGCGTCGAGCCGGGCCTCGAAGGCGGCGCGGCGTTCCGGTGTGTCGATCGGTTGGGTCTTCAGCTCGCGCAGCCATAGAATGTCGATCAGCGGGCGCGCGCCGAAAAGGCACGCAGCAAAGGCGCCCGGCCCCTTGGTCCGCACCAGATCGTCTGGGTCGGAACCCTGGGGAAGAAAAGCGAAGCGAAAGGAGCGGCCCTCACGCAGATTGGAAAGCATGCGGTCGATGGCCCGCGTCGCGGCCGCCTCCCCCGCCCGGTCGCCGTCGAAGCAGACGATCGGCTCGGGCGCAAGCTGCCACAGCAGCTCCATCTGCCGCTCGGTGAAGGCCGTGCCGAGTGTCGCAACCGCATGGGCAAAACCAGCCTGATGCAGTGCGATCACGTCCATATAGCCCTCGACCACAATCAGCTCGTCCTTGTCGAAAGCCGGCTTCCGGGCACGTGCGAAGTTGAACACGGTGGAGCCTTTGTCGAACAGCCTGGTCTCCGGCGAATTCAGATATTTTGGCTCAGCGGCGGGATCGAGCGCACGGGCGCCGAAGGCGACCACCCTGCCCTTGGCGTCGAGAATGGGAATGGCGAGGCGATTGCGGAAGCGGTCATAGGTGGCGCGGCCGTCATCCGGCTTGATCAGCAGCCCGGCCTCGATGAGTTGCGCCTCGGTGAAGCCCTTCTTGAGCAAAGCACCCTTGAGCACATCCTTCGCGTTGGCGGCAAAGCCGATGCGGAACTCCTTGAGGATGGCGCGAGTGAGCCCGCGCTGCTCGGCGTAGCGGAGCGCCTCGCGGCCTTCAGTTGAGGTAAGCGCTTCCTCGAAGGCGCGCGCAGCAGCCTCCAACGCATCGAACAGGCCGAGCCGTTCCTTGGCCGAGCGCTCAAATTGCGGATCGGGCTTCGGCAGGTCTAGCCCGGCTTCGCCGGCGAGTTTCTCCACGGCTTCGGGGAAGCTCAAACCTTCCGTCTCCATGACGAAGGTGAAGACGTCGCCGTGCTTGCCGGAGGAAAAGCAATGATAGAAGCCCTTCTGATCGTTGACTGTGAAGGAGGGCGTTTTCTCCTGGTTGAAGGGCGACAGCCCCTTCCACTCGCGGCCCGCGCGCTTCAACGGCACATGTCGGCCCACCACCTGGGAGACCGGCAGCCGCGCGCGGATTTCGTCGAGGAACGAATCGGAGAACTTCATGAGTGGACTGTGGGCCTTCACCATAGGCGCGGCGCGTGGCGATTCGCGTCATCACCATTATCCACCGATTTCGAACAAACAGGGAACTGAAGGACGGAGGAAAGGTGCGCCTCGCCGGCCAACGGCCACGCGCGGATCAAGAGTCGCCAAAATAATAACAAGCGGGACGCATGACGCGCCCCGCCTGCTTCTGTCGATCGTCTTATTTCTTACTTTCGATCCCGCCAGTGAGGATCAACTCGGCGGGCGCGGTGATGGTGAGGCTCGATGCGTCGGCGCCACACAAGAGGCCCACCGACCGGCGCTGAGGCCCGTCGAGTTCAATCAATTGACCGGGCTTCAAGCTGGCGCGTACGCGTGCCGATGAATAAGACTCCTCAGGGTCGGCATCCTTCCAGGTGACCGCTATAACGGCACACTCGCCGCGCTCCGGGGTAAAGAAGGCGACGAAGCGCTGCTCGCCAACTTGGACGAGGATCGGCTCGGAAGGCCCGACCGGCCCGATATTGGTCAGCGGCTGGTCGGCGCGCGCTTGGACGGCGGCGAGCGCCAGGACGGCAAGCACCGCCACGGCGAAAGCCAGCCGCATGAAGCGAGAAAGTACAAGCATGGTAGGCACTCCTTTCAGCCACGCACGAATCATTTCGTGCCGCATTGCAGCGTTGATAGTGCGGTGCAGTGACGAGTTTATGTTGCGGCGCACTGACAAACTGACGCGTGGCCGGCTGACGCAGCCAGAGACCGAATGAGCGATCTGATTCTCGGATGGAGCGCGATTGCACACGCGCTGCGCGCTCTGCTCACGTTTCAGGCAATGTCATTCCAGCGCGAGCGGACACAGTGCCGAACGCTTGACCTTGCGTCTAGCCGAGCTTCGCCTTCACCGCGGCGCTGGCTTTGGAGAAATCCATCTGGCCGGCATAGCGCGCTTTCAGCTCGGCCATGACCTTGCCCATGTCCTTGACACTGGTTGCGCCGGCTTGCTCGATCGCTTCGGCGATCGCCGCCTCCATATCTTTCTCGGAGAGCTGCTTCGGCAGATATTCGCGGATGATGGCGATCTCTTCGGCTTCCTGCGTAGCGAGCTCGGCGCGGCCGGCGTCGGCATAGATCTTCTCCGACTCCTCGCGCTGCTTGATCATCTTGGCGAGGAGATCGAGCAGCTCGGCATCGCTGGCCTCCCCCTTGCCTGCCGTGCGGGCGGCGATGTCGCGGTCCTTGATGGCGGCGCTGATCAGCCGCAAGGTCGAGATGCGGCGCTTGTCTTGTGCCTTGGTGGCATGCTTCAAGGCGGCGGTGATGGTCTCGCGCATGGGCTTCGCCTGGAAGGTTCGGGAAGGAAGCTCCCAAATTAATCGACGGGCTTCACCCAGGCAAGCGAATTTGCCCGGTTAAGCCATTGTTTTCACAGCTAAATAATTTGCTCTGTGGATTGACCGCGAGCCTTCAACTGACGTAAGAGGGCGCGGGGCCCTGCCCTTGACGCAACAATCTTCGCACCCGACCTTGCAAACGGGCGCCCCGGGCGAACGGCGCCAATAAGAGACGATGACCGACACAAGTGAAACGCTGGCCGAGGAGGCCGCAATTTCGCGCGCGCGCGCCGGCTGGGTCAGCGCGCCGCCCACCGGACTCCTCGTCCTGGCCGACGGCACTGTGATCGAAGGCAAAGGCGCTGGAGCGACCGGCGTCGCCGTCGGCGAGGTCTGCTTCAACACCGCGATCACCGGCTATCAGGAGATCCTGACCGACCCGTCTTATACCGGGCAGATCATCACATTCACCTTCCCGCATATCGGCAATGTCGGCACCAACAACGAGGACCTGGAAAGCGCCAGTCTCGCGGCGGGCGGCGTGCGCGGCTGCGTGTTGCGCGCCGAGATCACCGCACCGTCCAACTGGCGTGCGGCGCAAGGACTCGATGCGTGGCTCAAGTCGCGCGGCATCATCGCCGTCACTGGCGTCGACACCCGCGCGCTGACCGCGCTGATCCGCGAGAAAGGGATGCCGAACGCGGTGATAGCGCACGCGCCGGACGGCAAATTCGATCTCGCAGCATTGAAACGCGAGGCCGCCGCCTTCCCCGGCATGGTCGGTCTCGACCTCGCCAAGGACGTGACCTGCGGCCAGAGCTATGGCTGGGACGAGACCGGGTGGCAGTGGGGGAGCGGCTATGGACGCCAGGAAGCGCCACGCTTCCATGTCGTCGCCATCGATTATGGGCTGAAGCGCAACATCCTGCGCGAGCTGGCCAATGTCGGCTGCCGGCTGACCGTGGTGCCGGCGACCACCACCGCGGAGGAGATCCTGGAGCGCAAGCCAGACGGCGTGTTCTTGTCCAACGGCCCGGGCGACCCCGCGGCGACCGGGGCCTATGCGGTGCCCGAGATCAGGAAGCTCGTCGAGTCCGGGCTGCCGGTGTTCGGCATCTGTCTCGGCCATCAGATGCTGGGGCTCGCGCTTGGCGGCATAACCACGAAGATGCATCAAGGCCATCACGGGGCGAACCACCCAGTGAAGGACTTCACCACGCATAAGGTCGAGATCACCTCGATGAATCACGGCTTCGCCGTCGATCGCGACAGCCTGCCGCCGACCGTCGAGGAGACGCATGTGTCGCTGTTCGACGGCTCCAATACCGGATTGCGGCTGAAGGATCAGCCGGTGTTCTCAGTGCAGTACCACCCGGAGGCCTCGCCCGGCCCGCAAGACAGCCACTATCTCTTCACCCGCTTCGTCGAATTGATGGCGAAGCGCAAGGACGGCTCGGGAAAGTGACGCGCACCCGCCCGGCAATCGTCGCGGCCGCTCTCTTGATTGGTGGCTACGCGCATGGCCAAGAGGCGCTGGCGCCACCCGAGGTGACTGCCAAGTCGGTCTACGTGCTCAATGTCGACACCGGACAGGTCCTCTATCGCAAGGGAGACGGCAAACCGGTGCGGCTGCATAGCCTCACAAAGCTGATCACCGCTTATGTTCTGATGCGGCGCATGGACGGCCGGCTGACGGAAACCGTCACGGTCGGCCCCAAGCATCTCACTACGGGAGCGAGCGCAGGCTTGCGCAATGGTGACGTGTGGAGCTTGGAGACTCTGCTGTACGGCATGCTACTCGTCTCAGGCAACGACGCGTCCCTCGCCATCGCCGACCATGCCGGGCGCGCCATGCTGGCCGCCGAAGGAAAGAAAGGCGATGCGGTCAAGCGCTTCGTCCAGGAGATGGGACCGGCCGCGGCATCGCTTGGCGCCAGGACCGCCAAATTCGCCGATCCGCACGGGCTTTCGCCGGCCAATGCCGCCACGGCAGAGGACGTGGCGGCGATCGGCGCCGCCGTGTTCCGCGACGAGAGGCTGCTGCCCTTCTGGCGTTGCGCACAAAGGAGCTTCGAGGTCGGCGGTTCCGCGGCGCGAACCATCACGCTCAAGAGCTCAGTGGAGATAGTGGGCGAGGAGCGCATCCTCGGCGCCAAGACCGGATCGCATCTCGGCAAGGGCATCTACAATCTGGTCGCGGGCTGGCGGGCACCGAACGGCCAGACCATCGTCGCAGTGATGCTCGGGAGCTCCGACAACGCCGCCCGTTATCGTGACATGCGGGCGATCCTGGCCGCCCTGGCAAGGGATTTTGCCGAACTGGCCGTGCCCACGGGCGGCCCTTGGACGCCCGGCCCTTGCCCGGCGCCGGCGGAGCCACCATCTCCGCCACGCCCGTGACGGGCGCCAATCCGGCTTGGATTGCGGCGAATGATGGCTTGCATTCCCGGCGAAGTTTGGCAGGTTACCTGAAATTTGCCGTGTCTGAAGGCGATCCTACTCGCGCCCTCCCTGAGACCAAGGGGATGGGGAAAGCTCCATGCCGAAACGCACAGATATAAAGTCCATCCTGATCGTCGGGGCTGGGCCGATCGTGATCGGCCAAGCCTGCGAGTTCGACTATTCCGGCACGCAAGCCTGCAAGGCCCTGAAAGAAGAGGGCTATCGCATCGTGCTGGTGAACTCCAACCCGGCCACGATCATGACCGACCCGGACGTCGCCGACGCCACCTATATCGAGCCGATCACGCCGGAATTCCTCGCCAAGATCATCGAGAAGGAGCGGCCGGACGCGCTGTTGCCCACGATGGGCGGCCAGAC
>DASQKJ010000012.1:0-2269 GCA_035630595.1 Methyloceanibacter sp.
ATTCCCGAGGAAGCGCTGGCGCGATTGGGACGGCCGTTCGAGCAGGTCGAGAGCCAGCTCACCAAGAGCCATCAAGGCTCGGGGCTGGGACTTGCGATCGCGAAATCGCTCACCGAACTGCACCACGGCACCATTCGCATCCGCTCGACGCCGGGGACAGGCACAATGGTGGTGCTGCGGCTGCCGATCGACCGGACGTCCCTGCGCAAGCATGAAATCGCCGAGGCTGCGGCTTAGGCCATCGTGAAGGCGTCACTGCAACGTGATGCCGGCGTCGCGAATGACTTTACCCCACTTGGCAATTTCGATCCTGATCCAATCCGCGAACTGATCCGGTGCACTGGCGACCGGATCGAAGCCAAGCGCGAGCAGGCGGTCGTTGAACTCGGGCGGCGCCACGATATTCGCGATGGCGCGATGAAGCAGGCCGACGACCTCCTTCGGTGTTCCCGCCGGCGCCACAAGCCCGGTAACGATATCTGCCTCGAGGCCGGTGCCGGTCGCTTCCGCCATGGTCGGCACGTCAGGCAACAGCGGGGAGCGCCTGGCGCTCATCATCGCGAGCGCCCGCACATTGCCGGCCTTGGCATAGGGCGCGCCCGTCGGCAGCGCAGAGACCACGCACGAAGTATGCCCTCCGAGCGTCGCCGTCATGGCCGGGCCCCCGCCGGTGAACGGCACGTGAGTGATGTCGACTCCGAATGCGAGCTTGAAGAGTTCGCCTCCGAGATGCGCCGGCGTACCCCGCCCCGCCGACGCATAGCTCAATTGGCCCGGGCTCGCTTTCGCCAACGCAATGAACTCTTTGACGTCGCGCGCCGCGACCGAAGGATGCACCGCGAGCACGTGAGGCGATGAGCACATCAAGCTCACCGCCTCGAAATCCCGCTCGGGATCGTACGGGATCTTGGCGTAGAGGCTCGGGTTGATGACGAAGTTGCCGGCGGCGGCGAGCAGCGTGTAACCGTCCGGTGCCGCGCGCGCCGCGGCGCCGATGCCGAGATTGCCGCCCGCGCCGGCCAGGTTCTCCACATAGAACTGCTGCCCCAGAAGCTCGCCGAGCCTTTGGGCAAACAGCCGCGCGGTGGTGTCATTCGCGCCACCGGCGGCGACCGGAACGATCACCCGCACGGGCCGGCTCGGATAGGCCTGCCCCCATCCCCATGCGGCGCCGAAGGGAGCCGCGGCAGCGCCCGCCGCGAGAGCGAGGATGCGACGGCGGGCTAGTGTCCCGATTCCGAAGTTCGCATCATTGCGCGGCACACTCATTTGCGAACTTCGGAATCAAAGGGACACTAGCAATCTATGATTCTAGTGCGGTTTTTGGATTTGAAGTTCCTACACAAACGCGCGGCTATAACTATAGGAACTTCAAATCCACCGCACTAGTCCCATGGTTCACTCTCGCGGGCGTAAGCTGCATCGGGTGCGGTCATGCGCGCGGCGCGCCGCCGGATATCTCCGGCCGGCCTTGCGCCCGTTCTGGACGAAGCGCAGTCTTTGGTTTCCATGGGACGATCTTGCATCAACTTCGATCGCCGATGAAGGCGACGAGCCCGCAAGGGAGGAGACTAAATGCGCCATCTGTTGGAAGCGTCGCTTCTTGTCAGCGCCCTCGCGCTCGCGCTGCCGGCGGCAGCCGAGGACGAAGGGCCGGGCGTACCGGTCGACCAGGCGGCATACCACGTGCCGGTGTTTCGCAACGACTATGTGGCCCTGCTGCGGGTCAACATCCCGTCGCAACGCTCGGCAGGCTACCACATCCATTCCGCGGATCAGATCAGCATACTGATCGAGGAAGCGGACCAGGCCGGCCAGGTGCTTGGCCAGGCGCCGACACCGCCGCGCCGAAATCCCCGCGGGAGCGTGACCTACACCGCCTATTCCAAGAAGGCGATGACGCACAGGGTCAACAATGTCGGCCCCACCGCATTCCACAACATCGTCGTCACGTTGCTGGATGCGCAGCCCGGCCGCTTCTCGCCGGGCTTGCGCGAAGGCGTGGGCTATACCCAGCTCATCGACAATGAGCGCGTTCGCGCATGGCGCTTGGTGCTCGAGCCCGGGCAGACAGCGGCGGCCATCACCCAGAAAGCCCCCGGCCTTCGGGTCATCATCGACGGCGGCGAAATCGCCGAGAGCGTTCCCGGCGCGCCCGATCGCGGCATGGCACTGCGACTTGGCGATTTCTACTGGCAGGAGCCGGGTGCCACGCGCACTGTCCGCAATATCGGGACAACCCGGGTCGAGCTGGTGGAATTTGAACTGA
>DASQKJ010000013.1:0-2797 GCA_035630595.1 Methyloceanibacter sp.
CGCGGCGCTGCGCCAGCACCTTCATGAAGGTCTTGAACAGGGCGGCGCGGTCGGCGCTCTCGAGCGCTTTGTTGAAGGCGAGGGCCGCCTCGAGAACACCCGGGCCGGTCTCGGTGTGCAGGCCCTCGATCGGCATGCGCATCTTTTCGCAGGTGTCGAGGATTTCGTAATAGAGCTCGGCCCAGACCGAACCGCGGATCATCGAATAGCCGAAATAGCCGGGCGTCATCGGCGTCAGGTTGCGGAAGCCCTTTTCGCGGACGCTCTCCGGCGTTTCGTCGAACATGAAGAATTCGTACTCGGCCGAGGAATAGGCCTCATAGCCCATCTTCGCGGCCCGATCGAGCACGCGGCGCAGGACGCCGCGGGGACAGATCTCCTCTGCCTTGTTTACGAACTCGCACAGGAAGAACAGCGTATTGTCTTCGAACGGAATCTCGCGGCAGGTCTCCGGAATCACCCGCACCCAGGCGTCGGGATAGGCGGTGTGCCAGCCGGTGTATTTGACGTTGTCGAACAGCTGGTCGTTGCTGTCCCAGCCCAGCACCACGTCGCAGAAGCCGAAGCCGCCTTCGAGCGCGGAGAAGAACTTCGCCTTCGACATGTATTTGCCGCGCAGGATGGCGTCGCCGTCGAACACGCCGACCTTGATGTGGGTGATCCCGCGCTCCTCGACGATCTTCTTGGCGTGAGCGACGCTCTTCACCTGCTCCGGCTTCAAAGGCATGACGTAGACCCCCCGTTTATCGTCTTGATTTGTCGTGTGTGGCTTGAGTTGCTAGGCGGCGTGGCGACGCGCACCGGATGGGCGTTTGGAAGCCTGCTTGATCTTGGACACATCCCCCATGAGGCCGTCGCCGGGTTGGTCCCCGGGCGTCGTGAAGTGACGCTGACGGTCTTCGCTTGGCCTTACTCCGTGGGCGTCCATATAGCATTTGGAGAAATGCGAAAGCGAGTCGAAACCCACCGCTTCCGCCACCCGCGCCAGCCCCAGCATGGTGCCCTGCACCAGGTCGCGGGCGCGCGCCAGGCGCAGGCGCTGGTAGTAGCCGCGCGGGCTGACGCCGAGATGCCGGTGGAACAGCCGTTCCAGGTGCCGCAGGTGGATGCCGGCCTCGGCCGCGATCTGCGGCAAGGGGACCGGGTCGGAGACCGTATTGCGCATCAGGGCGACCGCGCGCTTGATCGGCGGGGCGACCTGGGTCTCGATCGATTGCTGCTGGTCGGCAGCCGGTTCGATCTTCTTGCGCACGCGCTGGCGGGCAAGGCGCATCATGACCTGCTGGGCGACCGGAGCGCCCAGCACAGCCTCGACATTGGCGAGCGCGAAGTCCGAGGTTGCGCAGCCGCCGCGGCAGCCGAAGAAATCGTCCTTGCGCCAGAACAGCTCCTTGCGCTGCGCCGCGCCGCGGGCGCGCTCCTTCGGCATGGCGGAGATGCGCCCGAGCACGGAGCAGCCGCCGCCGATGCCGCCGAGGCGCTGGATCGACGCGGGATGCGCGCTGAGCCAGGCGGCGAGGCCGGCACAATCGTCGCCCGAGGCATCGGCATCGCTGAACACGATCACGGTGGAGAGCGGCCGCAGCTCGGTCACGTCGCCGTGGGCGGCGACCGGGATGCTGGCCGAGCTTGTCACCGAGCGGCCGGAGATGGCGACGATTTCCCAGCTGAAGGCGCGGCGCTGCGCCAACTCGTTGGCGGAAGTGAAGACGTCGAGCAGGCGGGCGAGATCGCCGAGGGCGAAGCCGTTCATCAGCACGAGGCTGAGCGCGGCCCGGCGCTCGGTATCGAGCGCGAACGGCGAAGCAGGCGCGCGCAACGTTTCCGCCATGGTCGGCGGATGCCACGCACGGTGATCTTCTGTGTCAGCCATCAGCCTACCCCCGGTGACAATTGGCCCGCCCACGACACCGCAAGCGGCCCAGGCGGTCCCCCCTCTGTCGATTGGACCTGAGAGATTCACCGGCAGCAGGCGCGTGGCCAAGCCGGCTTACTCCTTCGGTGAGGCGCTGCGGCGAGCTGTCGCGGCGCCTGCTTTCCAGAGTCTTCGGCCGTGATCGGTCCTTTTGCCTGAGAGGTTCCGGGGGCGGTTGCTCCTTCGGCGTCGCATTGCCTCAAGGGCTTACGAGGTGCGCGATCTCTCCCGACAACGGCGAAACAAGGGGCAAGTGTGTGGTGCCGCCTGAGGGCCGTCAAGGCGCAAAAGGGCGAAAGAAAAGGGCCGCTCCGAAGAGCGGCCCCAGGAATTGATAACGCTTTTGTTGGCTACTCTGCGGGAGCGCCCAATGCGGCTTCCTCGCGGGCGATCTCGGCCTGGCGGGCTCTGACCGCTTCGTCGGTCAGCGGCGGGCCAGGGAAGCGCGACTTCTCGAAGGCGAACCACACCACGACCAGCACGACGATCATGGCCGCGAGGAAGTAACCGACCAGCTGATAGGGCGGCTGGAAGCCTACGAAGGCCAGGATGAGGCCGCCGATGATCGCAAGCACTGCAACCAGCTTTGAGGCACCACCCAGATCGAACGGTCCCTTCTTGGTCCAGGTCTTGCCTTCCGCGAGCAAGCCGGCTCCGATCGGCATGATGTAGGACACATAGAGGAACACTGCGCAGCCCGATGCCAGGATGATGTAGGCTTGGGTGTTGTTGCCGGCGACGATGCCGAGCACGATGCACGCGGCAGCGCCGACCCAGATGGCAACACCAGGAGTGCGGTGTTTCGGACTGATCTTACGCAGCGGCTTCGGCAGGCCGCCATCGCGCGCGAAGGCGAATATCATCCGCGAAAGCGACGTCAGT
>DASQKJ010000014.1:0-8096 GCA_035630595.1 Methyloceanibacter sp.
ATCCGCCGCGCCTATATCATCCGCAACGGCCATGTTGCCCCGGAATACAAGGCGGTCAAAGCCAAGACCCTGTCGATCGCCGGCCGCGCGGTGTCGAGCCTGATCAAGAGCCAGGGCGTTGGCGACCTATACGAGCTCTACGTGTTCGCCAAGAAAAACAACATCGACTACAACCTCGCCTACATGCCCGGCGATTTCCAAGATACCAGCACGCAAGCCTTCGATCCGGTCTATATGACCAAGCTCTACGATCTCGGCTTCAGCATGGCTCAAGCCGGCTATCCGTGGAAGAAAGTGCCGCCGCGCATGGCGGGAAACTGACGCGCCCCGACCAACTGACAAGAATGGACATCGCGCTTGGACGTTGAGCTTGAGCCTTGGCTGGCCTACACAATGGGCCTGACGGGGCGGTCTCGCAGGCATGGAGTGGAAGCATGGATCTCGCTGAGTTGAACAGGGTGGCAAACGCCATGGTCGCGCCCGGCCGGGGCATTCTTGCGGCCGACGAGTCTTCGGGCACGATCAAGAAGCGCTTCGACGCGATCGGGGTGGAGTCGAGCGAGGACAGCCGCCGCGACTATCGCGAGTTCTTGTTCCGCGCCGCGCAAGGCATGCGAAACATCTCCGGCGTCATCCTGTTCGACGAAACCATCCGCCAGAAGGCTAAGGACGGAACGCCGCTCGTGAAAGTCATCGAGCAGGCCGGGGCACTGCCCGGCATCAAAGTGGACAAGGGCACCAAGCCTTTGCCGTTTGCGCCCGGCGAAACGATCACCGAAGGCCTCGACGGCTTGCGCGAGCGCCTGATCGAGTACCGCGATCTCGGCGCCAAATTCTGCAAGTGGCGCGCGGTGATCGATATCGGCTCCGGCATTCCGAGCTACAACTGCATTAATGCGAATGCGCACGCGCTGGCCCGCTATGCGGCGCTCTGTCAGGAGGAGGGCCTGGTGCCGATCGTCGAGCCCGAGGTGTTGATGGACGGCGACCACTCCATCGACCGCTGCTACGAGGTCACCGAGTTCGTGCTGCACACGGTCTACCGCGAGCTTTACTACGCTGAGGTCAAGCTCGAAGGCACCGTGCTCAAGCCCAACATGGTGGTGCCTGGCAAGAAGAACGGCACGCCGGCGTCGGCCGAGGAAGTCGCCGAGAAGACCTTGCGCGTACTGAAGGCTTGCGTGCCGCCGGCGGTTCCCGGCATCGCCTTCCTTTCCGGCGGGCAGTCGGAGGTCGAGGCAACCGCGCATCTCGACGCCATGAACAAGATCGGCAACGTGCCGTGGAAGCTGACCTTCTCCTATGGCCGCGCGCTCCAGGCCGCGCCGCAGAAGGCTTGGTTGGGAAAGGCCGAGAATGTCGGCGCGGCGCAAGCGGCTTTCACCCATCGTGCGGCGATGAACGGTCTTGCCAGCACGGGCAAATGGTCGGCGGACCGCGAGCAGCAGGCAGCCTAGAGCGGTCGCAACTGCCCCCGGCGGGAGCGTTCAAGCCTCGCCGCTGGCCGAATTGAGCCAGCTTATGTTAGCGGCCTTGCGCGGCACGGGCGCTGCGCTCCGCCGCGGATGGCCGACGACGATCGGTGCGATCGGCGTGCAAGACGACGGCAGCCCGAGCGCCGCCTTGCCTTCCGGCGTGCCGAGCCAATGCTGGGCGAAGCCGATCCAGCATGTGCCGAGCCCCGCATCATGCGCGGCGAGCATCAGATTCTCGGCGGCCAGCGCGCAATCCTCCACCGCCCAGTCGGTCGGCTGTGCCACCGCGATCACGACCAATGAAGGGGCGCTGTAAAAAATATCGAATTTAGGATCGCTCAGCATGTCGCGGACCGGATGCGCCGGCGCGCCCAACGAGGCTTTCAGCAAGTGCGCCTTGGCTTGATCCGAAATATGCGCGAGCAGCCGCGCACTTTTGACCACCACGAAGCACCATGGCTGCTGGTTGATCGCGCTCGGCGCCTGGATCGCGGCCTCGATCAACTCGCGCAGGGTCGCGTCGCTGACGGGCTCGCCGGTAAATTCGCGCACGGACCGCCGTTCGCGGATGGCTTGCATGAGCTCCATGGATCACCGGGTTCCTTCGCCGGATCGCGCCCAAGGACGAGCTTGGCTTGGCTCCGGAGACGATCTCGCCGACTCGCGCGGCCCGCGTTGAGCCAGATCAAAGCAGCGGGTGGGAGGGTGGCCCCTCGGGCGCCGGCGGTTCGACGGAAATCGGAGGCGGCGCCATGTCGAGCACGCCTGTCGTCCACTTCAAAAGCTCCACCTGAAGCTTAGAGAAAGCCTCGTCGATGGCGTTCACATAGGCTTGGGCGCCGGTTCCGGTGACTGGAACGGTGGCCTGGAACGTGTTCGCATCCTGGATCCTCCCATCCTTGTCGAGGATCTTGGCGACGAACTGGATTTCCGCAGTTTCATCGGACGATGTTGAGATGTGGAAGCTGCGGATGTCGACGAGAAGCTGATAGTCGGCGGAGGTCCCGTCGCGGGTGCGGCTGATCTGGCGTGCATAACCCGCGTTCTCGAAGCTTTGGATCACCTTCTCCTGAAACAAAATCGGAAGATTGTCGCTCCAGCGTGCATTTTCCAGCGGCACGCTTTCGCCGTCAGACGGTTGAAGCAGGATCCTGTCGGTGTTGAACGCCATGAGAGTCATGGGCTCGGGAACCACGAGCAGCCATGACGGTGTCTCTTCAGGCTTGGCCGGGAAGTCGGTCGCCACGGCGAGATCGTAGACCGGGACTGCGCTCGCGCCGCCGCTGCCGCCGGTCATGCGTTCCAGTCCGGCGAGGATGCCGTCCACCTTGTCCGAGTTCCGCGCCAGGGCGTCGGCGAAGGTATCGATATTGGTGATGGCGCTGTTCAGCGCCTTGGAATTCTCCGCAAGGACATTGTCGACGCGCTGGAAGGCGTCGCGCGCGGCCTGGGTCCAATCCTGGCCGGCGGTCGGCGCTGCGATCAGGGTCGGCGGCGCACCGCCTTCGGCGCTCACCACGGGCGAGTCCGCGCTGCCGCCTCTGAGCGCCACAGCCGCTCCGCCGGTCAGCCCTTGAGTCTCGATGGAGACCGAGGTATCGCCACGGATCGGCGTGAGGCGATCGACGGCGATCGTGGCGGTTACGGTCTGCGGCGTGTCCGGGTGGAGCGCAAGCCCGGTCACCTCGCCGACCCGAATGCCATTGAACAGGACCGAGGAGCCGACCAGAAGTCCGGACACGGAGCCCTGGAATGTGACCTGATAGGTCTCTCGCTGCGCGAAGCCGCCTTTGTTCTCGAGCCAATAGACGAAGGCGAAGCTGGCGGCGATCACCGCGAGCATGAAAAGGCCGATCAGGGCATAGCGGGCACGCGTTTCCATCGGTCGATGTTCCCTTCGCTCAGGCGCTTATCCGCCGGTCTGCCAGCAGGCCGCCGCGCTTGCCGCCGAAATAATCTCTGACCCAGGGATGCTCGCATTCGAGCATGGCCTCAAGGGGGCCCTCGGCCACGACCTTGCCGTCGGCGAGGGCCGCCACCCGGTCGCAAGCCGTATAAAGACTTTCGAGGTCGTGGGTCACCATGAAGACGGTCAGCCCCAAAGTCTGCTGCAAGGTGCGGATCAGCTCGTCAAAATCGCCCGCGGAGATCGGATCGAGGCCTGAAGTCGGCTCGTCGAGAAAGACGATCTCGGGATCGAGCGCCAGCGCCCGGGCCAGCCCCACGCGCTTGGTCATGCCGCCGGACAGCTCTGAAGGGAACTTGTTTGCGTCGTCGGGGGTGAGCCCGACCATTTCCAGCTTGGCCAGCGCCATTTCGTTCATCAAGCGGGGCGACAGGTCGAGATTTTCGCGCATCGGAAATTGCACGTTCTCGATCACGGTGAGCGAGGAGAACAGCGCGCCCTGCTGGAACAGCACGCCCCAGCGGCGCTCGAGCGCGCGCCGCTCCGCCTCGTTGGCCTTGTCGAGATCGACGCCAAGCACGTCGATCGAGCCGTGACGCTTGGGCAGGAGGCCGATGATGGTGCGTAACAGCACCGATTTGCCGGCGCCCGACGCTCCCACCACGCCAAGGATCTCGCCGGCCCTGACGTCGAGCGACAGATGGTCGAGCACGTTCGTGTCGCCGAAGCCGACGACGAGATCGCGCACCTTGATGACGATTTTTTTCGTCACTTGCGTCACATTCCGATCGAGGCGAAGAAGATGGCGAACAGACCGTCGAGCACGATCACCAGGAAGATCGACTTTACCACCGAGGCGGTGGTCTTGAGCCCGAGCGATTCGGCGCTGCCCTTGACTTGCAGGCCTTCGGAGCAGGCGACGATGCCGATTACTAGCCCCATGAAGGGCGCCTTCAGCATGCCGACCTGGAAATGCGTGAGCGAGATCGCCTCGGTGAGCCGCGCGATATAGATGTCGGGACTCATGCCGCCATAGAGCCACGCCACGAGGCCGCCGCCGTACAGCGCGGCCATGCAGCCGAGAAAGGTAAGCACCGGTAGGGCGACGACGAGCACCAGGATTCGCGGAAGGATCAGGACCTCGATCGGGTCGAACCCCATGGTGCGCAGCGCGTCGATCTCCTCGCGCATCTTCATCGAGCCGAGCTCGGCGGTGTAGGAGCTGCCCGAGCGGCCGGCCACCATGATGGCGACGATCAGGACGCCGATCTCGCGCAGTATCAGAATGCCGACCATGTCGACCGCGTAAAGCTCGGCGCCGAACTTGCGGAAATGGAAGATGCCCTGCTGGGCGATGATGCCGCCGATCAGGAAGGTGATCAGGAGAATGATGGGGACGGCCTGCCAGGCGACCCGGTCGAACTGATTGACGGTCGAGGTGAAGCGGAAGTCGCGCGGCCGCGTCACCACGCGCACCGCCGCGACGCAGGCGGCGCCGAGCATGTCGGCGAACAGCATGAGATCGCGGCCGAACCCCGCGCTGGCCCTGCCGACCGAAGCAAGTGCCGTCACGATTCTGTTCTCTTGCGCGGCGGGGCGGGGCGGCTTGCGGTTGACCCCGTGCATCTCCTCGAGCAGGCCGCGGTCGTGTTTCGGCAGGCCGACGATCTTGGTCTCGCGCCCGGCGCTGCTCCACGTGCGGGTCAGCCGCTCCAGCAGCCACGCGCCGAACGTGTCGAACTCGCGCACCCCGGCCATGTCGATCGAGACATTCTTCGCGGAAGTGGCATGACTCGCCACGCCGTCGACCAGGCTCTCCAGTTCGCGCGCATGCGCCGCGGTCCAGGAACCTGAAGCGGCGAGTTCCAGCCGTTCGCCCTTCAACTCACTTGTGAGCAAAACGTCGCCCATGACTCGGCACCTCCCGCCTTGGTAAGGGCTCTGCCAAGCGACGTCGCCTCAACGGATTGGCCGATGCGCCAGGCCTGAGGCGAACTAGCTTCGGGTGAGGGCGATCGTCACGCTTTGCAGAGCAATTCCTTGCGTCGAAATCGAGACGCTCTGGCGCGAGCCGCTATAGGAGACATTCATGGTGCCTCTCACGCCGCCTGAGATCTGGAGGCTGATGTTACTGCCGGAGGCCTGCCCGGAGGCGGTGCCCGAAGCATTGAAGGTTCGCTCTTCCCAGGTGCCGGAGATACGGCCGCCGCTTTGGCTGAGCTTGCTCCTGATCTCGACATTGGAGCTTTCGCTCTGGCAGCGGATGGCCATGCCGAGTTGCGAGCCGCCGCCAGTGTAATAGGCGTTGCATTTGAGCCGTTCGGACCGGCCGTCGGTGAGCCGGATCTGGCCGCTGCCCCGCCAGGAGCCCAGCAATGTGTCGAACACGCCGGCGGCACTGGCTCGCGGCGCGGGCCAGGGGGTGGTGCTGAAAAACGCCGTCAGGGCTAAGGCAGCCAGAAGGCGAAAGGGGATCGGCAGGAGAATCGCGATTCGCATGGGCCCTTCTTTCTCGCAGTTTGCGGTCAGGAACAAGCCAAGAATGCGATCACATGATGATGACAGAAGGGCGATCCACAACCTTTCGGCGGGGTCAGCGGCGGCCGCGGCACCGCAGCAAACCGCATTGCAGCCGATCGGCGGACCGATTGAGGCAGAGTTGCCCCCTCTTTAGGCAGCCGCTTGGACTCTAGGGCTTGCCTGGCGGGTCGATGGCGCTTCCGGGCGCGGTTCGGCCGCCTCTTTCGTCGGGTGCCGGCCGAGAAGGCAGCCGAGCCCGGAAAGCTCGCCCAGGCCAAGGGCGAAGGAGGTGGCGGCAATTCGGCCCCATTCTTCGGCGTAGTCCTTCTGGAGATCGTGCAGCCAAGCGCGCTGGCAGTTGTCGGCCGATTGAACGTCGCAGCAATGACCGAGCGCCCGCAAATGTTCGAGATTGGCGCGCATCCGCCTGGCAACGAAGCGCGTGCCTTCGACTTGATAGGTCTGCCAAGCCTTCAATTGTGCTTCCAAGCCAGCAATAGCGAAATCGAGAAGTGGATTGGACAAGTTGGCCGGCAGGTCGCCGGCGCGAATTACTTCTTGCATGATCGCCTCCGTCTGATGCCGCGTTCACCCCCAATTGAACCGTCATGGAATTTCGCGCCTTGATCCCGCTCAAGATTGTTGAGAGGCGCCGGCGCGGAGAATAGATTGCAGCGGACTCCGCTTACCCCTCCGGCAGGAGCCTTAGCCATTCCGCCCCGGCCCAACATCGCCATCACCTATTGCCGGCTCTGCAACTGGCTGCTCAGGGCGGCCTGGATGGGCCAGGAATTGCTTTCAACCTTCGCCGAGGAACTCGGCTCGGTGACTCTTATCCCCGACGACACGGGCGGCGTGTTCGAGGTCAGGATCGACGGCAAGCTGCTTTGGTCGCGCGCCGCGCATGGGCGCTTCCCCGAGATAAAGGAACTCAAGCAGTTGGTGCGGGACGAGGTGGCGCCGGAGCGGGATCTCGGCCATGTCGACAAGAAGGACCCGAAGGCCTAGCAACGGGGGCGAGGTCCTACGCGCGGAAGCATTTTAGCGCAGGGCCCTCTGGTGGCCCGACAATGCCTGCCTACATAATGTGGGCGCTTGGCGGGTAAGCCTTGGCGTTGTTCAGGAGAAGGCTGAAAGTCAAATGTCGCAACCGGTTGTTGTCACCATCCCCCACAAGCTCGGCAAGCAGGAGGCCGCGCGGCGCCTGAAGGCCGGCTTCGGCAATGTGCGTTCGAACTTCGGCGACAAATTCGTGGTGCTGAAAGACGAGTGGGCCGCCGATCATCTCGATTTCAGCGCAAGCCTGCTCGGGCAAACCACCACCGGCACGGTCGACGTGGCCGATGATCACGTGCGGCTCGAAGTGCAGCTCCCCTGGGTGCTTTCGCTGCTCGCCAACAAGGCGAAGGAATTGGTGCAGCGGCAGGGGAAGCTCATGCTGGAAAAGCCCACCAAGCCTACTTGATGCGACCGAGCGCGACTACGAAATGGCGACGATGGTGGCTTCGGCGGTGCCGGCCTGCACGGTCTCGCCCACTTGCTTGCCCATGAGCGCCTGCGCCACCGGCGAGACATAGGACAGCGTGCCAAGCGAGGGGTCGGCCTCGTCTTCCCCGACGATGCGATAGGTTTGGCGCCGCCCGTCCTCGCGCTCGATCGTCACGGTGGAGCCGAAATGCACCTCCGCAAAGTCGCTCGGCGGCTCGATCACCTGGGCCGTGGCCCGGCGCGAAGTCCAATAGCGCAAGTCCCGGTTGACCTTGGCGATTCGTGGCTTATCGTCGGCGTCTTGGGCCGCGGTATGCTCGCGGTGTAGCCGTGCGAGTTCGGCCTCGATCAGCTCGAGCCCCTTGGCGGTCACGAGATTGTGCGGCGATACCGGGCGATCCGGCAGGTCGTCGTAAACCTCGCCGCCTTCCGCCTCTTTGGTGAAAGCCTTGCTCATGCAGCAGACTATACCATGCCTCGCCTTGGGGATGTGGCAGCTCTCCGGCGCCTCGTCTGTGGGCAAATATGCCCTGTCCAATAGGACCTCTGCCTAAACGCTTGGGCGCATGCTAAACTTTTAGACAAAAGGCACGATATCTTGCTGGGGGGATCGGGGGAACATCGATGATCGACGCAGGCAATACCGCCTGGCTCATCACGGCCACGGCGCTGGTTCTGTTCATGACTTTGCCGGGGCTTTCCTTGTT
>DASQKJ010000015.1:0-2893 GCA_035630595.1 Methyloceanibacter sp.
CGATCCACCGACCGACGTGTGGTATCGCCCTTATGACTTCAAAGATAATGTCGAGGCCGCCATGCGGCAGTATCTCGAATGGGAGGTCGATCTCGTGCCGCAGGTGGCGCGCGACGGCGATGCGGCCTTTTCCGTATTGAAACCGTAACTGGTTGATTTATATGGCGAATCCCCCGGACCCCGAAGGTGATCGCCGACGCGTCGATGACATCGACGCGCGCCTGAAAGCGGCGCGCGGAAAAATCGAAAAACCGCGGCCGAACAACGGGGTAAGTAGCGGAATGTCGCACCGCCAGACAGGCGTTGCGTATCGAGTGTTGGTGGATATGATCGCGGGCCTTTTGGTCGGGGGGTTCCTCGGCTATTGGCTCGACCGCTGGTTGGGTTGGGCGCCCTGGTCATTGGTGACGGGCCTGGTTCTGGGTTTCGTCGCGGGCGCCAACAATGCCTGGCGCGCCATTCGGGCCTACTCGAGGGACGCAGCCAAGGCAGGGGGGAGCGACGAAGAGCGCCGCCTGCCCTGAAGCGGTTGGGCGTAAGATCGACGTGTTGGGGACGAGGTAAGCCAGATGCACAGCCCGATGGAGCAGTTCGAGATCAAGCGGCTGCTCCACCTGAATCTCTTTGGCATCGACGCCTCTTTCACGAATTCATCGACCTGGATGATCATCGCCGTGATCCTGGCGACGGCGGTGTTCGTGTGGGGCATGCGCCAGCGCGCCCTGGTGCCGGGCCGCCTGCAGTCGGTCGCCGAGGTGGGCTACGAGTTCGTCGCCGGCATGGTGCGCGACAACGTGGGCGACGGCGGCAAGAAGTACTTCCCGTTCATCCTCACGCTCTTCATCTTCATCCTGTTCTGCAACGTGCTGGGCATGGTGCCCTACTCGTTCACGCCGACCAGCCACATCGTCGTCACCTTCGCCATGGCCGCCTTCGTGTTCGTGGGCGTCACCATCATCGGCTTCGCCAAGCACGGGCTCCATTTCCTCTCGCTGTTCGTGCCCAAGGGCGTGCCGTTCGCGCTGCTGCTGCTGCTGGTGCCGATCGAGATCATCTCCTACTTCATCCGCCCGTTCAGCCTGTCGATCCGACTGTTCGCCAACATGCTGGCCGGCCACACCATGCTGAAGGTGTTCGGCGGCTTCGTGGTCATGCTGGGCATCATCGGCGGCTGGGCGCCGCTTGCCTTCATCGTCGTGTTCACCGGCCTGGAGCTGCTGATCGCGTTCCTGCAGGCCTACGTGTTCGCGATCCTGACCTGCCTTTACCTGAACGACGCAGTTCATCTCCATCACTGACATCCATCAATCGACGAAAGGACAATCGAAATGGACGCCTCTGCAGCCAAGCTCATCGGTGCCGGTCTGGCCACCATCGCCCTCGCCGGCGTCGGCGTCGGCATCGGCAACATCTTCGGCAGCTTCGTGGCGGGCGCGCTGCGCAACCCCGAGGCGGCTCCCCGCGTGTTCGGCAACGTGCTCCTGGGCTTCGCGCTCACGGAAGCCGTGGCGCTGTTCGCGCTGGTCATCGCCTTCATGATCCTGTTCGTGTTCTAAGCACGACGATGCGTAGACAAGCCTACGGTGCGTTCGCTGCCGGCCTCGCCGCGTTGTTGGCGAGCAGCACGGTGCTGGCGAAGGAAGGGTCGGGCGGCATGCCGCAGCTCGACTATCACAGCTTCGCACCGCAGCTCGTCTGGCTCGCGATCGCCTTCCTGGCGCTTTATTTCGTGATGTCGAGGCTCGCGGTCCCCGCGATCTCCGACACCATCGACAGGCGCCAGGCCAAGATCCAGGGCGACCTCGACGCCGCGGAAAAGGCCAACGAGGACACTCGTAGCCTGGTCGCGGCGTATGAGAAGCGGCTGGCCGACACCCGCGAGGACGCGCGCAAGCTGATGCGCGAGCGCGGCGAGGCCGACAGCGGCGCGGCAGCGGCCCGGCTGCAGGCTCTGCACGACAAGCTCGCGGCGCAGATCGGCGAAGCCGAGAAGCGCATCGCCGCCCAGCGTGACGACGTCATGCGCGGGCTCGAGCACATGGCCGAGGACATCGGCCAGGACGTCTATGCCAAGCTCGCCGGCCAGCCGGCCGACCGGGCGGCGCTTGCCGCCAAGATCGCGGCCGCCAAAGGAGGCAGCCGATGATCGGCACGGCATGGGCGGCTGACGCCGCACACAGCGAGAGCATCTTCTCCGATCCGGCGTTCTGGGTCGCGGTCGCGTTCTTCCTGTTCTTCGCGCTGGCGGGCAAGGCCTTGTGGGGCCGCATCTCCGGCATGCTCGACAAGCGTTCGGCCGACATCGCCAAGGCGCTGGCCGATGCCGCGCGGCTGCGCGAGGAGGCCCTGAAGGCCAAGCAGGACGCCGAGCGTACGCTGGGCCAAGCCGCCACCGAGGGTGCGGCCATCATCCAGCAGGCGCGCGAGGAAGCCGAGCGCATGCAAGCCCGCGCCGCCCAGAACCTGGAGACGGCCGTGGCGCTGCGCGAGCAGCAGGCGCTGGACCGCATCGCCCAGTCGGAAGCGGCCGCCACCAAGGAAGTGCGCGACACCGCCGTCGACGTGGCGCTCGCGGCCACCCGGGCGCTGCTGCGCGAGCAGGTCGGCTCGGGCCGCAGCGCGACCCTGGTCGACGAGGCGATCGCGGAGCTGCCGCGCCGCCTGCATTGAGGATTTCCCGCAAACAAAAATCGCGGGCTACCTGGCAGCCCCCGTCGCAAGGCGGGGGCTTTTTCTTTGCCTTCACTTTTCCTCCCCGTCATACGGGGGAGGATACAGGAGGGGGAAGGCCACACAGGCGATCTCTCCGACTCCATGATCTGAAATCGGCAGACACCACGACTGAGGCTCGCCCCTCCTCTATCCTCCCCCGTAAGACGGGGGAGGAAGCAAG
>DASQKJ010000016.1:0-9502 GCA_035630595.1 Methyloceanibacter sp.
GGCCGCTGCCCGCATAGATCTTGCTGGCGATGAAGCCCGCGATCAGACCCAACACAATCCAGGCAATGATCCCCATGGAGGACCCCTTCTTCGCTGAACTCGGTTAGGAAGATACGCCGCTAGGACATTAGCCGCATAACCTCCTGGCGTGTCGGCAGACGGCCGTCGGGCGTCAGCTTATCCACCACATTCGGCAGCATACGGGACAATTCTGTCACGACTTGGTCGCGAGAGAGCCCGGTGCGGCGGGACAGCTCGTCGATCACGTCGCCGCCAAGCGCCACCGAAACCTGGTCCGGGGCGACATCCTTGTTCTTGCCCGAATTGACCCAGGAATCGATCACGTCGCCGAGGCCCTTTTTCTGGAATTGGTCGATCAGGCCGCCGAGGCCGTCGAGCACGCCGCCGGGAGCGGCATCTTGCGCGGAGTCCGGGACCGGGTCGGGGAGCCTGGGCGTCTCGGGCGCGGGCACCTCTGTAGGACCGCCGCTCATATAGCGGGAGGCGAGAAGCGCAAGCAGCGCGATAATCAAGGGCTTGGCGACACTTCCACCGGGGACCGCCGGGCCGGAATCCGAGCCGAAAATGTTCTGGGGCATTTTGACCTCCTGTTTAGCAAGTTACGCAACGCGCCGCCCCCCAGTTCGTTTCAACCTTACCCTAGCGGCGGAAAATGTAACACTAGGGCTTGGCGGATTTGGCCAGATCCAGATGGAGTATCGAATGCGTCAGATTGCGGTCTTTGCGGCGGTCCTGGCCGCCGGCGGCGTTTTGCTTGGCGCGAGCAATCCGGCACATGCCGGGCCAGCGGCCGTTGGGGTCCCGGCGGTTGCTTCCTATAGCGTGGTCGAGGAAGCGGGCTGGCGGCGTTATTGCCGCCGTTACGGCTGCGGGCCGGAGGTTGTGCTTCCCGGGGTGGAAGTTATCCCCGGGGCAGAGGCGGAAATCATTCCCGGAGCGGAAGTGGATATCGACGTGGACGGAGACGTGCCCGCCGTGGTGGTGGTGCCACCGCCGCGTCCTATAAGCTGCGGCCAATATCGCTACTGGAACGGCATGGCCTGCGTCGATGCGCGCTACAGCGACCCCTATCTCGGACCGAGATAGCAGGGAGCCGCAGCAGCTGCCTCTCGCCAGGTTGATCTTCTCAGGCCGCAAATATTCGGCGTCATATATAGGCGATCAAACGCCCTAGAATCCCGATCGAGAGCCACAGCAGCAGGGACAAAGCGGCTTGAACCAGCCCTGCGAATGGCGGGCGGCTGTCCCAATCCGCGGTGCGCCGGCGCCAAAGCAGACGAAACGTCCCGGCATTGGCGAGCGCAGCGGCAAACAGCAGCATTTTCAGCAAGAACGCGTCGTTGCGCAGCAGCGCCGTTGCATCCGATGCGAACAGCATGAGCCCGCTCGCCAGTTGCACGACGATGCCAACGCCGGCGATGCGCGTCAGGAGAGGATATACGACGGCAACCGGCACCGGGCGCGCCAAACCCAACAGGCGGAGATCGAGCAGAGCGATCGCGCCGACGATCATGACCAGGCCGATCAGGTGAACGACGTTGACCAGCGGGTAGAGGAAAGGTGACTCCCGCATGGCGACGCCGAGCGCCGACGCTTCGAGAGCGGACGCAAACGCCAGGAGCAAGCCGGACTGGACGGCGGTTTCCTGCTCCATCGCCCGTTTGCTTCGCGACTTAACGAAGCTCGACGGTCTTGCCGTTCACGGTGACGCGCTCCGCGCGCATCTCCGCCTGGCCGTCCCGCTTGGGGTAGGCCTCGATCAGGATCGTCGCGCCGGGCTTCAGGTCCTCGGGCGGCAAGCCTCTCGTCTGCATGCGCGACGGCGGCGCAAGCACTATCACCCAGAGCTTGCCCTCATACTTGATGTCGATTTCGCCATGCGGGTTCTGATAGCGCACCGCCTCGATCGGCGCCTCGACCTTGACCACCTTGGCGGCGTCGTAGGCGCTCCAGCCGTGATGCGCCTCGGCTGGCAATGCGGCAATCGCCGCCAATCCAATCAAAGACAGCAGGCCCGCGCAAATTCGTAGTCTCATCGCTGAACTCCTATCTCCTGTATCGTTCGCCTTACGCCCTACGCGACGAAATGGTCCGGCATCCTGTCGTTCAGGGCGGCGTCTCCCCGGGTATCGGGCTGCGCGGCCGTGTGGCCGGATCGACGCCACTGACAGTGCCAAGATAGGCCAGGATCGCGGCAACCTGCTCATTGGAGAATTGAATCTGCGGCATGTCGCGGTGTCGCGAGCCCATGCCCTCGGCGAAGCCTTCCTCAAGCTGGTCGATCGGGTATTTGAGGTAAACCTCACGCAGTGGCGGAGCCTCAGGAAGCGGACTTGCGCCGCTCGCCGCGACGGCATGGCAGCGGCCGCAATTCGCTTCGAGAATGGCCTTCCCGTCGACCGCGCCGCCCTCCGCCGCCGACCCGCCCGACGCGTTGATCGTCACAAGCACCAGACACGCAAGTGCAGCAAGAAAACGAGGCACCGGCAGCATCGTCTACCCCTTTTGCCACAGCCTAGCATTGTCAGGGCCGCGACGGAGCGTGCTTGTAATGGTCCTCGATCTTCTCCACGAGAAGCCGCCAAGCCTCGTGCTCGCGCGGGCCAGCGGTCTTCTCCACGGCGATCTGCAAATAGCCGAGCTCGCGCTCGATCTTGTCGCGCGGCAGCATATGCAGCCGGCTGGCGAGGATGGCCGCCTCGATCACCGCGGCTTGCGCGCGATTGAAGCCCTTGAACGGCGCGTGGCTTGCCTCGTGCGCCACGCGGCAATGGAAGCGCGGACGCTGCTCGTGCTCTTCTACATGCTCGACGGCAAGCTCCGCGTGGGCGAGCGCGCCTTCCAGCACGGCGCCGGGCACATGGGTCGAGGGCCGGGTCGGCCAATCCTTCCGTCCGGTGAGGCAGCCGGCGAAGATCAGCACGTCGTCGGTGAAATTGGCGATCGCGTAGGGCGTGGTGCGGAGGTTATCCAACGTAGTCGAAGGATGGAACGGCGCGACGACGAAGCCTCCCTCCTCGACGATGAGCCCGAGCGGCGCGATGTGCACCCTGCCCTCCTCGTTGAGCGTGGTGACGATGCATTCCCTGATCATCGGCATGCCGGCAACTTTCAACTTGCTACGAGGCTTCGCGCTTACGCTTGGCGGTCAGCGTGTGGCCGGCCTCTTTCAGCCGCGTTCTGTCCTCGGCCGGCGCGTCGGCGGCAACGCCCCAGTCGAGCGGCTCGTCTTGGGCATAGCGCTTGCCGAGTCGCCAGGCGATCTCGGCGCGCGCCAGCTCCGCGCCAAGATAAAACGCATGGGGGCCGTCTTTATCAACGCCCAGCCTATCGAACAAGGCGAAGGCGTCCTGCGCCACGTGGTGACCGTCGCGGTTATAGATATGGATGCCGTCTTCGGCGATTTCGATGCGGAAATTCTTGTCGCGCACCTCGCGCGCCGCGTCGACGATTTCATCGGAGGTCTGGGGAAAGGGCCGGCGCGCGTGGAGACAGAGCAAGGCGTCCGAATAGCCCTTGGGCAACTCGCCGTCGGCACGCGCGGCGAACATCATACGCCGCGCCATGTCATGCTCCTCATAGGTGCGGCGCGTATGCGGGCTGACCTGCACCACGAGCACGTTTTTGATCGCGAGCTCCGAAGCGATGCCGAGCAGCATGGCGGTGGTGCCGACGCTGTCGGCGTCGGTCAGCTCGGTGAGATTGCCGGTGCCCATCAGCATCTCCGCTTCGGGCCGTTCGCGCCGTAGTTCCGCATAGCGCTCGAGCGAGCTCATGAAGCCGAAATTGATGGGGTCGAGCACGGGGTCGACGAGATAGGCACGGCCCTTGGCGTCGAGCGCGTCAATGGCGCGGTACAGCGAGGCCATGTCGCCGTGGTCCTTCGGGATCAGCACCGGCGTGGCCGCGACCTGGTCGGCGATCGCCAGGGTCGCCTCGTTGAGGCTGAGCAGATAGTCGGCGCCGGCCTTGCCCCCGCGCAGCAACTCGTCAGGGTCGGCGGAGTCAACGCTGGTCTGGTAGCCGTGCTGCTTCAGGGCGCGAACCGCCTCCTCCAGATGCGGAAACGGGGTGTCGGGCAAGCCGCCGAGATCGATCACGTCGGCGCCACGGTGCGAATAGTCCTCGGCGCGCTCCAAAATCTGCTCAACGGTCAGCGCCGAGGCATCGACGATCTCGGCGAAGATGCGGATGTCGTACCTGGTCATGTCCGAGGCTTTGCGGGCGCGGCCGAAATAGACGGGGATGTCCTTGACCTCGTCGGGTCCGCGCAACACCGGCATGCCGTAATGGGCGCTCAGCCGATCGAGATCGGCGCGGCAGCGGCCGGGCAGCATGATTTTGTCCGCCTCGACAGGCTTTGGCAGCCGACGGGTAATGATCTCCTCGGTCATCAGCGCCGCGACCTTGACGCCGATGTCGACCACCTTCCAGTCGAAGTCGGCCGCCATGGAGTTGAGCACGGCTTCGAGCCGTGGCCGCGCCAAATGTCCGGTCAGGAACAGGATGCTTTCAGGCATGCAGGTTCGCGCTCTTGGCCTTTAGCCGTTCTAGCCCGCCTCTGGCTCCGCGTCATCGGCTAGTCGATCTCGGGCTAGTCGATCTCGGCGCCAGCGACTTGGCTCTGCCCTGCCAGGCAAGCGGCGAAGGCCTGTTGATCGCCGCGGCCGAGCAGAACGGTGCGCGTGCCAGTCTCTGTCAGCATGCCGGCAAAGGCTTCGTCCACGATGCCGTCGCGCGCCAACTGGCGCGCGCTGAGCCGGGGCGTCTTGGGCCGCGCGATCGATTTGATCAGATAGCAGCGCGCCGCTTCGATCCGTCGCGCGAGCCAGAGCGCGAGACTGTCCGAGGTGAGGCACCAGGACGGTTCGAGATCGGTGCGCTCGGCGACCAGGGCATAAGGCGCCCATACGGCGACCTGGCCCCGCTCCAGCGCGGCGCGAAGCTCGGCCTCGGTCGCACCTACGGCGAAGCCTTGCCGCAAGCCTGCGACCGCCCATGCGAACTGGTCCATGGCCAGCAGCGCCATGCGGTGCGCCGCCCGCTCGCCGAAGCCGAGCTGGGACTGGCAAGCGCGCACCTCGTCGGCCAAGGCCCCTCCCCCCGGCACCACGACGATGGGCCGAGAGGCCGCGGCGATCGCATCCAGCCATGCGGCAAGCTCGCCCGAGCGGATCACGCTGCCGCCGAGCTTCACGACGACCGGCGGCGCGTCGCCGGCAGCGGGGGCAATGCCGATGCGAGCGCGTGTCATTTGCGGCGGCATTGATCAGGCCCCGGCCTTGGCGCGGACGATCTCGACTCCGACCGCGCCCGGCTCCTTGTCGAGCTTCTCAATCTTGACGGTCACCCGCGCGGCGCGGGGATGAGCGAGGCAATGGCGCGCCACCTCCTCCGCCAAGGTCTCCACCAGGTTGATATGCCCATGCGCGACGATCGCCTTGATGCCCTTGATGATGGTGTCGTAGTCGAAGGCGCGGCCGATATCGTCGTCGATCGCCTGGTCCGGCGGCAGCAGATCCACATCGACCGAGAAGCGCACGCGCTGCGTGACGCCCTTCTCATGCGTATAAACGCCGATCTCCACGTCCTGCACCAGATCGTGCATGAACACCCGATCGCGCGTTCGGCCTGCGTCAAGCGCGGGCCTCGGCGCGGAACGGCTCGGTCGCGGTTCAGCCATGATCGGGCTCCGTGGGCACACAGGATCGGCCCGCGCCTTCTAGCATGAAGCTTGCGGGAGGGCCTCGGTCAAGTTCGCGTCGCGCAGGACACGCCGCCGTTTGGGGATCAGCGCCCTGATCGCGGCAAGGCGCCCCGGGTCGAGCGCCGCGCCGCGCTGGCCGCCACGGCAAAGCGCGCCGCGGAAGCCAAGCAGGTCGGGTTCGAGCGCAAGCAGGCCCGGAACGTGCCTGGCCTTCAGCGACCCGGCGAGGCCGACAGTGAGACCCAGAGCCCTCGCGGAAGCCAGCTGAGCGGCCAGTACCGCCGGCGTGAGGTGATCCGGGAGCGCGCCGGCACCCTTGCCGAGCGTATCGAACATCACTCCGCACGCCCCGATCTTCGCCGCCAGCCCGATCGCGTCGAATGGCGGCAGCGCATCTGCGAACAGCACGAGGATGAGGCGGAACCGCGCTGCCTCGGGCTTGAGTGCGGTAAGGCAGCGCTCCGCGCCGTTATCGGCAAAGAGACCGAGCTTGACATAATCGACGCCCAACGATGCCGTCTTCCGCACCGCATCGCGCAGGGTCTCGGACCGGAGCGGCAGGTCGCCGACAGTTGCGCTCACCTTGGCGCGGCCATTGACCGCTCGCATGCAAGCTTCGATCGCGCCAGGAGCGAGAGCGCCAAGCGCGCCTTGGCTCGGATCTTTCAGGTCGATGATGTCGGCGGCGGCGCCGAGGGCCATCTCGGCTTCGGCGGCGTCGCGCACGCTCGCGAGGAAGAGGGTCATCGGCAGGTTTTGCGAAGGCTCAGCGGAATAGCCAATTGAACATGCTGCCTCCGCCGCCCCCGCCCGCGCTGCCACCGCCTCCGCCGCCTCCCCCACGTCGTGCGGCGCGCCGGCTCTGCGGCGGCTCGCCGCCACCTTCCGCGGCGGGGCCGAAGCCCCAGAAGTCGTTGCGCGCGGCCGGAGCTCTCTGTCTCGCCTTGCGGAGCTGAATCTCGTTGGCATTGCCGTCCGGGTCGGTCACCACGACCGACACGGCCTGCCAGTTCCATTGAGCCGTCGCCGGCCCCCAGCTATGGGGTTCGATCGAGACGACCTTATTGGCGCGGGTATCGACGATGGCCACGTATTCGAGGCTGCTCTCCTCGCCGTCGCCAAAATCGCCAGCATAGTACTTCAACAGGCCGATGCCGGAGAGCGCGTCCTTCAAGAGCTTCCATTCGACGATCTTAGGCTCGCCGGTGCCAAACATTTCGAGCTCGGGCCGCAGCGCGGGATATTTCGGATTGGCGGCGACATAGCGGCCCGGTTGCAGCTCCGTGATCTCCCAGCCCGCAACCGGCTCGCCAACGATGCGTCGCTCCTGTGCGGGGATCTCCTGAACGAGGCGCTGCAGAGCCTCGCGGCTCTCGGCCTGGTCCGGATCCAGCGCGAGCGCCTTGCGATAATCGGCCATGCCTTCGTCGGTGCGGTACAGGGCCTCGTAAATACCGCCCCTGATGCTCAAGGCAACGGGGTCGTTCGGCGCAAGCTGCAAGGCCTGGTTCGCGTCGTTCAGCGCCGCGTCATTGATTTCCGCATTGACGGTGGCATCGGCCCCGGCAGCGCCGCCGGTCTGAAATCTCGCCGTGGCCCGCATCGCATAAGCCTTCGCGTTACTCGGATCGAGCTCGATCGCGCGGTTGAGATCGCCGATGGCGTCATCGAAACGGCGGGCCTGGGTGAAGACGATGCCACGCTCGACATAGGCGTCGACCAGCTCGGGCTTCAGCTCGATGACCTTGTTCAGATCCTCCAGCGCCGGGTTTAGCTTCTTGTCTGCGGCATGGGCGCGGCCGCGCAGCAGAAGGACCTCCGAATTGGGCGCCTCCGGCTCGAGGGTGAGCGCTTGCGTGGCATCGGCGATGGCCTCTCGATACATCCCGAGCGCGAAGTAAGCATCGGCGCGATGCTGATAGGCGGCGACATATTTCGGATTGATGCTGATGGCGCGGCTCAGGTCGCGGACCGCGGCGTGATAGCGCTTCAACGCGGCATGCGCCTTGCCGCGGCCGTTGAACGGCACGGCGCTGCGCGGCATCAACTCCACCGCCTTGCGGAAATCCTGAAACGCGAGCGGGTATTGGCCGAGCGCGACCTGGGCGTTGCCGCGATTGTTGTAGGCGACGCCGTAATTCGGCGACAGCGCGATCGCCCGGTCGAAATCCTTCACGGCCTCGTCCGGATGACCCAAATCCATCAAGGCGTTGCCGCGATTGTTGTAGACCGCGCCGTTCTCGGAAGAGAGCTGGATCGACTGGTTGAAATCGTCGATCGCCGCCTTGGTCTGGTTTAGGCGCCATTTGGCCACGCCGCGATCGCTGTAGATGCTGGCCTCGATGAAATCGGCGATCTCTTCGGCCTGCAGGGCCTCGTCGTAAGTGGCGATGGCCTTGTCGTATTGCCCTCGCATCAGCGCCGCTGCCCCCTCGCGAGCCCGGAGCAGGGTCTTGTCCTCGGACTGGGCGTGAGCCTCGGTGCCGGCCGCCGCAGCGACCAGGAAAGCGAGAAACCAGCTCACTATTTGCCGTGAAGAGCGCATGACCACTATGCGACGGGCCTTCCCTCGGAGCTTTCCGGCCTCATGTCTCCCATAAGGCCAGACTATGTCAACAAAGGGTCTCGTTTTCCCGCAGGTTACGCAAGACTTGGGGCAGCATCTCGGGCAGGTCCTCGGCAATCAGCCCGGGGCCGAACGTCTTCGCCGCGGCGCCATGCAGCCAAACGGCGGCGCTGGCGCCCTCGAAGGCGGGCATCCCTTGCGCCAGCAGTCCCAAGATCATGCCGGCCAGCACGTCTCCACTGCCCGCCGTCGCCAACCAGGGGCTGGTGGTCGCGTTGATCGAGGTCCGGCCGTCGGGGGCAGCAACCACCGTGTCGGCGCCTTTCAGCATGACGATGGCGCCGGAGCGGGCCGCGGCTTGCCGGGCGCGCTCGAGCTTCGGCGCCGGGACGAGATCGCCGAAGAGCCGCGCGAATTCACCGTCATGGGGAGTGAGCACGACCGGCGCCTGGCGCGCGGCAATGGCCGCAAACAACGACTCCTTGCTCTCGGCAAAGGTCGTCAGGGCGTCGGCGTCGAGCACGATTGCGGCGTCGGAGCCTAGCGCGGTCAGCACCATCTGCCTGGTTCGCTCCCCTACCCCGGCACCGGGGCCGATCAGGACGGCATTCTTGCGCTTGTCGGCGAGGAGGGTTGCGAGCCCACGCGCGTCGTCGGCCTCGCGCACCATGATCGCGGTGAGCTGGGCGGCATTGACGGCGAGCGCCTCGCGTGGCGACGCGACCGTAACCAGGCCGGCACCGATCCGAAGCGCGCCGCGGGCGCCGAGCCGCGCCGCGCCGGTGCTGTAAGCGGGGCCGGACACGACGACCGCGTGGCCACGCGCATATTTGTGGCCGTCCTCGCTTGGCCAGGGATAATGCGCAAGCCATAGCGCCGGCTCGTCGGCGAAGCTGTTGGGCCGGATCTCGATGAGCACGCTCGCGGGTGTGCCGATATCGGCGATGCGCAACGCCCCGCAATGCAGGCGACCCGGCAGAAGCAGATGGCCGGGCTTGAGGCGGAAGAAGGTCACGGTGGCCGTCGCGCGAATGGCAGCCCCGCGGACCTCGCCAGTGCTGCCGTCGATGCCGCTCGGTACATCCACCGCGACGACCGGCAGGCCGGAGGCATTGACGCTCTCGACCAACTCAGCCAGTTCCCCCTCGATCGCACGGGCGAGACCCGCACCGAACAGCGCATCCACCACGACATCGGCGCCGGAAAGA
>DASQKJ010000017.1:0-6171 GCA_035630595.1 Methyloceanibacter sp.
GAGATTACGCCCACGCTTAATCCTTGAGCGCTGATCAACGCGGGCGCGCCGATCAGCGGAAGTGCCCAGGTGTGGTGGACTTGATCTTGAGAGAGTCCGCCGGAGAGAAAAGTTGAGACCACCGCAGCGTTGCCCAAGCGACGGCCTCTAGGTTAGGCGCTGGAGAGTTGGGAGATGAACGGCGCCAGGCCGAAGCTAGTGCCCGCTGAGCAGTCCCGCTGTCGTTGGTGCTACGACGGGATCGCCTAAGCTGACTTATCTCGCGACGCCAAGTCCGCCAGGAGTCGTCGCAACTGTTCGATCTCCTTGAGTAGCGCGTGCCTATCAAGCCGCCGAAGCTGATTAGCGTATTGCTCGCGGGCACCGTCTAGCGTCATCAACTCCACGACAGCCGTTGATACTGATGCTCGCCTACTCCGTCCAGAGAAGGCGTAGCGGATGGCGCCAACGATTCTCGCCAAGCGGTAACGGACAGCAGCGAGTTTTTCGCCCTTGGCTTCGGCCAGTCCGGTCGCAAGTTCGCGCCTTAGCTTCAGGTTCTCCTGAAGCGCTTTTCCAAGGTCATCGCTTTCCGAGGTCATACGCGCGCCCAGCATGCAGCAGAAGAATAGCAAACCCGCCCCAAAAGCGAACACCTGCGCTTAATTGCGCGTCGGGAGTTGCGGGGGAGGCTGCCCGTGCTACACTGGCGGCTCACAGTGAGAGGAGGTCGCCATGCCCCGCACTGTTCTTCACTACACACTGGTCGCACTCGCCGCCGTTGCGCTCGTTTCCGCTTTTGCGATCGGCACGGTATCGGCGGCGGATACACCAAATAAGTCTAATGTGAAGACCAAAGCGCCCACCATTTCCCAGAAAACATCGCCAAAGCCGAAGAAAAAAATCGACCCTGGTCCCGTGGACTATCAGTTCAGGGGGACCGTCCCCTATTGACCAGAACCGCCGCCGCCCTTACCGCTGGAAACTGATCCGTGAGTTTGCCGAAGGGTCCGGTCACTCCGGTACCCAATCCGGTGCCAATTCGCCATAAAAACCTTGAATTTCTGCGTGACACTTAAATCACCTTAACTTTGTCACGCAATTTACCTCGGTCGGCCCAAGTTTGACCGCCTTTGACCGACGCTATCCCCCTAAACTCGTGTCAGTTCCAAGACAAAGGGCAAGCAATGAGAATCGGAGCATTCGTCGTCGCCGCCGGCCTCTCGCTTCCGGCAACTGCAACGCTCGCCGAGCCGGCCACGCTCGCCGGCGATGAACTGCGGCAGGCTATCAGCGGCAAGACCGTCTATCTAAACATTTCAGGCTTCGAGCTGCCCATCCGCTATGCCGCGAACGGCCGCATGTCGGGCAAGATGAGCGCCATGGCGGCTAGCTTCTCGCGCGGCGATGGCGCCCAGGACCGCGGCAAGTGGTGGGTCGCGGGTGATCAGCTCTGCCAGCAATGGACCAGCTGGATGGACGGCAAGTCCTATTGCTACCGCCTGACACGCAATGGCGCGAAGGTGCAATGGGTCCGCAACGACGGCCGCTCTGGTACCGCGCGCATCGGAGGCTGACGCTCCCACGCCGCTAGCGCGACAAGCACTCCGACGATTTCCGAAGCCGAGAGCCGCCTTACCGGCGGCTCTTCGCATTTTGGCTCCGCCGTTGTCGTGACGTGGCGCGAAAGCCACAGGGGTAACGCGAAATGATGCTGCAACTGTCCGGCGCTTGCGGTGCTCGCGAGCGCTGCATTAATGTATGGCATCGTGTTCTTTAGCTGCGTTGTTTGCGTCGCCTGCCAGTAGCGTTCGTGTGAGTTGCGTTTGTATTTCGTTGCGTGCGTGGCGTTGTCAGACTCCAATCATGTCGAGGCGTTGCTGCGTGGCCCGCGGTCGTGGAACCAATGGCGCGCGCAAAATCCCTCCCTCACGCCAAACCTGACCGGGCTTGCGCTCAGCGTCGCCCAGCGTCAGATGGGACCCATTAGCGGCGGACCTGTCAATTTCTCCTTTGCCCGGCTGCGGCACGCCTCGTTGCGCTTCGCCAGCCTGACGGGGGCCAATTTCGAGATGGCTGATCTATCGGATGCCGATCTCAGCGATGCGCGGCTGGACGGCGCCAATCTGCGGGGCGCGGAGCTCAGCGATGCGCGCCTGGATCGCGCCGATTTTGCCGGCGCGCAATTCGGCGGAGTCAACCTGGCGGGAGCGAGCCTGCTCGAAGCCCGAAACCTCACTCAGGCTCAGATCGACGAGGCGCTCGGCGATCCCTTGACGTTGCTGCCGCCCCATGTCGAACGGCCCGCAGGCTGGGGCAGCGCGGTGTCGCATGTTGTCAGTCGCCATCCCGTTTCGAATGGGACGGCAGCCGCCGACGCGAGCGCGCCGCTGACGCGTGGCGACACGGTCTCGTGGCTGGTCGGCGGACCGCGGCGTCCGGAGGCTCACCCGGTGTTTCCGCAGGCCGCGCCCGAGCGCAGCTGAACGAACCGGCCAACGCCTCGTTCTATTGGAAATCGATGCGGATCGTGTAGGAGGCCGAGCCGGCGGGCGGGCGAGGGAAGGGGGCTGCGCTGCGGACTGTTTGCAGCGCGAGCTGATCGATTCGCGCATTGCCGCTGGAGCGCGCAATGCGCACCGCCCCGAGCGTTCCATTCGCGCCAATGGCGAAGGAGACTGAAGCCCCGCCGCGTTGACCGGCTCTGGGCTTGTGGCGCGCCAGCTTAGCCCAGACTTGGCTGGCATAGGCCTTCCCGCTCGGCCGCGCGGTCGCGGGCTTGGAGAGCGAGACCGAGGGCTCGTCGGCAGGCGCGAGCGCCATGGGCTTCCAAATGCCAAGGGGCCCGCCGGATTGGGTTGCCGTTTGCCGCGGTGCCTCGCGGGGGGCGGGTTTCTCGCGCGGAGGTGCGGCCGCTATAGCCAGTTTCGGCTGGGGCGTTGCCTCGACAGCCGGAGCCGCGACGGCGACTTTCGGCTCTGGCGGCGTCTCGGGCTTCCGCAGAAGCATTGGCGGGAGAGGGCCCGCCGGCCCGGCAATCCGCCCCGCTTCGGCCTTGCCATTTTCCGCGTCGGCCGGCAGCGGCCGATCCGGCGAAGCGGCGAGGATTTCGGCCGCCATCTCGGTGGCAGGCTGGGTCTTCTCCGCGGCGACGACCATCGGGGGCGGGGGCCGCAGATCGGCGAGCACGCCTGCAACTTCGGCGGCGGCCGGTCCGGTCTTCTCGCTGGCGACCGGGACCGGCGGCGCCGGCGGCAAGGTGGCGAGCATCCCTGCGACTTCCTCGGTCGCCGCCTCGGTCGTTTCGCCGGCGATCACCCGGGTGATCAAAGCCGTCAACATGTCGGCGGTCCGATCGGTGGCGGCGTCCGCATTTGCGACCGTCTCAGGCAAGTCCGGCACGGCAGGGGCGGACGCCGCGATCTCGAACGGTGCCACGATGGCGCTAGCCAGATCGGATGCTTCGGTTTTCGCGGAGCGCACGGCGGGACCGACGTCTTCAACCTGCTGGGCGGTCTCCGGATTGAGCGGCGTGCCGAGCGCGGTCAGCTCTTGTCCGGCGGGCGAGAGGATATCGGCGTCGGTCGACGGCGCGAGCTCTACCGGCTCTGGCAACAATCGAACACCGACCGCAAGCGGCGTCGATGCAGTGTGCGTGCCGTCCGCATCGGTTGCGAGCGCCGCGGTCGTATCGCCTTGGTCCGAAACGGCAGGTGCGCGGCGGACCTCGTCCGGCAGGGCATCGGCAAAGCGCGGCGCAGCTTGCGTCGCGGTTTCGCTCTCCGGCGGCAGCCGCGTCCACGGCGCCGTGGAGGTCAACAGCAGCAGCGAGCCGCATACCAGCACGCTGGCGGCCGCAACCGTCAACAAGGATTGGAGAATTCGGTGTTCTGACACGTGGCGCGCCGGGCTCGCTCTGAGAGGCCCATTAGCGCCTTGATAAGGTTAACGAATGGTTGACGTGCGGGACAGTCGCGCCTGGGTACAGGGCGCTGAGGCCGCAAAACCTGGACGTGGGACGCGAATCATCCCGAGCCGCTGTGGCAATTCCGCCACCAATTCCGGCCCAAAATATGGTTCGCTTGTCCCAGTCAGTGAGTAATGAGTACGCGTATTGTTAGGGGGCTAGTGTGCGTATGCGTATGCGTTTGATCGCCGTTCTGGCGGTCCTTATGGCGTCAGTCACGCTTGGGGCCTGCTTTCATCATCAAGCCGCAATCGTCCAGCCTGAGCCGCTTCCGCCCTTAAAATAGGGTTGGTAGAAGGGTCTGATCTCGGCTTGAGATCTGCGTAACAGACCCGGAGGTGGTTCTTGCCGCGAAGCGCATGGTCCGCGGAGGCCGGCCAGGCCGTGCCGTGAGGCGCGCGCGCCTTGCGGCGGCGCTCGCTGCCATGCTCTGCGCCCCCTGCCGCCGCCAACGATTCGACCGCGAGCCTCGCCGCCGGAGGGCTTACGCTCACCTACAATCCGCATATCAGCATGGAATCGCAGGACCTCTATCTCAGCCGCGAGGAGGTTCGCGTCGTCTACCGTTTCCGCAATCGAAGCGATCGCGACATCGCCACGCTCGTCGCCTTCCCGCTGCCGTCGATGATCATCGGCGAGGAAGGCAATTACGATTTTTACGGCCGCGATCCGGTCAACGTCATGAGCTTCCAGCTGACTGTCGACGGCAAGACGGTCGAGCCCGATCGAGGTCAAGGCCACGCGGTTCGGCGTCGATGTGACCGACGTGCTGCAGCGCTACGACATCCCGCAGACCATGATCGCGGCCGGCGACGGAGGCGCTGCGCTGCAGGACAGGCTCGACAGCCTGCCGCAAGCGGCCAGGGACGAGTTCGAGCGCTATGGCGCGATCGACTGGAACACGAATTTCGGCGCCGGGGACAAGCCGCTTGCCAACGCCTATTGGGACACGCAGATCACCTATTACTGGTTCCAGACCTTTCCCGCGGGCCAGTCGATCGAGGTCACGCATCGCTACAAGCCGGTGCCCGGTAGCTTCTTCTTCTCCAAGGAGGAGCTGGCGAACCCCGGGACGCGCAAGCGCTATTGCATGGATCAGGCCTTCATCGACGCCGCCGCCAAGGCGCTGAAGCAAGCGTCTCAAGATGTGCTCGCCGGCACCGAGCTGAAATATGTGCTGGCCACCGCGCGCAAGTGGCTCGGTCCGATCGGCAAATTCACGCTGACGGTGGAGAATCCGTCGCCGCAAGCGCTCGTGTCGCTCTGCGCCGCAGGCATCAAGCGCGCCAGCCCTACCACCTTCGTTCTATCCGCCGAGGCCTATGTGCCGGAGCGCGATCTCGATATTCTCGTCGTTCAGCCGATGCAGAAGCCTTAAGCCGGCTTCTGTCGAATTTTGGATGCTGATGCGCTACGGAGGAAATGAGACGTAGATCTCTGGCAATTGGTGCCGGTGGCGTCGCATCTCTTATCTCGTCCGCGATGCTGTCGCCACCCTGGGGCCGTTTCGGAAGACGTGCGAACGGTCTGTCTATTCGAGGCGTGTGACGTGCGACCCCGGCTTAATGGGAGACATCGAGGCCACGAAGTAACTTGCCCTTGGCATGGTGCAAGGTTCGATATCCGAACGGGAGAGGTCCTTTGCGCACCGGCATATGGCGACGTCACACGCTACAACGTGCGCGTCACGGGAGCTGATATCGAGGTCGAGGTGTAGCGACCTCCCAAGCTGCCGTCGGTGTGGGGCTATAAAGGAGGTTCCGATGGCTACCTTTGTTGTGCTTGCTGGTTTCACGGATCAGGGCATCCGAAACGTCAAGGAAACGGTCGGCCGAGCGGAGGCCTTCAAGGAGATGGCCAAGAAGAGTGGCGTTACTGTCAAGGACATGTATTGGACGCTTGGCCGATACGACGTCATTGCGATTTGCGAGGCGCCGGATGATGAGGCCGCGACCGCGCTTTCGTTGAGCGTCTGCTCGCGCGGCAACGTACGCTCCCAGACCCTGCGCGCCTTCTCATTCGACGAGATGAAGGCGATCCTAGGTAAGATGGTCTGAGGCCTTGTCGCAAATGCCCTGAGAGTGAGGCTCGTGAGTCATGGAGAGTGGAAGCGAGTCCTGCCCCTACTTATAGTGCTTATAAGGCTGGTTGCCCGTTGACGAGCTCACAAGTTACAACGGTCGGAGCAGTTGGAGTTGCAGGACGTTCTCGTATTTGTGCCAGGG
>DASQKJ010000018.1:0-9636 GCA_035630595.1 Methyloceanibacter sp.
CGATCTGATATTGAGCCGGTCGAGCAGGGAGCCGATCTGCGGGCCGCCGCCATGCACCACCACCGGATTCACGCCGGCCTGCTTTATCAGCACGATGTCGCGGGCGAAGTCGGCGGCGAGCGCGGTATCGCCCATGGCATGTCCGCCATATTTCACCACCACGGTCTTCCGGTCGTAGCGCTGCATATAAGGCAGCGCCTCGGACAGCACCTTTGCCTTGGCGTGGACCGAGGCCAGCAATTCGGCCACATCGTCGGCGGCGCGCGCCTTGGGCGCGGGCTGATCCTTGGCTCTGGCGGGGGATGTTTTGGTCTTGGCCACGGCCGCTTATAGCGGCGCGCAGCCCGGCAGCACAATGTTGTTTGCGGGGCTGAAAAGCCTTGTCCACGGCAAGCCCACCGGGAGACCGGCCTCTTCGAAACGAACCGCGCGGACGGGCGTTAAGCCATCATGCTCCCCCAACCCACCCGGTCTTTGCGGCCCGCGTCTCCTCCAGGAGGTGAACGATGTCTTCCAACGTCTATTTTACTCTACCGATTCTCGCCATGAGCCTTGCGGTCTCAGCGATCGCCAACTCGGCCGGCGCGCAGGAACTGACGCTCCCTGACGGCAAGGTCGAAATCGAGAGTCTCGGCAAATTCGATAATCCCTGGGCGATGGCCTATTTACCGGACGGGCGGCTGCTGATCACCGAGAAGCCAGGCAGCCTGCGCATCTATTCGGACAACACACTTTCCGAGCCGGTCGCCGGCGTGCCCAAGGTCGAATATCACGACCAGGGCGGCCTGCTCGATGTCGCCGTGGATCCAAACTTCGCCGACAACGGCCTCATCTATCTTTCCTACACAGAGGCCGCGGCGCAGCAGCCGACCGACGCGCGCGAGGAGAAAGACCCACGCCTCGGCGACTATCAGGATCTCAATGACACGGTGTTGAAGGGCATGGCCGTTGCGCGCGGGCGCCTCGCCGGCAACCGTCTCGAAGACGTGACGGTGATCTGGCGCCAGGAGCCGAAGACCATCGGCCGCGGCCATTTCGGCGGGCGCCTCCTTTTCGCTCCAGACGGCAAGTTATTCATCACCTCCGGCGAGCGCCAGCGCTTCGAGCCGGCTCAGGACATGAACTCCAATCTCGGCAAGATCATCCGCATCAATCCGGACGGTTCGATCCCGGAGGACAATCCCTTCGTCGGCCAGGACGGCGCGCGCGCCGACATTTGGTCGCTCGGCCATCGCAACTCGCTCGGCGCCGCGTTCCGTCCGGGCACCTCCGATCTCTGGGTGCATGAGATGGGACCGAAGGACGGCGATGAGCTGAACCTCATCGTCAAGGGCCAGAATTACGGTTGGCCGCAGGTCAGCGAAGGCAAGCACTACAACGACGCTGACATTCCCAATCATTCGGAGAAGCCCGAGTTGCGCAAACCCGACTACGCCTGGGTCCCCGCCATCTCCCCGGCGGGCCTCATTTTCTACACCGGCGACAAGATCAAGGACTGGAAGGGCAAGGCACTTCTCGGCGGGTTGTCTTCGGAGGCGCTGATCGTGGTGAGTTTCGACGGCAACAAGGTGACCGGCGCCGAAACCATCAAGATGGGCAAGCGCATCCGCGAGGTTGTGCAAGCGCCCGACGGAGCCGTGCTTCTGCTGGTGGATGGCGAGAGCGGAGGCGACCTGTTGCGGCTCGCGCCGTCTGACGACGCCGAAGCCGGCTAGGGACAAGCCTCGCCCGCTCGACTAATCTCTCCCTGCGGCGCGCGGCGCCGTGGGGAGACTCGATCCATGGCACCAAAGCGGGAAGCCGAACGCAGCCCGGAGACTGCCGACCGCGCACTCCCGCCGGCACGGTCGGCATTGCCGGGTCGCGGCGGGATCACCCGGATCGTATCGGCCTTCTGGAACTCGATGCGCGGCCTGCAGGAAGGGCTCGCCACCGAATCGGCGATCAAGCAGGAGGTTGCCCTTGCCTGCCTCTTATTCCTGCTCTCGTTCTACATCGCTCGCGATTTGTGGACCTGGGTCGCGCTGATCGCAAGCCTGCTCTTGGTGCTGTCGATCGAATTCCTCAACACCGCGATCGAGCGGCTCTGCGACCACATCCAGCCCGACAGGCACGAGGCGATCCGCATCACCAAGGACCTTGCCTCGGCGGGCGTGTTCTTCTCGCTTCTGCTGGCGGCGCTGGTCTGGGGCGCGGCGCTCTGGGCGCGCTTCGGGAGCTAATCTGCCAGAAGTCTGGCGACCGCCGCGCGCAGCTCATCGATGCCTGCGCTCATGCGGGCTGAGGTGGTGAGGATTTGCGGATAGGCCGCAGGGTGCTTGGCAAGCTCGCTTGCGACCTTGGCTTGGATGGTCGCGAGCTCGGAGGCTTTCGGCTTGTCCGCCTTGGTCAGCACCACCTGATAGGAGACCGCCGCCTCGTCGAGCAGCTTCATCGTCTCCTGGTCGTTCGGCTTGATGCCGTGCCGCGCGTCGATCAGCAGGAACACGCGCTTCAGTTCGCGGCGTCCCTTCAGGTAATCGCCGATCAGCCGCGTCCAGCCCTTGATCTCCGACTTCGCCGCGCGCGCATAGCCATAGCCCGGCATGTCGACCAGATAGAACGGTATCTCGTTCCCCAGCGTGAAGAAATTCAGCTCCCGTGTCCGCCCCGGCGTCACCGAGACCCGGGCGAGGCTGGTCCTGCCGGTCAGCGCGTTAATCAGGCTCGACTTGCCGACATTGGAGCGGCCGGCGAACGCGATCTCGGGCCTGCCGTCCTTCGGCAGGTCGTCGATGCGCACGACGCCCTTGACGAAGCTACAGGGCCGCTTGAACAACGCCTCGCCACGCGCGATGTCGGCCTTGGTGAATTCAGGTGTTTGGTTCGAGTCCACAACATCCACCGTCAGGCCCGAAGTGCCGGGCATCCACGATTTTCAGCGAGGCGACAGTAAAGACGTGGATGGCCGGGACAAGCCCGGCCATGACGATTCGTATGATGAGTAGACGATGGGAACTTAGCCCTTGCCGTCGGCGTCGGCGCCCTCCGGCTCGTCCGCTGCCGCCGCATTCCGCTTGGCTTCGCCCTTGGCGTTCTTCGACGCTTTCTTCGTCCGCTTCTCGTCTTTTACGGGCTTCGCCGTCTCCTCGACCTCGTCGGGCTCGTCCTTGTCTTTCGGCTTGTTGTTCTTGAAGCCGAGATTTTCCAACAGCGGAATCTCGACGCCCTGGCCCTTCATGATCGCCGCCTGCTGGAGCACCGACAGGAAGTTGTTCCACGCCCAGTAGATCACCAGCCCCGCCGGGAAGGAGGCGAGCAGGAAGGTGAAGAATACCGGCATCCAGGTGAAGATTTTCTGCTGAATTGGATCGGGCGGCGCCGGGTTCAGCTTCATCTGGACCCACATGGTGATGCCCATGATGATCGGCCAAATGCCGATCATCAAGAAATGCGGTGGATCCCAGGGGATCAGCCCGAACAAATTGAAGATGCTGGTCGGGTCCGGCGCCGACAGGTCCCTGATCCAGCCGAAAAACGGCGCGTGCCGCATCTCGATGGTGACGAACAGCACCTTGTAGAGCGCGAAGAAGATCGGAATCTGAACAAGGATCGGCAAACAGCCGGAAGCCGGGTTCACCTTCTCCTTCTTGTACAGGTCCATCATCGCCTGCTGCTGGCGCACGCGGTCCTCGCCGTAGCGCTCTTTGATGCGCTGCATCTCCGGCGCGAGCTTCTTCATCTTGCTCATCGCCACGTAGGATTTGTTGGCGAGCGGGAAGAACACGAGCTTGATGAGCACCGTGACGATGAGGATCGCCACGCCGAAATTGCCGACCAGTCGGAAGAAATAGTCGAGCACAAAAAACAGCGGCTTGGTCAGGAAGTAGAACCAGCCCCAATCGATCAGCAGGTCGAATTTGGGGATACCATAAGTCTCAGCATAACCGTCGACGACATGGACCTCCTTGGCGCCGGCGAACACTTGGCCGGCCGCCTCGCCCGTCCCACCGGGTTGGATGGTGAGCGGGGCTTTCAGATAGTCGGTCTGAAACCTGTCGTTGCCGCCGACCCGCGTGCCGTAGAAATTGGCCTCGAAGGGCTTGCCCTGCTCGGGGATCACCACCGTCGCCCAATATTTGTCGGTGATGCCGAGCCAGCCGCTCTGGCTCTTGAAGCTCACCGGCTTCGGGTTCTCCAGCGCGTCGTGATAGGTGATTTCCTCGAGACCGCTCTCGGCCATCACCCCGATCAGACCCTCATGCAGGATGAAGAACCCCTGGATCGGCGGCGTCTCGTGGCGCGAGACCAGCGCGTAGGGATGGATCGTGACCGGCTCCGAGCCCGAATTGGCGACCAGATCGGCGACCGTGAACATGTATTTGTCGTCGATCGTGATGGTGCGCGTGAATTTCAGTCCCTTACCGGTGTCGTAGGTCAGCGTCACCGGCGAACCCGGCGTGAGCGATCCTTGCGTCTCGGCGGTCCAGAGCGTGTCGGGGGTCGGGAGACCGAGGGCCTCGGCGTCGGCGCCGACGAAGCCGTGCTCCGCGTAATAGGCATGTGGGGTCCCTGCCGGCGACAGCAGCACGACATTGGGGCTCGTCGGCTCAACCGTCTCGCGATAGTCCTTGAGCGTCAGGTCGTCGATGCGCCCGCCCTTCAGCGAGATCGAGCCCTTGACGCTCGGCGTATCGATGGCGATGCGGGGGCTTTGCGCCAGTGCCGCTTCACGAGTCAACGCGGCGCCGGCTGCGCCCGGTCGCGGCGCTCCAGCTCCCGGCACGTCCGCACTTCCTTGCGGTTGTGGCGGCCCTGGCTCGGCCGGTTGCTGCTGCTCGGCCTGCTGCCTGGCGGCCTCCGGCGGCGTCGACGGCACGAAGAAATATTGCCAGGCGAACAGCACGGCCATCGACAGGACGATGGCGAGGATGAAATTGCGGTTATTGTCGTCCATGTCGCTTTCAGCTCAAGGCCCGCGATCAATTCCTTGCGGGAGAAAGTCGGGATGCAGGCGTTCAGCGCTTCTTGGCTTTGGGGGGCTCGTGCACTTTGGCGAGTGCGCGCTCTAGATCCTTGATCAGCTCGGTGAAGCGCCGTTGTACCGTGCCCTCCCGCGCGATCAAAACATAATCATAGCCTTCAACGGCGTGGGCCGGCGCGGTCAGCCGCACCGCTTCCTTCAAGCGCCGCCGCGCTCGGTTGCGCACCACCGCTCCACCGAGACCCTTAGTCGCAGTGAAGCCGAAGCGGGCGAGATGACAGTCCTCGGTCTCGCCCTCCCGCCGCCGCGCCTGAAGCACCAGCGACGGCGCGGCATAGCGGGCGCCACTCCTCACATGCAGGAATTCCGCGCGGGTCTTGAGACGTCCGATCGCCGTCACCGGTGAAGCGCGAGCCGGCCTAAGCCGACAGACGCTTGCGTCCCTTGGCTCTGCGCCGGGCAAGCACCTTCCGGCCCCCCGTCGTCGCCATGCGCGCGCGGAAGCCGTGCCGCCGCTTGCGGACGAGCCGCGATGGTTGGTAGGTGCGTTTCAAGGGAGCATCTCCTGACGGTATGGTGCCCGCGGCTTATAGGGTGCGGCGGCCTTGGAAGTCAATCCTGGCAGGACGCAGAAGGGCAAAAACAGGGGCTTTCGGCGCCGTTTCGGCGCGCGCGGCTTCGTCCTGCTGCGGCAGACAATGCGCCCCGCTTTCGCCAGGGATTCCGGGAAGCTGCCTTCAGCAATCTGCTATTGTTGCGTCTGTCTCCGATTTCTCCGTCCTGGCTGGTCAATTTGGCGCCTCGACGACTTGGCGTGAGCTTCCCGACCTATGTCGCGACCGCGAACTTGGGCATTATTCCGGGAAGTTTTGCCTTCGCGCCAGCCGGCAATGGCCTCGACAGCGTCATCGAGGCGCAGCAAGCTCAGTACCAATCCTGCCTTGCCAAGATGGGAGCGGGAGGCCAAGAGTCTTGCTCGTATGCGCCCGATCCGCGCTTTGACACCGGAACGGATTGCGGAGCGCGTGGGCGCTCGGGGCCCGTGGCGTTTATTCCGGTGACGGTAAAGTGGTACAGGCGCACGCGCGCCTGACGCGTGTGACGATGGGGGACTAGGCGATCATGGAAGAGGTGCTGACGCCCGACCTCTGCGTTATCGGCGCGGGCTCAGGGGGCTTATCCGTCGCAGCGGCCGCGGCCCAGTTCGGCGTACCGGTTGTGCTGATCGAGAAGGGCCGCATGGGCGGCGACAGCCTCAATTATGGCTGCGTTCCCTCCAAGGCGTTGCTTGCCGCGGGCAAGCGTGCCGATGCCGTTCGCACCGCCTCGACCTTCGGCATCGACGTCATCGAGGCCCAGATCGACCATCGCGGCGTGCACGATCATGTGCATGGCGTGATCGCGGCGATCGCGCCGAACGATTCCATCGAGCGCATGACCGGCTTGGGCGTGCGCGTGATCCAGGCCCAGGCGAATTTTCTCGACAAGTTTACGGTGGAGGCCGGCCGGGTGCTGGTCCGCGCCCGCCGCTTCGTCATCGCCACCGGCTCGACGCCGCAGGTGCCGCCGATCCCCGGGCTCGACGAAGTGCCGTATCTCACCAATGAGACGATCTTCGATGTGAGCGAGCGCATCCAGCATCTGATCGTGTTGGGTGGCGGACCGGTCGGGCTCGAACTGGCGCAGGCGCATCGCATGCTCGGCTCCCATGTCAGCGTGTTCGAGCTGGAGGGCTTTCTGCCGCGGGAAGACCCCGAGGCTGTCGCCGTGCTCATCAAGCGGCTGACCGACACCCAGGTCATGCTGCACCCCAACACGCGGATCGAGCGCGTCGAGCGTTCGGTGCAAGGCATCGCCGTGCATTTCACCGAGAACGGCGAGCCTACCAGCCTCAAGGGCACGCATCTCCTGGTCGCCTGCGGCCGCAAGCCGAACGTCAAGTCGCTGAGCCTCGAGCGCGCCGGGGTCGCCTATAGCGACCAAGGCATCAAGGTGAACGAGCAGCTCAAGACCACCAACCGGCGCATCTACGCGATCGGCGACGTGATCGGTGGGCCGGCCTTCACCCATCTCGCCAACTATCACGCCGGCATCGTCATCCGGAACGCGCTGTTCAGGCTACGGCGGGATCGGAGTGCCGGGATCGTCCCGCGAGCGGTTTATACCGATCCGGAGCTTGCCCAGATCGGGCTTACCGAAGCGGAGGCGCGCCAGCGCTACCGCCGCATCCGCATCTATCGCTGGCCTTATGCCGACAACGACCGCGCCCAGTGCGAGCGCCAGACCGAAGGATTCATCAAGGTTATCACTCGGCCCGACGGCACCATTCTCGGCGTGACCATCGTTGGCGCCGAGGCCGGCGAGATGCTTCAGCTGTGGGCGCTGGCCATGGCGAGGGACATCAAGCTCGGCGATCTCACCGAGTTGGTTCTGCCTTATCCGACCCTTTCCGAGCTATCCAACCGCGCTGCCTATACTTACCATCTGCCGACTTTGACGAAGGGCTGGCTCCGTAGCATCATCGGCTTCTTGCGTAAGTTTGGCTGATCGGCCAAATCGGGCGCGCCCCGAACCTTGGGTCCAGAGTATTCGCGTGAGCCACGAGCCATCAGATGCGGCTGCCGACGACGGACGGGCCTCCCGCTACGTGCCGGGACTGTCGGCCAAGCTGCTGCTGCTCACCATCCTGTTCGTCATGCTCGCCGAGGTGCTCGTGTTCGTGCCGTCGGTCTCCAATTTCCGTCGCCAATGGCTGATGGAGCGGTTGGCGACGGCCCAGATCGCCTCGCTCGCCGCCGAGGCCGCGCCCGGCGGTCAGCTCCCCGCCATGTTGCGCGACGAGCTGCTGGAGCGCGCCCAGGTCAAGGCCATCGCCGTGAAGCGCGCCGATGCCCGCTTGCTGGTCATTGAGATGGACATGCCGGCGGAGATTGACGCCTCCTACGATCTGCGCAACGCCTCCTGGGCGGCGCTCATGGCGGATGCGCTCATGGTCTATGTCGCCCCCGACGATCGCATCATCCGCGTGGTGGGCGAGCCGGGCATGGGCGAGGGCGCCCTCATCGACGTGGTGATGGGCGAGGCGCCGCTCAAAGCCGCCATGATCCGCTACGGCCTCGACATTCTCGGGCTCTCGATTCTCATCTCGATCATCACCGCCGCCTTGGTCTATCTCTCGCTGGACGCGCTTCTGGTGAAGCCGATGACCAGGCTTACCCGGAACATCGTGCGGTTCTCGCAGCGCCCGGAGGACCCGACCAGGATTATCGCGCCGTCCTCTCGCCGCGACGAGATCGGCACCGCCGAGCGCGAGCTCTCCGCCATGCAGAGGGAGCTTGCCGAGACCCTGTCGCAGAAATCGCGGCTCGCCGCGCTCGGCCTCGCGGTCAGCAAGATCAGCCACGACCTGCGCAACATGCTGTCGAGCGCGCAGCTCCTCTCCGACCGCCTGATCGCGGTGAAGGACCCGACCGTACAGCGCCTGGTGCCGAAGCTGATCGCCTCGCTCGACCGTGCCATCAGGCTCAGCGCTCGCACTCTGGACTATGGCCAGGCGCAGGAGACGCCGCCCAAGCGCAAGCGCTTTCCGCTTAGCCCCCTGGTCGCCGAGATCGGCGACAGCCTGGGATTGCCGCGGCAAAATCTCGACTGGATCGTAGCGATCGACCAGAGCCTTGAGGTCGACGCGGACCGCGATCAGCTCTATCGCGTATTAAGCAATCTCTGCCGCAACGCCGTGCAGGCGCTGGAAAGTGAAGGCGAAGCGATGGGCGAGATTCGGGTCGCCGCGCGGCGGGAAGGTTCGGTAACAGTCATCGAGGTCGCCGACTCAGGACCGGGCGTTCCGGAACGGGCCCGCGCGCACCTGTTCGAGGCGTTCCAGAGTGTGGCGCGCAAAGGCGGTTCGGGGCTCGGTCTCGCCATCGCCCAGGAGCTGGTTCAGGCGCATGGCGGGCAGATCGCGCTGGTGAAGAATGAAGACGGCGCCACCTTCCGCGTCACCATCCCCGAAGCCGTGGTCGAGCTGGAGCGCGCAAGGCGGCGCCGCGCTTGACTTCTATTCGACCTTTTCGGCCTTGGCGGTGTCGCCTACGGGCTTGCCGTCCTTGATCGCCGTCTTCTTGTAGGACTCGCCTTCCTTGGCGATCTGCGTGACCCAGCCGGAATCCCAAGTGATCACCGCTGCACTGCCCTCTTCCTTCCACATGCCGGCCAGGCCTTCGTTGGCGCGGTCGCCTTTGGCATTGCCGTCGTCGGAGAGCCAAATTGTAAACGGCTTGCCGTCGGTGTCCGTGGTCTTCCACTTGCCGACGAATCCGCTGGCGGCGAACGCTGAAGCACTGAGCGCGACCGCCAAAGCAATGGCGACAAGACCTCCTGCCGCTTTGCCCAAGACACGTGTGAGCTGCATAATTTCCTCCCAGTTGCGTGACGCTAGTTTCGATCTAAAACCGCCGGCTTTCCAAATCGTTCCGAGCCTTGCCTTTGCCAGCCTGACAGCTTAGGTAGGAATTAGCCTAACCGCGTGGCTCAACACCGCCGTCCCATGGCGGATGCCCGCGCTAGGGTCTTAGCCGCACCTCGCAGGCAAGACGCGCCCGTAGCTCAGCTGGATAGAGCACCAGACTACGAATCTGGGGGTCGGACGTTCGAATCGTTCCGGGCGCGCCACT
>DASQKJ010000019.1:0-10929 GCA_035630595.1 Methyloceanibacter sp.
AGCCCAGGCCGCCACGGTATTGACGTTGACTTCCATATGAAACTGCAAGCCGTAGGCGTGTGGTCCATAGCGAAACGCCTGAATCGGGCACACCTGCGAGCTCGCCAGGACAGCCGCGCCGTCGGGAACCGCGGTTACCTCCGCGCCATGCCACTGCAGCACTTTGAGGCGGCTGGGCAAATCGCTGAAAACCGGATCGCTTTTGCCGGCCGAAGTCCTGGACACCGCCAGAACGCCGATCTCGGGCGTGTTGCCGGGAACGACACGGCCGCCGAGCGAATCGGCAAGCAGTTGATGGCCCAGGCACACGCCGAGATAGGGACGCTGCATGTCCGCGACGAATTTTCTGATCGCCTCTTTCTCGGGACGGAGCCAGGCATGTTGGTCCTCCTGCCACACATCCTGCGGGCCGCCCATCACAATCATGACGTCGAACCGCTCGAGGTCGGGGATCGGCTCGCCCTCATCGAGCTCCACGGTGTGCATCTCGAAGCCGTCCTCGCGGAAAAAATCGGCAAAGATGCCGGGATGCTCGACGGCGGCATGTTGCAAGACGATGAGGTTCAACGGAGTCCGATGTGCCATCGATCGCGCTCCCCCATGCGACACCGACCAAAGCCGAAACGCCACCGATGCTCGTCAGAAACTGGGTGAAACCTATCACGGCTTTTGCGGCCTGCTGAAGCACGTTCTTGTTTCAGGGTGGCGGCGGCATCGCACCCAAAGCGGGCCAAAAGATTGAAGTCCCGAGCCTTCCCAGGGACGCTCCGCGCCAATCATTGCACGTGCCGCCTACCGGGAAGCATGCTAGAACCGTGCGCCAAATCGAAAAGGGATCCGCAATGACGCGTAAGCGCGCAAGGCTGCCCGCATTTGTCCTGATGACCTTTCTCGCCTGCGCCGCCTCGTCACCGGCCTGGTCCCAGGCAGGGACCATAAGCAAGGACATGCAGAACAACTGCGTCAACGACTATAAGAAATTCTGCGGCGACTACGGGCTGCAATCCGCCGCCCTGAATCTCTGCATGAAGAAGGCCGGCCCTGGCCTGTCGCCGGCTTGCGTGCGCGCGCTGGTGAGCGCCGGGAAGGTATCGCAAGCCGAAGTCGATCGCATGAAGGCGCAGGCGAAGGGACGGACCGAGCCCGCCAAGACCCGATAGCCATTCCAATGGACGCCGCTGCTGGCCGCTACAGGAACCCCAGATCATGAGAAGATTTCTCAGCTTGAGCTCTGCTGCCGCCCTGGTCTTGGTGGCAAATGCCGCCTTTGCCGCGGAGGATTGCGCCAACATTACTGCCACCGGCCACCCGCAATATCCGGTGATCGCCTTCAAGCAGGGTGACAACATCGCGGGTGCCGCGCCCATGCTGGTTGAGGAGATCGCCAAGGGTCTCAAGATCCCGCTCAAGTCGAAATACATGGGAACTTGGGCCGAGGCCCAAGCCGCGGCGCGCGACGGCAACGCCGACATGATTTTCGGCATCTACTACAATGACCAGCGCGCCGAATATCTCGACTATGTCGAGCCGCCTTTCGTGTTCGATCCGGTCGTCGTCTTCGTGGCCAAGGGTAAAGAGTTTACCTTCACCGGACAGGACGATTTGATCGGCAAGAAGGGTATCACCAACGAAGGCGAAAGCTACGGCAACGAGTTCGACGCCTTTATCAAAAACAAGCTTGATGTCGCGCGCGCCGACGGCATCGACGACGCCTTTAAGCATCTTCTGGATGGCAAAGCCGATTATCTGATCGCCGGCTACTATCCAGGCCAGGCCGAAGCGGCGGTGCAGGGGATCAAGGACCAGATCGTGCCGCTCGAGCCGGCATTACTCTCCGCGGAGATGTACGTTGCCTTCTCAAAGAAATCGCCGTGCCGCAAACTTGCGCCGCAATTCGGGGAAGGCATCACGGCGATGACTACCGACGGCCGCTTTCACACCATGCTCACCGACGCCATTAAGGCGTGGGACGCCCACGCCGCCCGGAAGTGAATTCGGCTCGGTTTGGGTGCCTCCGGCACCTGCATACAGTGCATCAATTTTATTGAGAACTTTGCATTTACTGCACCGCGCTCGCGTCCTCTAAGCTTCCCAAAATCGTTTTGTATTCACGTCGGGGGGCGTAATGCAGGAGGGAATGGGGGCGCTTGCTCCGCGCTTGCGCGGGGCTGAGGAAGATCGGTTTGCGACGCGGTTTGCGCGTGCGGGACGGAGGCCGGCACTAGGCTTGATGCTGGCGATTATTCCGCTTGAGGAAACCCGATCCCAGGAATCGGAAACCTACGAGTTGCCTCCGGTCGAGGTCACCGTCCAGGCTGCCAAACCGACCAAATACCCGGTCACCGTTGCCGCCAAGAAGCGCCCACAACCGCCCGCCCGGCCGGCTGCGCAGCCACAACAGGTGCAGGCGACAGAGGCCAAAGCAGCAGAGTTCCCCAAGGCGAGCGCCATCCCGGGAATCGTGATGGTGGGCGACATCATCCCGCCGGGCCCGCGCGGCGAGTGGCAGCTTGACGGCTCTGGACAGGTCGTCACGGGCGCCGAACTCTATACCAGCCATGTGCTCAACACCAACGAAGCGCTGCGCAAGGTCACCGGCGTCCATGTCCGCGACGAGGACGGATTCGGCCTCAGGCCCAATATCGGCATTCGCGGCTTGAATCCGACACGCTCGACCAAGGTGCTGCTGCTCGAGGACGGTCTGTTCCTCGGCTACGCGCCCTATGGCGAGAATGCCAGCTATTTCCATCCGCTGATGGATCGCTACGAGCGAGTCGACGTCATCAAGGGCGCCGACATGCTGCTCTACGGTCCGCAGACCATCTCGGGCACGATCGACTATGTGACGCCCAATCCGCCCGCCAAGCCTGGCGGCTTCGTGGCGGGTACCGGGGGCAATCGCGACTATTTCAACGGGCAGGCCTTCTATGGCGGCTGGTACAACAATCTCGCCGGCCTCGTCGATGTGGTCCACAAGCAAGGCGACGGTGTTCGCGACAATACGCATCATGAGGTCACCGATCTCGGCGTCAAGGGCATCGCCATGGCCAGCGCCGACTCCGCCTTCATCGCCAAATTTAGCTATTTCACCGAAGACTCGCAGGTGACCTACTCAGGTATCACCGATGCCGAGCGGCGCAACTTCGGCCTGCGCTACAACCCGTTCAAGAACGACAGCTTCGAGACCGAGCGCTATGCCGCCTCTCTCGTGAACGCCTGGGATATCAACGAGAACATCAACCTGAGAACGAGCTTCTACTACAACACCTTCTCACGCGACTGGTGGCGACAGTCGAGCCGCACCACCGACCCGCAGTGCAACGCCAGCTATCCCGAATTCACCGACGACCGTCTCAATGGAAGGCGCATCAATCCTGACAACTGCAACTCGATCCAGGGGCGCTTGCGCGATTATTACATCTACGGCCTCGACGAGCGGCTGACCGTGGGCCACGCACTTACCGAAAACATTGCTAATCAACTCAAGGCCGGCGCGCGCGTGCACTGGGAGTCGCAAAATCGGCGTCAGGAGAATGAGTTCTTCATCACCGGCGGCGGCACCTTGGCCGAGCTGAACGAGCGAGAGACCTTCGCGGTATCCTATTTCCTGCAGGACCGCGTCCAGTTCGGCAAGTTCAGCGTGACGCCCGGGTTCCGATACGAGGACATCGACTATGAGCGCCGCAACAGGCTTCCTATCGGCGGATGCCTTAATCCCCCGTGCGTCGGAGAGGAGAATGTCTACGCCTTCATTCCTGGCGTCAGCGTCGGCTACGATCCCAACGACAAGATCAGCTTCTTCGCCGGAGTACACGAAGGCTTTGCGCCGCCGCGCGTCGAGGATTCCATCGCTAATGACGGTGGGTCGATCGACGTCGATGCCGAACAGTCGGTCAACCTCGAAGTCGGTTTTCGCAGCGAGCTGGTTCGCGGCCTCAATATCGACTCGACCTATTTCCGCAACGACTTCTCCAATCTCATTGCCCAGGGCTCGATCGCCGGCGGCGACAACCCCCTGGCGCAAGGCGAAGCGCTGTTCGAGGGCTTGGAGGTGCTGCTGCGCCTCGACTCGGGCCGCATGTATAACAAGCCATGGACCGTCTACAGCCAGGTTGCCTTCACCTGGATCCCCGTCGCCGAGCAGCTCTCGCCCTTCATTTCCGTCACCACCGGCCTGCCGCTGCAGGGTGAGACCACCGGCAATCGCCAGCCTTATGCGCCGGAATATCTCGTCACGCCGAGAATCGGCTACGCGACCAAGAACTGGGACATCAATCTCGAGATGGTCTATGTCAGCAGCCAGTTCGGCGACTTCTTGAACTTGAAGAACGGAAGGCAACATCCGGACGGGCCGAACAGCGCCAATGCGCTGTCGGGTATGTTCGGCCAAATTCCGAGCTACGCGATCTTCAATTTCGCTACGACCTATACGTTCGAAAAGACCGACACCGACATCTATTTCACGGTCAAGAACCTTTTCGACGATCAATACATCGTCGACCGCACGCGCGGCATCCTGCCGGGTGCTCCACGCCTGTTCCAGGTCGGCCTGAAGCAGAATTTCTGACGGTGCTGGTCCTCACCGTCACACGGCACCGTCCTCCGAGCATAACCTAGCTCGGCGGCGGCGCCGTGGCGTCAAGTGACGGCGACCACCCGCCCGGCGGCCATCGTGACCACGGTCCCCGACAGCCGTTCGATCTCCGCCAGGACGTGGCTGACATAGACGATCGGGACATGGGCCTGATCGCGCAGGCGCTCGAGAAAAGGCATCACCTCCTGTTTGCGCTTCTCGTCCAGCGAAGCGAGGGGCTCGTCCAGCAGCAGCAGCCGGGGCGACGCCAAAAGCGCGCGGCCGATGGCGACGCGCTGCCTCTCGCCTCCCGACAGAGCCTGAATTCCCCGAGGCAGCAGGCTGCTCAGATCGAGCAGGTCCACGACCTCGTCGATCAATGCGTAGCGGTCGTCTTGGCGGGCAAAAAAGCGCCCGTAAAGCAAGTTGCTCTTGACCGAAAGATTGGGAAACAACCGGCTCTCCTGGAACACATAGCCGACGCGCCGCCTATAGGCGGGGACGAAGATCCCGGCCGCGCTATCCATCAACACCGCGCCGTCGACGACCACCCGGCCGCGCTCGGGGCGAAGCAGACCGGCGATGACATTCAGGACGCTGGTTTTGCCCGATCCCGATGGGCCGAATATCGCCGTCACCCTGCTGTCGCTGATGAAGCTTGCGTCGAGCCGGAAATCGCCGAGGCTCGCCTGCGCCGCCACGTCTAAGCTCATTTCGCGTCCAGCTTTCCACGGATGCGCTCCGCGAGCGCTTCGGAGGCAAGGATCGCCGCAAGCGAGAGCGCCAGCGAAATGACCGTGAGGCGAAGCGCGGCCGGGTCGCCCCCCGGAACTTGCGTGAAGGTGTAGATCAGCGTCGGCAGCGTCTGGGTTTCCCCGGGGATGTTGGAGACGAAGGTGATGGTGGCGCCGAACTCGCCCATGGCTCGGGCGAAGGCGAGAATGGCGCCCGCGAGCAGGCCCGGCGCGATCAGCGGCAAGGTCACCGTGGCGAACACCCAGAGGGAGCTTGCTCCCAGTGTGGACGCGGCCTGTTCGAGTTTGCGATCGACTGCCTCGATCGACAGTCTGATGGCGCGGACCATTAACGGGAAGCCCATGATCGCGCAGGCGAGGGCCGCGCCGGTCCAGCGAAAGGCGAACACGATGCCGAGATGCTCTTCGAACCAGCGGCCGAGCAGGCCGTTCCGCCCGAAAGCCACCAGCAGCAGATAGCCGGTCACCACCGGCGGCAAAACGAGGGGCACCAGCACCAGCGCGTTAAGCAGACTGCGGCCCCAAAACCTGCCACGGGCGAGCAGAAGCGCGATCAGGACGCCGATGGGCAAGCTCACCGCGGTCGCCACGATCGCGACGCGCAACGAAAGCTTGATGGCGGTAATTTCCTCTTGCGTCAGGCTAAACACTGCGGCTTTAGGTCCCTCGACGAGCGGCGCCTTTATGCCATCGCGGAACCGGCTTGCCCAGGCGATATTTCCATGCAGACATATCGCTCCACACCAAGGAGCGTCCAATATCTCCCAGATCGCATCAAGACGCAGCGTCCTGCTTCTCGTCCTCGCCCTACTTACCGCACCACTTCTCGCGCCGGCGGCGCAGGCAGCGGATGTCACCGTGTTCGCCGCAGCAAGCTTGAAGAACGCGCTCGACGACGCCGTCAAGCGCTATGAGGCGAAGACCGGCGGGAAGGTCGTTGTCAGCTACGCCGCCTCTTCGGCGCTCGCCAAGCAGATCGAGAGCGGCGCTCCTGCCGACATTTTCTTCTCCGCCGATCTCGACTGGATGGATTATTTGGAGCAGAAGAACTTGATCGACGTCGCGTCGCGCCACACCTTGCTCGGCAGCACGCTGGTGCTGATCGCGCCTAAGGACTCGACGATATCGCTCCCGATCGAGAAGGACTTCCCGCTGCTTCAAGCGCTTGGCCCGGACGGCAAGCTCGCCATGGCGAGCGTGGACTCGGTGCCGGCCGGCAAATACGGCAAGGCGGCCCTCACGAATCTTGGCGTGTGGGATGCGGTCGAGCCGCGCGTGGCCCAGGCCGAAAACGTGCGGGCAGCACTGGCATTCGTGGCTAGGGGAGAGGCGCCCTTGGGGATCGTCTACGGCACGGATGCAAAGTCGGAGCCGGCGGTCCGCGTCGTCGGCACCTTCCCGGCCGATAGTCATTCCAAAATCCTGTATCCTGTGGCCCTGCTGGCCTCCGCCAAGCCTGAGGCACGCCAGTTTCTCGAGTTCCTGTTGTCGCCGGAGGCCGCCCCCGCATTCGAGGCGCAAGGATTCTCGATGCTAGGCAAGGTTGGATAGCGCCAGAAACCAGCTTCGCGGCAAGATCGTCGATGTGCGCAAGGGCCAGACCACGTCCCATGTGTGGATCGACATCGGCGACGGAACTATCGTCACGTCGTCGATTACCAACGAGGCGGTCGACGATCTCGCTCTTGCCAAGGGCGACGATGTCATTGCGGTCATCAAGGCTTCGGATGTGATGGTTACGAAATGAGCCGGACCGGCCCTAGCGCCTTGGCTCTTTGCGCGTCTTACGCATAGCCCGCTTCAGCGCGGCCAGGTCGTTCGCGATCGCCCGTTCGGTCGCCGCCTGCATGGCGCGATAGCGGGAGAGCACCTCCTCGCCAAGCGGCGTCAGCCGCGCGCCGCCGCCCGATTTGCCGCCTTTGAGCGCATCAACCACCGGCTTGGCGAAGCAGCCATTCATCGTTTCGATCAGCAGCCAGGCGCGCTTATAGCTCATCTTCATGCGGCGCCCCGCTGCCGCGATCGAGCCGGTCTCCTGGATGCCCTGCAACAGGTCGGCTTTGCCTGGTCCCACGGCGATGGCATCTCCGAGGAGGATGCGCAGCCGCGCGACCGGACCGGATGAATGGGCTGGCATGAACGCCTGTATGGCGCAGCTTGCGCCCTGCGGCAATCCGCCAAACTGCGGCAGGAGGGCGAAAATTCCGCGAAAGGGCGGGCATCTATGCCTGTGGCGAGTTGTGTTGCCGCCAATCCCATGCTTACTTTCCCCGCCTTGGGGGAGACAGCCCGAATGCCGAGTTCCGATCTGCGCAAGTCCGGGGACGAGCGCGCCAGCAGAGAATTGTTCGAGCACGTCACCAGCCCGTTCTGCGGGACGCTGCCCGACGATCTGGTCGTCGAGCGTACCGATAGCGGGCTCAAGGTTGTCGGCAATGGCGACGCCAAGTCGGTCGCGGGTTTCGAGCGCAAGCTGCCGCCCTCCAGCCCGCAACTGGGCGGCAAGGACGTTTCGTTCGACCAGGCGGTAAAGCAGGCCGCCAAGCTGCTCGCCAAGGCGCGGCAGCCTTTGTTCGGCGGGCTTGCCACCGATGTCGAAGGCATGCGTGCGGTGCTGGCGCTGGCCGACCGCACCGGCGGCATCGTCGACCATGCCTTGAGCGAGGCACAGTACCGTAATTTCAAGATCATGCAGTCGACCGGCTGGATAATGTCGACCCTCACCGAGACGCGCAACCGCGCCGATCTCTTCATCATTGCCGGCAGCGACATCCACAAGCTTCATCCCCGCTTCTTCGAGCGCATCGTCACCCCGCCCGACTCGATGTTCGATGTCGAGGCGCCGCAGCGCACGGTAGTGTTCATCGGCAAGGGGCTCGACCGTGCTGGCGCCAAGGGCTCGCGCATCGGCGAGGTCATCACCTTGGCGTGCCCGGACGAGCAGGCCGGCGACGTGGTGGCGCTGCTGAGGGCGCGCCTGCGGGGCTTCCGGGTAAAGCCGCGCAAGGGCGACGGCGTGACGCTCGCCAAGATCGACGCCTTGGCCGAGCTCTGCCGCAACGCCAAATACGGCGTCGTGGTGTGGGCGCCGCCCGCGCTCAATTTCCCCTTCGCCGATCTTGCCGTCGAGCAGTTCACCGGGCTGGTCAGTGACCTCAATCTGACCACGCGTTTTGCCGGGCTTTCGCTCGGCGGCGCCGAGGGGGCCATCACCGCCGCCGCAGTTTGCGGCTGGCAAAGCGGCTATCCGTTGCGCGTCAGCTATGCAACCGGCGCGCCCGACTACGACCCCTATCGCTGGAACATCGCCCGCATACTGAAAGAAGGCGAGGGGGATCTGCTCGTGTGGATTGCATCGATCTCGCCGGACTTCGCGCCGCCGGCGACCAAGCTGCCGACCATCGTGCTCGGCACCCCCGGCCTCAAGCTCGCCGGCGCGCCAGCGATGTTCATTCCCGTTGGCACGCCGGGCGTGGATCATGCCGGCCGCCTGGTGCGTGTCGACAATGTCGTATCGTTGCCGCTCAAGGACCTCGGCCGCTCGGACCTGCCGGCGGCGGCGGCCGTGCTTTCGGCCATCGAAGCAGCACTCTAGGCCGGGAGACCCGATCCATGCTCATCAAGCTGACCGGCGGCAAGATCTACGATCCGGCCAACAAAGTGAGCGGCCAGGTCCGCGACATCTATGTCGAGGACGGCAAGATCGTCGCCCCCAAGCCGGACGCCAGGCCCGACGCGACCTACGACCTGAAGGGCCGGGTGGTGATGGCCGGCGCCATCGACCCCCACACCCATATCGGCGGCGGCAAGATGACCATCGCGCGGATGCTGCTGCCGGAGGATCACAGAGGCGATCCCGTGACCCGCACCAGGCTGACGCGCGCCGGCTCCGGCCGCTCGGTGCCGTCAACCCATGTGACCGGCTACCGCTACGCGGAGATGGGCTACACCGCCTGTTTCGAGCCGGCCATGCTGCCCGCCAATGCACGACAGGCGCATATGGAGATGGGCGACACGCCGATGGTCGACAAAGGCGCTTTCGCCATGCTCGGCTCCGACGATTTCTTTTTGCGCCAGCTCGCGGCCAAGGCGGATTTCGAGGCGATCAAGGACTATGTCGCCTGGACCATGCATGCCGCCCAGGCCATCGCGCTGAAGGTGGTCAACCCGGGCGGAATCAGCGCCTTCAAATTCAATCAGCGCAAACTCGATCTCGACGAGGAGCATGTCTACTATCACGTCACGCCGCGCCAGATCGTCGTGACCTTGGCCCGCGCGCTGGAAGAGCTCGGCGTTACCCACCCGCTGCATATCCACGGCTGCAATCTCGGCATCCCCGGCAATATCGAATCGACGCTCGCCACCGTGCGTGCCGCCGAGGGCCTGCGCATCCACATGACGCATACTCAATTCCTGAGCTACGGCACCGAGGGCGATCGCAAGTTCTCCTCGGGCGCCGCGCGCCTCACCGAGCTGGTCAGCAAGAGCCCCAATGTCTCGATCGACGTGGGCCAGGTGCTGTTCGGGCAGACCTGCACCGCCTCGGGCGACTCCATGCGCCAATACGCCATTTCCAAGAGCGCGCATCCCAAGAAGCCGGTGATCATGGATATTGAATGTGACGCGGGCTGCGGCGTGGTGCCGATGCGCTATCGCGACAAGAGCTTCGTCAACGCTATGCAATGGGTGATCGGGCTGGAGACTTTCCTCCTGTTCGACGATCCCTGGCGGATTTTCCTCACCACCGACCACCCCAACGGCGCGCCGTTCTTCTTCTATCCGCATCTGATCCGGCTGCTGATGGACAAGCCTTTCCGCGATGACATGCTGCAGAAGATCAACCCGGACGCGCAGGCGCAGAGCGAGATTCTCAAGTCGTTGACCCGCGAATATACCCTGGACGAGATCGCCATCCTCACCCGCGCTGGTCCCGCCAAGAGCCTGGGACTGGTGGATCGCGGGCATCTGGGCGTGGGCGCCGCCGGCGACATCACCGTCTATCGTGACGATCCAAACCGCGAAGCGATGTTCGCTACGCCGGAATATGTATTCAAGGGCGGCGAGCTGGTGGTGAAGAACGGCAAGGTGGTGAAGGTCGTGCAGGGCGCAACGCATGTGGTCCGACCCGATTACGACAAGTCGATCGAAAAGCCGCTCAAGGACTATTTCGACCGTTTCCACACCGTGGCGATGGAAAATTTCAAGCTCGCCGACGAGGAGATCATCCGCGGCGACAGCGGCGCCATCATCGTGCAACCGACCGGCGCGCGCGTGTCTTGAGCGGTTCATGCTTCGAGACGCGGCCTTCGGCCGCTCCTCAGCATGAGGGGTGAGGAGGCGCTTAACGCCCTAAGGTGAGATAGCCTCTTTCATTCCGGCTTGGGCGGGCGGCCGACAATATCGAAATCGGCCTCTTGCAGGTGGTATTTCTGCACCACGCTGGCCGTCTCGGCGAGCGCGCGCTGACTGGCGTCGTGGCCCGCCTTTTTCTCCTCCTCGGTAACCGCCGCGCCCTCGGTCACGCGATCGGCGGTGCCGAAGCAGATCGCCACGTCCTGGGCGCGCGCCGGGCCCGTGGCGGCGGCAAGAGCTGTCGCGGCG
>DASQKJ010000020.1:0-18125 GCA_035630595.1 Methyloceanibacter sp.
CAGGTCGCCCAGGATTTGCTGGCGGACATCTTCGAGCAGCTTGGTTACCAGCAGGAAAATCCCGGCTTGCGAAACAGCTACCTCGCTGCCGCCTACGAGCTCAGGTCGGGAATTCCGCAAGGTGAAACCGTGGATTCAAGCAGCCCCGACGTGATCCGGGCGATGTCGACCGAGCTGTTCCTCAACTTCCTTGGCATTCGTATGGACAGCCGCAAGGCCGAAGGCATGCGCTTAACGATCAACCTGATCACCCCGGACAATGGTGAGAAGTTTCTGGTCGAGTTGGAAAACGCCACGCTCACCAACATCAAGGGCTTTCTTGCCGACACGCCCGATTTGACCCTCACCATCAACCGCTCGGATCTGGAGCAGACAATGATGGGTGCGAAAACTTTCGATGCGCAGATCGCGGACGGAACAGCAAAGGTAGAAGGTGACGCAGGCATTCTGAAGCAGCTCGCTTCGACCATGGTCGACTTCGACCCACGCTTCGAGATCATGCCTGGTACGAAGGCGCAGGTTGAAGTGGCGCATGCCGATCCTTACGAGGCCGTTCCACGCCAGACTATTGCCGAATAGCCGAAACGCACCGGTGGTCGGGCTCGGAGAGTTGTCGAGCCCCACTTCCATCGTTTGGTCGAAGCGTATCACGGAGCGGACGCAGATCGTCAAACCCCTGAAGATTCTGCGTGCGCTTGGGAGTGTGGCAAAGGGGCCACGACTTGAGGCGATTTCGCTTCCATCAGGCGAAAGATCGCCGGCATCGTCAGCGCGATCGAGGAAGGAAACTACAGCCGCGCCTTGGGCGACCGACTGGCAGATCTCGAGAAACAGCAGGCAATGCTCGAGGCCAGATTGAGCGAAGTTCCACCATCTACCGTCCGCCTCCACCCGCGGTTGGCCGAGGTCTATGCCGAAAAAGTCCAACAGCTCGAACAGGCATTAAACGACCCCAACATCAGGGCCGAGGCCGCCGACGTGCTCCGCTCGTTGATTGACCGCATTGAGCTGCGTCCAAGGGGCGAGGGTCAGGGCATCGCCGCCACCCTCCATGGCGACTTGGCTCAGATCTTGGGCCTTTGCGACGATTCAAACCGCAAACAAAAACTCCCCAAAACCGGGGCTTCGGGGAGTCAACTGTCGGTGGTTGCGGGGGCTGGATTTGAACCTGCGAGACTGCTAGCCGACCTCGGCGAGGAAGGAGAGCTGCTTCTGCTGCGGTGGGCCTTCGCGGTCCTGGAGCCTGGTCGGATATTCACCGGTGAAGCAATGGTCGGTGAATTGGGGGTGCGCGTGGTCGCGGCCGTCATAGCCCATCGCCTTGTAGATGCCGTCGACCGAGAGGAAGGCCAGCGAGTCGGCGCCGATGAAGGCGCGCATCTCTTCCAGGCTGCGATGGGCGGCGAGCAGCTTGTCCTGGTCGGGCGTGTCGATCCCGTAGAAATCGGGATGGGTGATGGGCGGGCTGGAAACGCGCATATGCACTTCGCTGGCGCCCGCCTCGCGCATCATCTGCACGATCTTCACCGAGGTCGTGCCGCGTACCACGCTGTCGTCGATCAGAACGATGCGCTTGCGCTTGACCTGGCCCTCATTGGCGCTGTGCTTGAGCTTGACGCCGAGCTGCCGGATGCGCTGCTCGGGCTCGATGAAGGTGCGCCCGACATAGTGATTGCGGATGATGCCGTATTCGAACGGGAGGCCAGAGACCTGCGAATAGCCGATCGCGGCGGGCACGCCGGAATCGGGAATGGGAATGACAACATCGGCATCGGCCGGGGCCTCGCGCGCCAATTGCCGGCCCATCTCCTTGCGGACCTCGTAGACCGAGCGGCCGCCGACGATCGAGTCGGGGCGGGCGAAATAGATATATTCGAAGATGCAGAGCCGGGCCGGATATTTCGGAACGAAGCGATGACTCTCGATGCCGTCGTGGGTGCAGACCACCACCTCGCCGTTCTCGACCTCGCGCACGAAATCGGCGCCGATGATGTCGAGTGCGCAGGTCTCCGAGGCAAGTACCCAAGATTCGCCGAGTCTGCCGAGCACGAGTGGCCTGATGCCGTAGGGATCTCGCGCGCCGATCAGCTTCTTGTTGGTCAGGCCGACCAGGGCATAGGCGCCCTCCACCTGGAGCAGAGCCTCGATGAATTTCTCGACGAAGCGCTGCTTCTCGCTGCGGGCGACGAGGTGGAGGATCACTTCGGTATCGGTGGTCGACTGGCAGATGGCGCCTTTCTTGATCAGGGAGTCGCGCAAGGTAAGCGCATTGGTGAGGTTGCCGTTATGGCCGAGCGCGAAGCCGCCGGAGTCGAGATCGACGAATAGCGGCTGCACGTTGCGCAGCACTGGATCACCGCAGGTCGAGTAGCGAACATGGCCGACGGCTGCATCGCCTTTCAGCCGGTCGATCACCGGCCGTGAGGTGAAATGGTCGCCGACCAGGCCGACCCGGCGCTCGGTATGGAAATGGTGGCCGTCGAAGCTGACGATGCCGGCAGCCTCTTGTCCCCGATGTTGTAGGGCATGGAGCCCGAGCGCGGTCAGCGCCGCAGCGTCGGGATGGTTCAGGATGCCGAAAACGCCGCACTCCTCGTGCAGCCGGTCCTCTTCGAGCCAGCTCATAGCCGGGGTCTCAGCAGATACGTGCTCGGTCACGGGCCTCTCGCCTCCTCCAGGTAGATAAAGCGCCTCCTCCAGCGCTTCAATGGCACGCGACACCACGCAGTCACTCGAATGTTAATCTCAAGGCCTCTGGTCCGGCTGGACTTCCTCGCCGGGCGCTTCGGGCTGCCCTTCAGGCTGGCCGCTGGGTTCTTCCTCCTCCTTGGTCCCAGGCAGGAACTGCTCGGGGTCCATGGGCAACAGCGATTCGATGGCGACCTGCGTCTGCTGCAGCAGGTTGTAGGAGCGCGCATTGCGGACCCAGTCCGGCTGGTCCCGGGCCAGTGCGCTGAACAGAATGAAGACGATGGCGACCAGGAGAAAGCCGCGGGCCAGTCCGAAGACGAAGCCGAGGGAGCGGTCGAGCGCGCCCACCCGGCTGTCGAGCACGCGATCGGAGACGCGGAAGGTGATCAGGCTCACGATGATCAAGGTGATGATGAACACGCCGGCGGCCAAGCCGATCTGCGAGACACTGGCGTTGCCGGTGTAGGGATCCAGCATCCCGGCATATTTCGGTGTGAGATAGAGAGCGGCGACGGCAGCGACGGCCCAGGAGAAAATCGACAGGACCTCGCGCGTGAAGCCGCGCACCATGGCTAGAAAGCCCGAGATGAGCATGATGACAATAAGAATGACATCGAGCCAGGAGATGGGCACGGCACGAGGCTCCTTGGGTGGGCGGCGCGCACACTATCACGATTCCCGGCGATGAAGCACAATTGGCCCGGCCGTGGCAATCGTCGAAGCTATGCCCGGCGCATTGTCGCAGGGGCGGTAATTCTACTCGACGGTCGGCGCGGCAAATAAGGCCACTAGCGCGTCAAGTTGCGAGAGGGGCAGGAGGCACATCTCCTTGGCTTCGCGGTCGCCCTCGATTACCGCTTGCGGCACCACGGCGCGGGCGAAGCCGAGCTTGGCCGCTTCCTTAAGGCGCTGATCCATATGGCTTACGCCGCGCACCGCGCCGGTGAGGCTCACCTCCCCGAAATAGACGGCATCCTCGGGCGCCGGCGTGCCGCTCATCGAGGAGATGAGCGCGGCTGCGGCGGCCAGGTCGGCGGCCGGCTCATTGAGCCGCAGCCCGCCCGCGACGTTTAGATAGACGTCGTGGGCGCCGAGCCTCACGCCGCAGCGGGCCTCGAGCACGGCGATCAACATGGCGAGCCGGTTGGGGTCCCATCCGACCACCGCACGGCGCGAGGTGCCGAGCGCCGAAGGTGCGACCAAGGCCTGGATTTCCACCAGAATCGGCCTTGTGCCTTCCATGCCGGCAAACACGGCGGTGCCGGGCGCACTCCGGTCGCGGTCGCTCAGGAACAGGGCCGATGGGTTCTCGACCTCGCGCAGACCCTGCTCGCGCATTTCGAACACGCCGATCTCGTCGGTCGGTCCAAATCGGTTCTTCATCGCGCGAAGGATGCGGAACTGATGCCCGCTCAGCCCTTCGAAGGAGAGCACCGTGTCGACCATGTGCTCGATCACTTTGGGGCCGGCGATCTGGCCGTCCTTGGTGACATGGCCGACCAGCACCAGCGCCGAGCCGCTCGCTTTGGAATGACTGATCAGTGCCGAGGCGCAGCCGCGGAGCTGGGAGATGGTGCCGGGCGCTGCCTCCACGGCGTCCGACCAGAGCGTCTGCACCGAATCGATGATGATGAGAGCGGGCGGCGCAGCGCTCGCCAGGGTGGCGACGATGTTGGCGAGGTTGGTCTCGGTGCCGAGCGCCACCGGCGCTTCGGTCACGCCGAGGCGCGCCGCCCGCATCCGCACTTGCGCGGGGGCCTCCTCACCCGAGAGGTAGAGGACCGGGGCTCCCATGGCGGCGAGCCTGGCAGCGGCCTGAAGCAGGAGCGTCGATTTGCCGATACCGGGGTCGCCCCCCACCAGCACCGCGGATCCCGGCACGAGGCCGCCGCCGAGCACCCTGTCGAACTCGGCAATGCCGGTCGGCAGGCGGGGAGCCTCGCGCGCGGCGGAGGCAAGCGTCTCAAGCACGGCCAGCCGGCCCTTGCCGCCCTTGATGGCAACCAGGGCAGGGGAGCCGGAGGGTGAGGCTTCCTCGATAATCGAGTTCCACTCGCCGCATGACGCGCATTTCCCCGACCAGCGGTGGGTTACCGCCCCGCAGGCTTGGCAGACGAAGGCGCGTGAGGCTTTGGCCATGCTAGCCGCCGATATAGCGGCGCAGCGCGCGCCTGCCGAGATTGGTGAGAATCTCGTAGTCGATGGTGCCGGCGTAGCGGGCCATGGCGTGCGCCGGGACGTTCGGCCCGATCAATTCGACCCAAGCTCCGCGGCTAGAGACCACCTCGGGCACATGGCTCACGTCGATGGCGATCAGGTCCATCGAGACGCGGCCCAGGATCGGCGCCGGGTGCGGACCGGCATAGGCGACGAAACCCTCTTCGCCGTCCTTGGTCGAGAGCGCACGGAAAAAGCCGTCGGCGTAGCCCACCGAGACGATTGCCACGCGGGCGGCCCGATCGAGTGTCCTGGTCGCGCCGTAGCCGATGGTCTCTCCGGCGGCAATGTCGCGCACCTGAAGGATGCGGCCCTCGAGATGCACCACATCCGCGAACGGGTTGTTGCCCTGCCGTCGCGGATGCCCCCCATAAAGCGCGATGCCGGGCCGGACGAGATCGTAGGCGAAGTCGCGTCCGAGCAGGATGCCGGCGGAATTGGCGAGACTCGCCAGCGCTTGCGGCAGCTTCGCGCGCAGCCGGTCGAAAGCTTTTCGCTGCGCTTCGCTCTTCGGATGCTCGGGCTCGTCGGCGCAGGCGAGATGGCTCATCACCAGCGAAAGCGTCAGCTCGAGCCAGAGATCGTTCGCGGCCGCGACCTGATCGACCTCGTCCGCCGACAGGCCAAGCCGGTTCATGCCGCTGTCGAGATGCACGGCGCAAGGAAGCTTCTCGCCTTCGCTTGAGCAAAAGCCTGCCCATTCCCTTATCTCGACCGCGCTGTTCAGCACGGGCTGAAGATCGTGGGTGCGGTAAATCCCGCCGGTGCCCGGCATCAATCCGACGAAGACATAGATGGTGACGCGGGGCAGGAGCGCGCGGAGCGCGATCGCCTCGGCAAGCGTCGCCACGAAGAAAGTCTTGCAGCCGGCGCGGGCGAGCGCGGGCGCGGCTTCCGCCATGCCGAGCCCGTAGGCGTCGGCCTTGACCACGGCTGCGCATTCGGCCGGCGCGGCGAGATCGCGCAAGCGCCGGTAATTGGCGGCAAGCGCGTCGAGATCGATGGTGAGGATCGCGGTAGCGCCGACCTCGTCGTCGCGATCGGCCGAGGCGCCGGTCAGTCCCGTCGCGCTGGCAGGCGCTCCCCTGCGGCCAGATTGCTGAACCGCGTGAACTCCGGGGTGAATTGCAGCGTCACCGTGCCCGTGGGCCCGTGCCGCTGCTTGCCGATGATCACGTCGGCCTTGCCCGTCACCATCTCCATGTCGGTTTGCCACTGCTTGTGCTCGTCGGTGTTCTCGCGGGGTTGGCTGCGCTCCAGATAATATTCCTCGCGGAAGACGAACAACACTACATCGGCGTCCTGCTCGATCGAACCGGATTCGCGCAAATCCGCCAGTTGCGGGCGTTTGTCCTCCCGCTGCTCGACCTGGCGGGAGAGCTGCGAGAGGGCAAGCACGGGGACGTGCAGTTCCTTGGCAAGCGCCTTGAGCCCCGTGGTGATCTCCGAGACTTCTTGCACGCGGCCCTCGGCGGCGCGCCGGGACGAGCCGGAGAGGAGCTGGAGATAGTCGACCACGACGAAGCCGAGCCCCCTCTGCCGCTTCAGCCGCCGGGCGCGCGCCGCGAGCTGGGCGACGGTGATGCCGCCGGTCTGGTCAATATAGAGGGGAAGATGCTGGAGTTCCTGAGATACCTCGACGATGCGGTCGAATTCATCTGCGTCGATCCGCCCGCGGCGGATGCGGTCGGAGGGAATATAGGCCTGCTCGGAGATGATGCGGGTGGCAAGCTGCTCAGCCGACATTTCCAGCGAGAAGAAGCCGACCACCGCGCCGTCGAGCGCTGTCTCGGCGTCGCCGTCCGCCCGGTAGCTCTTTGCCACGTGATAGGCGATGTTGGTCGCGAGCGCGGTTTTGCCCATGGCGGGGCGGCCGGCGATGATGACGAGGTCGGATGGCTGCAAGCCGCCCATGCGCTGGTCGAGATCGGTGAAGCCGGTGGCGAGCCCTGACAATCCTCCGTCGCGCCGGTAGGCATTGGCGGCCATGTCGATAGCATCGGTCAGCGCGGCGGAGAAGGGCTCGAAGCCGGTACCGTATTTGCCGGTCTCGGCAAGCTCGTAAAGCTGCTGCTCGGCGCCTTCGATCTGAATCGCCGGCGGCGCGTCGATCGGCGAGTCGTAGGCGGTGTTGACCATCGTCTCGCCGATGTCGATGAGCTGACGGCGGATGGCGAGGTCGTAGACGGTACGGCCGTAATCCTCGGCATTGATGATGGTGGTGGCGCTGGCCGCCAGGCGTCCGAGATATTGCGGGACGGGGAGATCGCCCGCCGGCGGGTCGGCCTGGAAAAAGGTCTTGAGCGTGATCGGGGTGGCGCGCTTGCCGCTCAGAATGAGCTTCGACGCAGCCTCATAGATGCGGGCATGCAGCGAATCGAAGAAATGCCCCGGCTTGAGGAAGGTGGAGACCCGGTCGATAGCTTCATTGTTGACGAGAATCGCGCCGAGCAGGGCCTGCTCCGCCTCGAGATTATGCGGGGCCTCACGGAACACCGGGGTTTCCGGCGCGATCGGACGAATCAATGCGTTGGCGTTGCTCATGCCTAGACACTACCCCAAACGCGAGTCGCGCATAGGCATGCGGTCTGTGGACAGCGGGGGTATCTAGTCTCACCCACAAGGAGCGCAGCGAGTTCCCGGTGTGGCGCCTCCTGGCAGGGACGGCCGGAAACAACCGGTCCGAATGATGCCCTCTGACCTGACTCGCAAATGCCCTAGGCCGGCGTCTCCTCTGCCGCTTCCGCTTCGCCTTCGTCCGCGAGCTCGGCCGGGGCGCCCTCCTCGAACAGGGCTTCGGCGGCAACCCGCGCCGCCTCGGCGTCTTCCTCGGCTTCGGTCCTGGCGCGCGTCACGTCCTCGCCGCGGGCCTGCCGTGCCGCCTCGTCGTCCGAGCGGGCGACGTTGACGAGGACGCGGGGCTCGACTTCGGCGTGAAGCGAGATGCGGAGCTCATGCAGGCCGAGCGCCTTGATCGGGCGGTCGAGCATCACCTGCCTGCGCTCGATGGAGAACCCGCCTTCGGTGATCGCCGCGGCGATGTCGCGAGTGGAAACCGAGCCATAGAGTTGGCCGCCTTCGCCGGCCTGCCGGATGACGGTGAAGCTCCGGCCGTCGAGCTTGGTCGACACGGCCTGCGCCTCTGATTTGAGCTCCAGGTCGCGCGCTTCGAGCTGCGCCCGCTCGCGGTCAAAGCGTTTGCGGTTGGCTTCGGTGGCGCGCAGCGCCTTGCCTTGCGGCAGCAGATAATTGCGCGCGAAGCCGTCCTTGACGGTGACTTCGTCGCCCATTTGTCCGAGGCGGCCGATGCGCTCGAGCAGAATGACTTGCATGTTCGACACTCCTATCCTTGTCAGATGGTTCCGCCGCTATTGGGGGGCTGGCCGCCCGGATTGGCGCGCTGGCGCAAGCCGAGCAGCGGCTCGGCGAGGCCCACGATCGCCACTATGATGGCAACCCAACCCAACAGCAGAATTCCGAAATAGACGGTCGTGAGCAGCAGCCCGCGCAGAGTGACGCCCTGGCTATAGACGTGGATCACCGCGAGGCCCTGCAGCACGTAAGCGAACAGCAAGGCCCCGGCGAGCCCCGTCGCGAGCAGGCCGGGAAGGCCGGGAAGGAAGGACGCGGCGAGCGCGATCGCGAACAGCAGCACCAGTCCGTTCGGTAATTCCAGGCCGTGCAGGTCCGGCCACGGCCTGAGCGCGCGGCCCGAGGCGTCGACGATCAGCCCGGCCATCCACAGATTGAACAGCGTGATGGTGAGCCAGACGATGGCGAAGGCGGCCGGCAGCGTCCGGGCCAGCACATTGGCCAGGTTGGCGATATTTTCCTCGGTGAACAGCGTGCCGTCGCGGTCAAGCTCCTTCAGGGCGCTGTGGCTGAGGATTTGGCGGATCGACTCGCGGTAGCTTTCCTGGTCGTAGCCAAGGATCAGCACGAGAAGCGCGGCCAAGAGTCCGGCCAGCAGCGCAGCCCAGGCGACCAGGCGCCCGGGCGGATACCACTCGACCGTGCCCGCGGTCTGGCCTTGCGGCGTGGAGGGCGCGCGCGACAAGAGCGCCAAATGGACGAGCAACGCGGTCGGCGCGGCGATTGCGAGCGCAAAGATCGCCGCCGTGCCGGGCCCCAGGGTGGCGCCGACGATCATCGTGCCGGTCAGCGCGGCGATCAGCGCCGCCATGCCGCCCCAGCCGAGCCCGGCGATGCAAATGGGAAGCGGCGCCAGATAAAAGAGGATGGCGGCGAGCGCGGTGGCCGTCGCCGCCGAAGCGAATAGCGCTGCCGAAATGAGGCCGGCGCCCGCGCCGATGATGAAAGGTGTTGGCATTTGCTCTCGCTGTCCCGCCTCCTCGAAGCGGTTAGGGGAGGGAGTGCCCCGCCCCAACTTCCTAAGTCTCGACCCCGGCTTCGAGCCTGGAACCTCCTACTGGATGAGGTATGGCAGCAGGCCAAGGAAGCGCGCGCGCTTAATCGCCCGCGCCAGCTCGCGCTGCTTCTTGGCGGAAACCGCGGTGATCCGGCTCGGCACCATCTTGCCGCGCTCCGATACGTAGCGCTGCAACAGCTTCACGTCCTTGTAGTCGATCTTCGGCGCCTTGTCGCCGGAGAAGGGGCAGGTCTTGCGCCGGCGATAGAAGGGACGGCGCGCCTGGACTTGCGTCATGCTCATTAGGAAACCTCCTCGCTGCCGGCTGTGTCGACGGCCTCGACATTGCTCTCGGCCCGCGCCTCGCGAGGTGCAAACTCGCGGTCGCGCCTGCCGCCGCCGCGGCCGCCGCGATCCCCACGGTCGCGGTCGCCGCGGTCTCCGCGGTCGCCACGGTCGCCTCTGCCGTCGCGCTCGTCGCGATCGGCGCGGCGCATCATCGGCGACGGTCCCGCCTCGTGCTCATCGACCTTGACGGTGAGAAAACGGATGATGTCAGTGGAGAGCCGCATCTGCCGCTCGAGCTCGGCCACCGCTTCGTGCGGCGCGTCGATATTCATCAAGGCATAATGGGCCTTGCGGTTTTTCTTGATACGGTAGGTCAGGGACTTCAGCCCCCAATATTCGGTCTTGGCCACCGAGCCGCCACGCTCCTCGAGGAGGCTGCGAAAGCTCTGCAGCATCGCCTCGACCTGCTGGGCGGAAACATCCTGACGTGCCAGGAACACATGCTCGTAAAGCGGCATGGAGTGCCTTCCTTCTTCGTTGCTCCGGCGCGAAGCCCCGCATGGGCGCTTTAGAAGGAAAGGCCCAAGAGATGACCCAGAGAGCGGAGACACGGGAGGGCGGCTTTTTCAGCCTGCCGCTTCGAGAGCGGTCCTCCGTTCAGCCTCCGACCGGAGCGGTTGCTAGTGGCGGTCTTATAAGACTTCGCGCGGGCTTTGCAAGGCCTGGAGCGGCGCCCGGCAGGCCCTTATCACTGACCTGCGGTGCCGGTCGGGGTCATCGCGGGGATCGACTTGGCCGTGCACTCCACTTCCTTGTTGTCCTTTACCGAGAACGCCTTGCAGTTCGACTGCGCGTAGATCTCCACCACGCCGATCTTGTCAATGGGCGCATCAGTATAGGCGACGCTAATATTGACCGGCGAAGTGACCTGGATGGTCATGTCCTGGGGCGGCCTGCCCTTGGCGTCGAGCGAGAAAATCTCATCCTTGGGGTCGCCCATGCGTGGCGTCAGCTGGAGCTCGGTGTAATTCGGGGTGGGTGCGGTCGCGCTGATCGAAATGGCGACCGTCGGCGGCTCGGATTTGTTGATCGCGACGGTGACGGTTTCGATCGAAACAAGCTGAACGAGTGCCGGATCGGGGGGAAGCTTCGAGGTCCAGGGCCAGGGCTGAGGGTCAGCGGCGAGGAGAGGCAGGCTTGCGGCCACGACCGCCAGAGTTGCGGTCAGCGCGCCGAGAAAAACCGGACGAGTCATGCATATCTCCATTCTTCGCGTGGCGAATTGAGATCGGTGGTTCGCAGGGAAGCTCTCTTTAGCACGAGGGGGTTGCGGGTGCGCGCTATCTTTTCGGTTGGCGGCAAGGGCTGAACGCGCTGCGCGCAGGCCTCGCTTGACAGAAAAGATTGAAACAGTGTCTTTGGCCGCAACGTGTCGAAACCCAATCATCCAACCGCCAATGAGCATTGCTTTCATCTTTCCCGGCCAGGGAAGCCAAGCCGTCGGCATGGGCGCCGGGCTTGCCAAGACTTATCCGTCCGCGCGCGCCGTGTTCGACGAGGTCGACGTGGCGTTGTCGCAGAACCTCTCGCGGCTGATGTGGGAAGGGCCAGAGGCTGAGCTGACGCTGACCGAGAATGCGCAACCGGCGCTGATGGTGGTCTCGCTGGCGGCCATGCGGGTGCTCGCCGACAAGGGTCTCAAGCTTCCGGGCAGGGTCGCCTATGTGGCGGGGCACTCGCTCGGCGAATATTCGGCGCTTGCCGCTTCCGGCGCGCTCAGTGTTGCCGACACGGCGCGGCTACTTAAGATTCGCGGTCGTGCCATGCAGCAAGCCGTGCCGGTGGGGCAGGGGGCGATGGCCGCGCTGCTGGGCGCCGATCTCGCACAAGCGCAAGATCTGGCCAAGGCTGCCGCCGAGGGCGAGGTGTGCGAGGCCGCCAATGACAATGCGCCGGGTCAGGTGGTGATTTCGGGCGCCAAATCGGCGATCGAGCGCGCCTTGGCGTTGGCGCCCAAATTCGGCGCGCGACGCGCAGTGCTGCTGCCGGTGAGCGCGCCGTTCCATTGCGCGCTGATGCAGCCGGCGGCGGATGTCATGCGCGACGCGCTCGCCAAGGTCGCGATCAATGCGCCTTCGGTCCCGGTGATCGCCAATGTGCTGGCAACCCAGGTGTCAGATCCGGAAGCGATCCGCGCGCGGCTGGTCGAGCAGGTGACCGGCATGGTGCGCTGGCGGGAAACGATGCTCTATCTCAAGGCGAACGGCGTTGCGACGGTGTACGAGGTCGGCGCCGGGCGCGTGCTCGCCGGCATTGCCCGGCGTTTCGACGGCGTCGAAGCGCGAAGCGTCGGCACGCCGGACGAACTCGAGGCCGCGGCGGCGGCGCTTGCGGTGTAGGGTGGCAAAAGAGGAGAGGCTTCGATGTTCGACCTGACAGGAAAAGGCGCGCTCGTGACCGGGGCCTCTGGCGGCATCGGCTGGGCCATCGCCAAGGCGCTGCACGCGCAAGGGGCGACCGTCGCGATCTCGGGCACCAAGGCCGACAAGCTCGAATCGCTTGCCGTTGAGCTCGGTTCGCGCGTCCATCCGCTACCCTGCGACCTGCGCGACCGGCAGGCCGTCGTCAAGCTCGCCGAAGACGCCGACAAGACGCTCGGCCAGACCGACATTCTCGTCAACAATGCCGGCATCACCCACGACAATCTCTTGATGCGCATGAAGGACGAGGAGTGGGACGACGTCATCGCCGTCAACCTCACCTCGGTATTCGTGCTCACCCGCGGCATCTTGCGTAACATGATGCGCCGCCGCTACGGGCGGATCGTCAATATCGCCTCGATCTCGGGCGTGCTCGGCAATCCCGGGCAGGGGAACTATGCGGCCTCGAAGGCGGGATTGGTGGGCATGACCAAATCGCTGGCACGCGAGGTGTCGAGTCGCGGCATCACCGCCAATTGCATCGCGCCGGGCTTCATCAAGACCCCCATGACCGACGCCCTGACGCCGAAGCAAGTCGAAGTTATTGCCGCCGCGATCCCAGCCCAAACCTTCGGCAAGCCTGAAGATATTGCGGCCACCGTGGCTTTCCTGGCGAGCAGCGAGGCGGCCTATATCACGGGCGAGACCGTGCATGTGAATGGCGGGATGGTGATGGTGTAAGGGGTTGATTGACAAAGACTTGGGGCAACGACTTCAGCAGCGCTGAGAGGCGTTTTCGACGGGGCGGGGGCTTCTGGCAAAGCTGCGCAAAATATGCTACCCAGACGGCCGCTCTGTGGGGGCTTGACAAACGACAATCCCACCGCGATCAACCCTGCGTAAGCTTACCGCTCGGGGGGTGTGTCAGGCCGTGAGCCGCCAGCTCGGGGGGAACTGCAAGGCTTAGGCACTGACAAAGTAAAGGGACGGTGAGGCGGAAATGAGCGATATCTCGGAGCGCGTAAAGAAGATCGTGGTGGAGCATCTCGGGGTCGAGGCCGACAAGGTCACCGAGAACGCGAGCTTCATCGACGACCTTGGGGCCGACAGCCTCGATACGGTCGAGCTGGTGATGGCCTTCGAGGAGGAATTCGGCTGCGAGATCCCCGACGATGCGGCAGAGACCATTCTCACTGTCGGCGACGCCATAAAATTCCTGGAGAAGAATACAGCCGCTTGACGCGTCTTCGCGCACGGCTTAGCCGCACCCGTCCTGGCACTCGAAAACCCTAGAACGGTTCGACAATAGGTTCCCGCGAGGATCACGCGTAGGCGCGATGCGACGTGTCGTCATCACAGGTCTGGGTCTCGTCTCGCCGCTCGGCTGTGGCTACGAGACCACGTGGGAACTGCTGACCGCGGGCAAGACCGCGGCGCGCCGGATCGAGAATTTCGACGTCTCCGATCTCTCCTGCCAGATCGCCTGCCAGATTCCGCGCGGCGACGGCGCCGACGGCACGTTCAATCCCGGCGATTGGATGGAGCCGAAGGAGCAGCGCAAGGTCGACGAGTTCATCGTCTATGCCGTGTCAGCGGCCACCCAGGCGTTGCAGGACGCCGGCTGGAAGCCCACCGCCTATGAGGATCAAATCCGCACCGGCGTGCTGATCGGCTCGGGCATCGGCGGCCTCCAGGGAATCGAGAAGACCTCGCTGCTGTTTGCCGAGAAGGGGCCGCGCCGGGTGAGCCCGTTCTTCATTCCCGGACGGCTGATCAATCTCGCGTCAGGCTATGTCTCGATCGAGCATGGGCTCAAGGGTCCGAACCATGCCGTGGTGACGGCCTGCTCGACCGGCGCGCATGCCATCGGCGACGCGTCGCGGCTGGTCGCGCTTGGCGACGCTGACGTGATGGTTGCGGGCGGAACGGAGTCGCCGGTGTGCCGATTGGCGCTCGCAGGCTTCGCCGCATGCCGGGCGCTGTCCACCAATTTCAACGATCAGCCCGAGCGCGCGTCGCGTCCCTACGACCGCGATCGCGACGGCTTCGTCATGGGCGAGGGGGCCGGAATCGTGGTGCTGGAGGCATTCGAGCACGCCAAGGCGCGAGGCGCGCATATCTACGCGGAGATCATCGGCTACGGCCTGTCGGGCGACGCTTACCATATCACCGCGCCTGCCGAGGATGGCGACGGCGCTTATCGCTGCATGGTGGCGGCAGTGAAGCGCGCCGGCATCGACCCCGCCGATATCGACTATATCAATGCCCATGGCACCTCGACGCCGATGGGCGACGAGATCGAGCTGGCGGCGGTCGAGCGGCTGTTCGGTAATGCGGCCGGCAAGGTGTCGATGTCGTCGACCAAGTCGGCAATCGGCCATCTGCTGGGGGCCGCGGGCGCGGTCGAGGCGATCTTCTCGGCATTGGCGATCCGCGACAATGTCGCGCCGCCGACGCTCAATCTCGACAACCCGTCGGTGTCGACCGCGATCGATCTCGTTCCGCATCAGTCCAGGCGCCGGACCATCGACACGGTGCTCTCCAATTCCTTCGGCTTCGGCGGCACCAATGCCTCGCTGATCCTCCGCCGCTGCGCCGCCTGACCCGCACGTGCGTTCGTTGCCGATCCTCCCTTTCGCCATATTTCGACTTCAAGTGGTTGGCATCGTCTGCGCAGGGCCTTCCAGCCATGTCCGTGACCAGGAAGCTTCCGTTGACGGCTAACGACAATCAGGGACGCATCCCGCCGGGCGGGGCCGCGAGGGATTTTGGGGTGCTGCCCCGCAGCCCGTCCGAGGCGCTTGTGCCGCAGCGCCCGCCCGAGCCGCCTGAGCGGGAGGAGGTAGACCCGGACCCGCATCCCTTCCTGCGGATGTTCGACGGGCTGGTCACCTTCATCTTCTTGATGGCCTGCCTGGTCGTGGGCGCCTATTACTGGGCCAAGGTCAAGTTCGACCAGCCCGGCCCGGCTGCGACCTCGACCGTCGTGGTGATTCCCAGGGGCGAGGGGGTGAGCGCCATCGCCGAGCGGCTGCAGCGGGACGGCGTGATCGCCGACCGCCGTATCTTCATGACCAGCATCCTCTACTTTATGTATCTGAAGGGGCAGAGGACGCTGAAAGCCGGCGAATATGAGTTCCCCAAGCACGCCAGTGTACGGCAGGTGCTCGACACGCTGGTCGAGGGCAAGTCGATCGAGCACAAGGTCACGCTGGCCGAAGGCCTGACCAGCTACCAGATCGTGCAGAAGCTGCTGGCGCATCCTGAATTGAAGGGCGAGATCGCGGAGGTCCCCCCGGAAGGGACCCTTCTTCCCGATACTTATAAATTCGGCCGCAGCGACACACGCCAAGACATCGTCGAGCGCATGCAGGCGGCGCAGAAGAAGTTCCTCGCCAAGGTCTGGGAGACCCGCGCCGAGGACATCGTGGTTCGGACGCCGGAAGAGGCCCTGATCCTGGCCTCGATCGTCGAGAAGGAGACCGGAAGGGCCGACGAGCGCACGCTGGTTGCGGCTGTGTTCCGGAACCGGTTGAAGAAGAATATGCGGCTGCAGTCCGACTCCACCATCATCTACGGGCTGGTGGGCGGCAAGGGGGCGCTGGACGGCCCCATCCTGCGCGAAGACCTCGACCGCGAGACTGCCTATAATACCTACAAGATCAATGGCCTGCCGCCGACCCCGATCGCCAATCCCGGCCGCGCGTCGATCGAAGCGGTGTTGCGGCCGGCGAACAGCAAGGACCTCTATTTCGTTGCCGACGGCACCGGCGGACACGTCTTCGCCGCGACGCTCGACGAGCATAATAAGAATGTCTTCAAATGGCGGAAGATCGAGCGCGAGCTTCGCGCGCAGGAAGCCGCCGCCAAGGCCGAGCAAGAGGCTGCCGCCCCGGCCGCGGGCCAAGGAACCGCCGAAGCGGCGGCCGAGCCGGGTGCGGCACCGCCGCTCACCGCCGGCGCGCCGGTGCCAAAGACCGTTCCCGGCACCATGGCCGCGGACCCGATGTCGGGGACCTTGGCCGATCCTGCGATCCTGATGGCACCTTCTCAACCGCTCGAAGCGCCGGCCGGCGCAGCGGCCGGCGAGGCCGTGCCTGCCCCACCGCGGAACCCGAAGCGCTAGCCCGTTATCTTCACCAACGTGCGAGCCTTGGTGCCGCGACGGCGCGACTCGGCTTATAAGCGGCATGACCCGAAGCGGCATTTCCAGCATGGCAGGGCCTGCGACCCCATGACGTTGAAAAGCATGACAGGTTTCGCCCGGACCGACGGAACCCACGGGGATACCGCCTGGCACTGGGAAGTGCGCAGCGTCAACGGGCGCAATCTTGAGCTTCGCCTGCGCCTACCCTCGGGGTTCGATGCGCTGGAGATCAAGGCTCGCGGCCTCGCCCAGGAGAAGCTCTCCCGCGGCAATTGCACCATCAATCTCTGGGTCAAGCGCGAGAGCGGGCAGATGGAGATCAAGCTGAACGAGACCGCGCTCCGCCAGGCGCAGGCCGTGGCGGAACGGGCGCAAGGCCTGACCGGGCTCCAGCCCCCCCGGCTGGATACTTTGCTCGGCATGCGCGGTGTGGTCGAGACGGTGGAAGGGGAGGAGAGCGAGGAGGCGCAAGCCGCGCTTCAACACGCGCTCATCGCCACTCTTGCCGCTGCGCTCGACCAGCTGGTGAGCGCGCGCGCGGGCGAGGGCGAGCGGCTGCAAACGGTGATTGCGAAGCAGCTGACCGCCATCGGCAGCCTGACCGAGCGTGCCGCGGCTGCGGCGGGCCGGCAGCCCGCAGCGATCGCCCAGCGGCTCGGCGAGCAGATCGCCCGCCTCATCGAGCCGGGCTCGACGCTCGATCCCGACCGGCTGCATCAGGAAGCTTTGCTGCTGGCCGCGAAGGCCGATATCCAGGAGGAGCTCGACCGGCTGTGCGCGCATGTCGCCGCCGCCAACGAGCTAATCGGCAGCGACCAGCCGGTCGGACGTAAGTTCGAGTTCCTGGCGCAGGAGTTCAACCGGGAGGCCAACACGATCTGCTCGAAAGCTTCGGATATCGAGATCAGCCGTGCCGGTCTCGAACTGAAGACGGTCATCGATCAGCTGCGCGAGCAGGTCCAGAATATCGAGTGAGGGGAATGCAGGCGCCGATTGCCAGAAGAGGCCTCATGCTGGTGCTGTCCTCGCCCTCGGGCGCGGGTAAGACGACTCTGGCGCGGCGGCTGCTCGATGCAGAGCCGGAAGTTGAAATCTCGGTCTCCCACACCACGCGCGCAAAGCGCAAAGGCGAGAAGGACGGCCGGGACTACCATTTCATCGATCGCGACAGCTTCACCCAGATGCGCGACCGGGGCGAATTCCTGGAATGGGCGGTGGTGTTCGACAATTTCTATGGGACGCCGCGGAAGAAGGTGGAGCAGGCGCTTGCCGAAGGGCGGGACATTCTGTTCGACGTGGATTGGCAGGGGGCGGCTTGGTTGCGGGACAAGGTTAAAGACGACGTCGTCACGGTCTTTATATTACCCCCCACCGTGGCCGACCTCGAACAGCGCCTCAATGTGCGCGCCCAGGATCCGCCCGAGACGGTACGGCGCCGGATGCTCGGCGCTAGCGACGAGATTCAGCACTGGGACGAATACGACTATGTCGTGGTCAATTACGATATCGAACGGTCGGTTGCCGCACTGCGCGCCATCCTCGCCGCCGAGCGTCTGCGCCGCTCGAGGCTGACCAGCCTCAAGGCCTTCGTGCAGAATTTGCTGGCCCAGCTCTAGTCTAGCGTTCGCCCCGAAGCGCATTGGCGATGCGGACGAAATCCGCGACGCCAAGCTCCTCCGCGCGCGCCTTGGGATCGAGCCCAAGCGATTGCAGCAGCGCCTCGCTGTCCGGTGCGATCTGGCGGAGCGAGGCGCGCAGCATCTTGCGCCGTTGGCCGAAAGCGGCCGCGGTAACCTTTTCCAGTTCAGAAGGATCGCAAGGCGGCTCCGGCGCCTTGTTGGGGACGAACGCAACCAGCGCGGAGTCGACTTTCGGTCTCGGCGTGAAGGCGGCGGCCGGCAAGGTTAGCAGAAGGCGCTGGTGGGTACGCCACTGCGACAGCACGGCCAGCCGGCCATAGTCCTTACCGCCGGGTGGCGCCACGATGCGATCG
>DASQKJ010000021.1:0-2680 GCA_035630595.1 Methyloceanibacter sp.
AGCGCGCCCAACATGCCCAGTCTCGCTGTACTCCTCATCTCACGTCCTCCATTGCCCAGACCATCATAGTAGCGCCACCCGCCCCAAGGCGAGATGGCTTCACCTATTCCGGCCATCCGCTCGGCGTTGCCGCCGCCAACGCGTCGCTCGACCTCTATCGCGACGAAGGCCTGTTCGAGCGCGGACTCGCGCCGGCCCTGATCGCCACCGAATCCGACATCGCGTCGATCGCCGAGCGGCTCCGCCGCGTGCTTTCCCGGCTCGGTTGAACCGCGCACGCTTCTTGGTTTCGGCGCGGTTGGCTGCTATCACTACTCCCGACGGGCCGCCAAATTGCTGTTGCCTTTGAAGGCCGTGTCGCCGCATGATTTTTGCGCGAGGGGGGATAGAAACGTGGCGAGCAGCATTGCCATGGCCTCTAGTCGGAGCGAGTCCTCGGGAGGGCTGGCCATGCTTGACGTAATCGTCCTGATTGCCATGGCAGTGACCGCGGCCGCCTTCGCGGTTGGCCTCATCCTTCATTCTGGCATCGCGCAAATCCCGGCTCTGATCGCCGCGGCCGCGCTCTATATGGTCATGGCCGCCTCCTATCTGATGGTGGCGCGTTCCTCGCGTCCGAGCGGCGCCGGCGGCGACCGGCTGGACGACCTGGAACAGGCGCTCGAGATCATCGACAAGGACCTGCAGCGCATCGACCGGGTGGAGGAGGATGTGTCCCGCCTCGAGGTCCTCTCCGACCGCGTCGAGCGGCTGGACCAGACCTTGAGCGAATATGCCGCCACCGGGCCGATCGGCGGGCTGAGCCGCCGGGAGCATGTCGGCCAGGAGTTCGAGGAGATTCACGCCAGGATCGAGACATTGCGCACCGATCTCGAAGGCGAGGCGAAGAACCAGCGCGAGAAGATGTCGGGCGATCTGCGCATGTTGGAGGGCCTGATCAAGCAGCTCTCCCGGGAGCTGATCGGGGTCTCGGGCGCGGAGCCGGGCATCATGGCTGCCGCCGCGGCGCCGGCCGTGACGTCGGCGCGGTCCACCGCCGCTCCGCCGCCGATGCCCGAATTCGTGGCCGAAGTGGAGAAGATCGAGCCCGAAGCGGTGCACGAGGACGAGCCGGAACCTGCCGAGGCGCTGGTCGTCCCCGAATCCGTCACCGTCATCACGGTGGAAGAGGACGAGGTCATCTTGCTGAACGAGAACGAGCCCCTGCGCGGCCTCGATGACGACGAGGATGCGCCGCTTCGGGGCGAGGTGGAGGAGATCGTTTCCCTGGAAGAGGACGTAACGCCACCCGCTGCGTCACGCACCAAGGAGGCGCCGGTCGCCGCCAAGGCGCCGCCTGTTGCCGAGATCGCCGCCGAAACCATGGACACTGCCTCCCTCGACGACACCGAAATGCTGGAGATCATGAGCCAGGCCATCGAAGCCGGCCGCGTCGACCTCTACCTGCAGCCGGTCGTCACCTTGCCGGAGCGGACGCCCCGCTATTTCGAGGCACTCACCCGCATTCGGGGCAAATCCGACAAGCTGATTCTGCCCGGCTCATATCTGAAGGTGGCCGAAGGGTCCGGCATGATGCCGCTGATCGACAACGTGCTGCTGGTGAAGAGCGTGCAGACCTTGCGGCGCCTCGGCGCCAACTCGCGGATCAAGGGCGTGTTCTGCAACATCTCGGTCAACACTCTGCTCGACGCCGAGTTCTTCCCCGAGCTGGTCGAGTTCATGGAGGAGAATGCCGGCTTGAGCGAGAGCCTCATCTTCGAGGTGAGCCAGCCCGCCATTCTCTCGCTCAACGAAGCGGAGCTTGGCGCTCTCGATACGTTGGGCGCGCTCGGCTATGGCTTTTCGCTCGACCATGTCGCCGATCTCGACATCGACTTTGTCGGGTTGCGCGACCGCTTCTTCCGCTTCATCAAGATCGACGCCAAGACCTTCCTCGGCGACATGAAGGCGAAGGGCGCGTCGTTCTCGGCCGCCGATATGAAGCGCGCGCTCGACGATTTCGACATGCAACTGATCGTCGAGAAGGTGGAGAACGAGGTCGAGGTGGCCAAGCTGCTCGACCATGGGGTCGAGCTGGCACAAGGCTATCTGTTCGGCAGGCCCAAGCCAATGAGTCCGGCGTTGTTCCGCGAGATCGCCGATGCCGACGCCGCCTAGCGGGGGTCGGTTCTCGCGCCGGCGTGACCGGGCGCTGACCGACGGGGAGAGCCTATTCGCCCTCTAGCCCGTCTTCCTTGAATTCCTTCTGCTCGACGTCGCCGCTTGCGCCTTCTTTTTCGTGGCCCTCATGCGGCGTCCCTTTCGGCGTTTCGGGCTGTTCCCCGACGGCTGCGGGCGGCGGCGTGATATCTGGGCGGAGATCCTTCCAGACCTCCTCGTTCTCTTCGTCTTGCGCGAGGATGACGAGAGGCGCGGCGTTGATGGCAGGCGATGTGACGGCAAGAGCGTGCCCGCCGAAGGCGAAGCTGCCGAGCGCGAGCGCGGCGCCGGCCTTGAGGATTCGGTGAAGCATGGTCGTGATGTCTCCGATGCGCCAATGCCGCCGCGATGGCTAGCCCTGGGCGGCGCGAGGGCACTCTTTGCCACAGACCTCTATACGAACCAACCCGACCATACCCGCAAAACACCTCAAATTATCCGAAAATTGAAAACCCGAGGGCGACCCTATCCCCGCATTCGG
>DASQKJ010000022.1:0-3381 GCA_035630595.1 Methyloceanibacter sp.
TCGGCGCGCACCTCGCGCAAAAGCTCATAGCCCGTCATCGGCTCCATGTTCCAATCGGAGATGACGAGCCCGTAGTCCTTGTGCCGCATCATGTCGAGGGCCGCGCTTCCGTCGCCGGCTTCGTCCACATTAGCGAAGCCCAATTGGCTTCAGGAGATTGCGGATGATCCTGATCATCGTCTTGTAATCGTCGACGATCAGCACCGGCATGCTATGATCGACAGCCATTGTCTCCTCCGATCCTTGCGGACCAAATCTCGCGCTTCGACAGTCCCGAGGCGTTCAACCGGCACGAGGTGCCTGCCGCCTGTACCCGCTGCGACATTAGGCGTCGGCCGTGAATGGATGCTTAAACTCAATCAACGCCAAGGCTTTTTCGTAAGCGCGGGGTGGCGAGCTGATATTGCGGTGCAGCAACGGCTTCGCTATTTTGCCTCGGCAACCATCAGCAGCAGGGAAAAGCACATGACCAGCAATGGGAAAGACGGTGGCCTCGGTCACGGCTACTATTTCGAGGACCTGTCCGTCGGCATGGAGGCGAGCGTCGCCAAGAAGATCACCGACCATGACGTGAGCGCCTTCGCCGACTTGTCGGGCGACGTCAACCCGGTGCATCTGAACGACGAATTTGCCGCCGGCACCATCTTCAAGAAGCGCATCGCCCACGGCTTCCTCACCGGCAGCCTGTTCTCCACCGTGCTTGGCACCAAGCTGCCTGGCCCCGGCTGCATTTACCTTTCCCAGAGCATGAAGTTCCGGGCGCCCGTCTATATCGGCGACGAGGTGGTGGCGACCCTCAAGGTCACCGGGCTCGATACCGAGAAGGGCCGCGCCACGTTCGCTTGCGACGCCGCCGTTAACGGCAAGACCGTGCTTGAAGGCGAGGCCGTGATGATGGTCGACCGCCGCGCCCCGCGCCAATAAGCGAGAGCGAAGGCCTTCGGCCATGGACATTGTCCGCTGCTGGCGGGACGTGCCCCCCGAGCTCAAGGGCGCGGCGCTTGCCATCGGCAATTTCGACGGCGTCCATCGCGGCCATCAGGAGGTGCTCGGCGAAGCGATCCGCATTGCCAGGGGAGAGGGCCTGCGCGCCGGCGCCGTGATCTTCGAGCCGCATCCGCGCGAACTCTTCGCGCCGGACACGCCATTCTTCCGGCTCACCCCGCTGCCGCTTAAGCTTGAACTGCTCAAGGCGCTCGGCCTTGACCAGGCCTTCGTCATCCCCTTCGACCGCGATCTCTCTTCGTTGAGCGGCGAAGCCTTCGCCACCGAGGTGGTGGCGAAGGGGCTCGGCGCAAGCCATGTCGTGGTGGGGCACGATTTCTCCTACGGCAAGGGCCGCAGCGGCACCACTGCCGAGCTTGCCGTGCTAGGCCGCGTGCTCGGCTTCGGGGTCGACGTGGTGGAGCCGGTCGGAGCGGGCGCGACGATTTTCTCCTCCAGCCGCATCCGCGAGCATCTCCGCCAAGGCGAGACGCGGGAGGCCGCGGACCAACTCGGCTATTGGTGGCGCGTGCGCGGGCTTGTGAGCGAGGGCGCGGGCCGCGGCAAGGGGCTCGGCTTTCCGACGCTCAATCTTCCGCTCGCGCCGGGACAGGACGTGCGCCACGGCATCTATGCCATGCGCGTCGCGCATGACGGCAAGCGTCATCCCGCTGCCGGCTATATCGGGTCGCGCCCCACTTTCGGGGCCGGCGAGCCGATGCTCGAAGCCTATCTCCTGGACTTCGAAGGCGATCTATACGGGCACGAGGTCGAGGTCGAGTTCATCGCCTTTCTTCGCCCCGATGCAACCTTTGCCTCGGCCGACGGCTTGGCCGAGCAGATGCGCCGGGACTGCGAACAGGCCCGTGCGGTCATGAAGAAGATCGATGCCGACGATCCGATGCGCCGCTTCCCAATTCCCCGCGCGTTCGCGCATGCACCCTCTACTTGATCTCGAACGGCAAATCCGTGCTGCTCGACTTGCCGCTATTATAGTCGTGGACGGTAAGGCCGAGGATGTAAGAGCCTTCGGGCGCGCCGGTCACGTCGAGCTTGATGTGGCTCATATAGTCTATCGGCGGCTCGCGCGCCTGCAACTCGAACTCGCCGAAGCCTCGCTGGCCGGCGAGAACCTGTCCATCCGGCAAGCGTATCTCGAAGTCGACCACGAGCTTGGAGGAGAATTCGTCCCCGTCCTTCTTCCAAGCGACGCCGATCGGCTCGGTATAGACGATGAGCGGCTCGTCCGCGGCGAAGACATTGTCGGCGCGCGGCTTGTAGGCTGCAAAACCTTCCGGGACGTCCTTGACGAACAGGATGCGGCGAAAGCTGAGCGGCGCCTTGTGCAGCGCATCGACCACGCCGGCGCGCGCGGCATTGATGGCCTCGACCGCCTGGTCGATTTCGGCCTGGCTCGGCGACGCCGCGCGCTCCTCCTGCTTCGGCGCGTCGTCTCGAGCCGCGGCGGTGGCGGCGTAGGCGCCGCAAAGCCAAAGTCCTAAGACGCAGGCTGCCAGACGAATCATGCATCGCCTCCCGCTCAGCATTCCCGATAGCGAGTTTAGCAGGACGTCACGCCGATTCGCAGCGGCTAAGCGCGGCGAGGAAGTCCTTTCATGTGGCGGGCGCGGTTGCTAGAACGCCGCGGGGATTGAAGCGCGGCACCAGCATCAGAAGCAAGGATCATGGCGAAAACCACGAAGCGCGGCAGAGCTTCCGCCAAGAACGCTCGGAGCAAGAGCGGCTCGCGCAAGAGTAAAGCAGCCGCGAAGCTGAAGCCTGCGCGAAAGCCTGCCGCCGACCGCAAGGCCAAGCCAGCCAAGCAGCCGAGAACGCCAAAGGCCGCTGCCAAGCCGAAAGCCGCCAAGCGAACCGCGCCCAAGGCCCAGGCAATCAGGGTCAAGGTGGCCAAGGCGAAACCCTCGCGGCCGAAGACCAAGCCGAAACGCGCTGCAACGGTGGAGGCGAAAGCGGCTCCGAGGTCTCGCGCCAAGGCGCGGGCGCAAAAGCCGAAGATGAGGGCCTCACGCGCGCCAGCCGGCAAACCCGAAGCGACAATGCCCCGCTCCCTCGTCGCCAGGCTCGAAGCGCAAGCGCTCGAGGTCCAGACCGGCCGCGACTGGAGCGAAACGCTGTTCCTGCCCAAGACTGACTTCCCCATGAAAGCGGGCCTGCCCGAGCGCGAGCCGGAGCTGCTCAAGCGCTGGGAGCGGCTTCGCCTCTACGAGCGGCTGCGCGCCGAGGCGAGAGGCCGTGAGAAATTCGTCCTGCATGACGGGCCGCCTTACGCCAATGCCAACATCCATATCGGCACCGGTCTCAACAAGATCCTCAAAGACGTGATTGTCCGCTCGCAGCAGATGATGGGCAAGGACGCGAACTACGTGCCCGGCTGGG
>DASQKJ010000023.1:0-27966 GCA_035630595.1 Methyloceanibacter sp.
CAAGCTGATCCTGGTCTACCCTATGACCACGGGCCGCAATTTCGACGAGGTGCTGCGCGTGATCGATTCCTTGCAGCTTACCGCCAAGCACCGTGTGGCGACGCCGGTGAATTGGAAGGAGGGCGAGGAGGTGATCATCGCCGGATCGGTCCCCGATGAAGAGGCCAAGAAGATCTATCCGGATGGGTGGAAAGCGCCACGGCCCTATATCCGCATCGTCCCCCAGCCGCGCGGCTGACGCAGATCGGGATTCACGATCAGCTTTTGCGCGCGGCCTTACCGTCACATAACCAAAACGAAAACCGGCTTGAACGGCCCATCCGGGCTCGTGCTAGAAATACTGTACACGGATCATATCGATACCGTGAACGGATGGCGGCGGCCTTGTCCCTGAGCGGGTAGGTCGGGAAATGCGGGCAGGGGCTTCATGGCCGATAAAGGTCGATCGGCCGAGTCCAAGACCGGGGAAAGCTCGCGGGAAACCGCGAAGCAGATTGCCGACCAACTCGCTCCGTTGGTACGTTGCTCTCGCGCCTCTGGATTTGATTTCCTCGCCTATCTGCTTGCTATGGCGCTCAAGGAGTCGCGGCGGCTCTCGGCGGAAGAGGACTCGGCAACCGGCCCGGATTTGCGAACGCTGCCGATCGAGGGGAGGTTCCAGACCATGGCTGTGCCCAAGACGCCGCTTCTGACCACCGACTGCGTCATCTGGGACAACAAGGGCCGAGTCCTCCTCATTCGCCGCAAGAACGAGCCCTTCAAGGGAGCACATGCGTTACCCGGAGGCTTCGTCGATATCGGCGAAACGGTGGAGGCGGCTTGCCGTCGCGAGGTGCTCGAGGAATCCGGTCTTACGGTAGGTCCGCTTCGACTCCTCGGCATCTATTCGGATCCGGGGCGCGATCCGCGCGGGCACACGGTGAGCGTCGCCTATATGGCCTTCCTGCCGCGTGCGCCGGCTCCGAAAGCTGGATCCGACGCAGAGGTTGCGGAATGGGTCGAGAACTGGCGAGCCATCGAACTCGCGTTCGACCACGCGCAGATCATCGCCGATGCGGAAAAGATCGCAGCCGCGTGACGAGAGGCCGGACGTTCATTAAAGCTGTCGATGACGGCCATCATCGTTGCCTTCACCGCTAGGCCTCCCGCAATGAGGCAAGGCTAGGCGGCCCGTGGCCGATGCTCTATCTATGGGCGCAGAGGTCGATAGCGGAGCCGCTTGCATGAATGAAACGCCGCGTTCCGGCCGGTTTCCCGGGAAGGCTGAGCGAGCGAGCGCGCCTGTAGCGGAGCGCGCCGGCCAGATTGGTGTCCTGCTCGTCAATCTCGGCACGCCGGACGATACGTCCTATTGGGCGATGCGGCGCTATCTTAAGGAGTTCCTCTCCGACCGCCGGGTGATCGAGACTAACCGTGTGTTATGGTGGCTGATCCTGAACTTCGTCGTGCTGGTCAGGCGGCCTTTCGCGAGCGGCGCCAAATATCGCTCGGTCTGGAACGACGCCCTCGACGAGTCTCCGCTTCGCACCACCACCCGGGCGCAAGCCGATAAAGTCGCGCAAGCCTTGTCGGCGAGAAAGAATGTGATCGTCGATTGGGCGATGCGCTACGGCAATCCGAGCATCGCCTCGCGCATCGAGGCGCTCGCCGCCAAGGGCATCGACCGGCTGCTGGTGTTCCCCCTCTACCCGCAATATGCCGCGGCGAGCACGGCGACGGTGAACGACAAGGCGTTCGACGCGCTGAAGACGCTCCGCGCGCAGCCCGCGCTGCGCATTGTGCCTGCTTACCCGCGAGACCCCGTCTATATCGCCGCACTCGCCGACTCCATCCGGTCCCATCTCGGCAGTCTCGACTTCGAGCCCGAGGCGATCCTTGCCTCGTTCCACGGCGTGCCGCAGGCTTATGTCGACCAGGGCGATCCCTACCAGCAGCAATGCATCGAGACGGTTGAGGCTTTGCGCGCGGCGCTCGGGCCGCTCGGCGCCAAGCTCACGCTTACGTTCCAATCGCGCTTCGGCCGCGCCGAATGGATAAAGCCCTATACCGACAAGACGGTGGAGGCGCTCGCCCGCGACGGCGTGAAGCGCATCGCCATTGTCACGCCTGGCTTCGTCGCCGATTGCCTGGAGACGTTGGAGGAGATCGCCGAGGAGAATAAGGAGATCTTCCTGGAGCATGGCGGTGAGCAGTTCAGCTACATCCCGTGTCTTAACGACAGCGAGGCCGGCATCAAGGTGCTTGTGCATCTGATCGAGCGCGAGCTTCAGGGTTGGGCGTAGTCTGCGTCATTCCGGTGCAGGCCGGAATCCGCGAACACGATTCGGGGCGCGCTGCTCTGTGGCGCTGCTTTTGTTGGGAGGGGGGCGGAGATGCTGCGGACAGCGGTGTTATGCGTGGCTTGCGTGGCGCTCTTGCTTGCCGGTTGCACGGCGCCGATGACCATGCGCGACATCAACGCGGTCAAGCCGAACTGCGCCCGGATCGACAAGCAGATCGTCACCTTGGAGAAGGAGAAGGCCGAGAACAATCAACGGTTGCTGGCCGGCATCCAGTCAGTGGCCCCCGCTCTCGCCGCGATCAACATCGTCGCGGGCACTTATGGCAGGAATGTCGCCATCGCCACAGGTGAGTGGGCCGCGGCCATAGATCGCAAGCTCGTCGAGCTCAGGCGCGCCAAGAAGAAGTGCTAGGGCCATGCGTCCCTTTTATCTTGCGGTTATGAGTCTGCTTGCGGCGCTGGCGTCGCCGATTGCGCTTGCCGGCCAATCGGACACGGCGACCGAGACCGTGGCGCCGCTCGCCTATGTCACAGTCGCCGGTGCGCCCGGCGACGGCGAGCAGACGCTCGCCGATGCGCTGAGCCGGCAACTCGCGGCGCGGGGGATCGCGCCGGCAACTGCCTTCCAGGCTAATGTCTACGAGGTGCAAGGGACGGTGCGGGTGGCACCCGCCGGCAAGGGCAAGGAAAGCGTCACCATCATCTGGGTCGTGCTTGCACCCGACGGTAGTCAACTCGGCGTCACGCGGCAAAAGAGGGACGTGCGCAAAGGTTCGCTCGACAAAAAATGGGGCGCTGCGGCCAACGCCGCCGCTGCCGCCGCGGCTAATGACATCGGCAGGCTCCTGCCACAGCCGGGAACCATCCGAAAACAGCCCTGAATTGCCGAAAAAGGCGTTCTCCCCGTAGGGTTGCTTTGCTCTTGGGGGGACGTTCGATGTCGCCTGCCCGTGCGAACGGTGTACTTCGCCACGTCCCCCTCTTGATTGCTAGACAACCATTAGAGTTGTGCTATGGCCAGAATGCAATGGGGGGGAAGGTCAGGCGGCTCTGGTGGCGAACCAATCCGCCACCGCCTCGCGCCCGTTCTCGTCCAGCAGGAGATGGAGCTTGGTGCGGCGGAGCAGGAAATCCTCGGCCGTGATGGCGTCCTCGACCTCCGCCGCATAGCCAAGCTCGGCCCGGGTCACGCCTGGGGCGATCTCGCCCGCCAAGGCCGGCTCGGCGGAGACGCGGCCGAACAACGCCTCGATCTGGTCGCCATAGGTGAGCGCCCAGCGCCGCCGCATGCCGGCCGGAACGCTTTCGGGCCCGTCCGCGGCGCGGGCCAGAAGCTCGGGGCGCGATAGACTCCCGCCATGGAGCGGGATGTCCCGGGTCCAGGTTCCCCCGGTCTCGGCGCCGAGCTGGCGCAGCCGGTCGAGCACGTCTTCCGCGAAGGCCCTGTGCGTGGTGAGCTTGCCGCCATAAAGGGTGACGAAGCCGCCGCTGCCGTTGTCGATGGATGACAGCACGGGGCTCCGGCTGATGCGGCTTTCCCTGGTCTCCGCATCGCCTTCGAGCGCTCGCACGCCGGACCAGGCGAACACGAGATCGGCCTCGGTGGCGGGTCCGCGCGGATGCGCGAAGTAGCGGTTATAGGCGCTGAGCAGATAAGCGCGCTCCTCGCCGGAACAGCGTGCCGTCCCTGGATCGCCCTCATGCGGCACATCGGTGGTGCCGACCATGAGGAAGCGCTGGCCGAGCCAGGGGATGACGAACACGACCCGCTCCTCCTGGTCTTGCAGGGTGTAGGCGTCGGTCTGAGGTGGGGCGGGCATCTTCAGGACGATGTGGCTGCCACGCACGAGGCGTAGCGGACGCGCCGGCGGCGTGGCCTTGGTCATGGCATCGATGCTGGCGACCCATGGGCCTGCGGAATTGACGATGAACCGCGCGTCGATGCGGCGCCGGTGGCCGCGTTCATCGAGTTCAACGGCATAGCCGTCGGCAAGCGGCGCGATGGCGGTGACAGTGCGGCGATTGAGGATATCGGCGCCGCGGGCACGCGCGTCGAGCAGTACCGCGAGCGTGAGCCGCGCATCGTCGGTAAGGCAGTCGCAATAATGCAGGACCGCGCTGAGATCGTCCTGGCGCAGCCTTGGCAGCTGCGAGATGTCATCGTCGTCGAGCCTGCCGCTTGCCGGCAGGCCACCGCCAAAGGACAAGGCATCGTAGAGCGCAAGGCCGGCCCGCAGCAGCAAGGCTTGCCGCTTCTGCCCGGCATAGACCGGCAAGAGAAAGCGGAGCGGCGTTATCAGATGCGGCGCGGTCTTCAATAGCACAGCGCGCTCGGCGAGCGACTCGCGCACGAGACCCAGCCTGCCAAGCTCGAGATAGCGCAAGCCGCCGTGGATCAGCTTTGAGGAGGCCGAAGAGGTGGCGCAGGCATAATCGCCCTGCTCGGCGAGCATGACTTTCAGCCCGCGTCCCGCGGCGTCCCGGGCGACGGCCGCGCCGTGGATTCCACCGCCAATGACGAGCAGATCGTAGGATTGAGTGGTCAATGATCCCGTACCACGCCGGGAAGCGTCCGGCCAAGTCTAAGGGCGGGCGCGACACCTCCAGGCAGGGAGCGCCCCCATGCCGACGGGCAGGCGCGATCAGAAGACCAAGTCGCCAATGATGCCGAGAAGGAGCATACCGAGGGCGAGCCAAATGACGATGCGCTGCCAGCTCGGCATGGCGCCGTAGCTGGCCTTGGCCTCCTTGAGATCGAACTGATCGTCGCTGGTGAGTCGCGTACGGCTGGTTTTAGGCTGCTTGTTCATAGGCGTCACTCTAGCGCGAAACAGCGGCTCACAAAAGGAAGTCAGGCGACGCCGGCGCGCAGCAGGTCGTGGACATGAATGATGCCCACCGGGCGACCGTCCTCGACCACGAACAAGGTGGTGATCTTGGAGGCGTTGAGCATTTCGAGCGCGGCGCTGGCAAGAAGATCCGGCGCTACGGTCTTGGGCTCGGGCGTCATGATCGCTCCGGCGTGCTGCTCAAGCAGGCCGTTGCCCATGTGGCGGCGCAAATCTCCGTCGGTGATGATGCCCATGAGCAGGCCGTCCGCATCGACGACGCCGAGGCAGCCGAGCGCCTTTTCGGTCATCACCACGATGGCCTCCGACATGATCGCGTCGGCAGGCGCAAGCGGCAGGCGGTTGCCTTTGTGCATCAGGTCGCCCACGAATTTCAGTCGCGCGCCGAGCTGGCCGCCGGGATGCAGCATCTTGAAGTCCCGCGCGGTGAAGCCCTTGCTCTCCAGCAGAGCGATGGCGAGGCAGTCGCCAAGCGCAAGCTGCATCACGGTGGAGGTGGTGGGCGCGAGCCCATGCGGACAGGCTTCCTTGGCCTGCGGTAGCGCAAGCACGAGCACGGCCGCCTGCGCAAGTGCCGAGCCGGGGTTCGACGTGACCGCGATCAGCGGCACGGCGAACCGGCGCGAGTAGGATACGATATTGCCGAGCTCTACCGTCTCGCCCGACCAGGAGAAGGCCACGATGACGTCCTCGCGCGTGATCATGCCGAGATCGCCATGGCTCGCTTCGCTGGGATGCACGAAATAGGCTGGTGAGCCTGTCGAGGAGAGGGTGGCAGCCACTTTCAGGCCGACATGGCCGCTCTTGCCCATCCCGGTGACGATCACCCGGCCACGGCAGCTGCGCAGGAGCTCGACCGCCTCGGCGAAACCGTCGACGAGGTCGCCGGCAAGCGCCGTCATCAGCGCATGGAGGCCCTCGGCTTCGAGCTGGAGGGTCCGCGTCGCCGACGCGATCGCCTGGCTGCGGTCGTCGCGCAGCAGCCGATCGCGCTTCAGGCCGATGGCCATAGTCGTGCTTCCCCCGTGGTTTGCCTGACTTTAGCACGGATTTTGGCGCCGTCAGGGCGAAGACTTGACCCGTTTCGGGGCAGAGCTAAACGGCCCGTTAACTCTATTTCCTCTAGGCTTTCTCGATCAACGGTCCGGATGGACGCGCCCGCGCGGCTTGGCGGGCGCTTCCCGGTGTAGATCGAGGTGCGTCCTTGCCGCGTCGCCACATCTCAAAACGTCCTTGGACACGTCCGGGCGCGGTCGACCATTTCTTTCAACTCGGGTTGCAACAGTCATTCTGGCGCTATCTGGTACTCGGCGTCTATTCGTCCTACGAAGTTGCCAACTATGCCGGGGTCTCGCAGGTCGATCAGCGCACCAAGCTCGGAGCGACCGCCGAGTATTATTTCAATCCGCTGATGTCGGCCTACGCCCGCTACGAACACACCGATTTCACCAGCAGCCCTGATCCATCGGCCGACTTCATCGAGGACGAGATCAGGATCGGGCTGAAGTTCAGGCGCTAGGCGCCGCCGGTCAGCGTCTTGATCTCCGCGGCGACGGCATCGCGCAGGTCGGGCCTGGCCAACGCGTACGCGATATTGGCGGCAAGGAAGCCAAGCTTGGAGCCGCAGTCGAAGGCGCGGCCTTCGCAGCGCACGGCGGAGAAGGGCTGCCGCTCGAGCAGAACAAGCATCGCGTCGGTGAGTTGGATCTCGCCGCCCGCGCCGGTTTCCTGCGCCGCGATGATGCCGAAGATCTCGGGCTGAAGAATGTAGCGGCCGAGAATAGTGAGGTTGGAGGGCGCGGTGCCAGGTTTCGGCTTCTCCACCATGCCGTTGACGGGAAAGATGCGACCGTCGCCCGCGCCGATCGAGACCACGCCGTAATTCTTGACCTGATCGTCGGGGACGGGCTCGACTGCGAGGAGGTTGCCGCCGCGCTCCGCGTAGACTTCGAGCATCTGGGCGAGGCATCCCTTGCCTTCCGTCTTCACCAGCACGTCGGGGAGAAGCAGCGCGAATGGCTCGTCGCCGACGAGGTCGCGGGCGCACCACACCGCATGGCCCAAGCCCAGCGACTCCTGCTGCCGGGTAAAGCTGGTGCTGCCCGCTGCCGGGAGGTCGGCGTTGAGAGCGTCGAGTTCGGCCGTCTTGCCCCGCTCGGCGAGCACCGCTTCAAGCTCGTATTGGCGGTCGAAATGGTCCTCGATGACGCTCTTGTTGCGCCCAGTGACAAAGATGAATTGCTCGATGCCGGCGTCCCGCGCCTCGTCCACCACATGCTGGATCACGGGCCGGTCGACCACCGTCAGCATCTCTTTCGGGATGACCTTGGTGGCGGGCAGGAAGCGCGTGCCAAGTCCTGCAACGGGGAACACGGCCTTGCGGACTCGAGCAGCCATCAAATCCTCGTTGGTTAAGCTTGGCAGGCGTGCAGGGTAGAAATCCCTCAACTTCTATCCGATAAGAAGCGGCGGATTGCAACGTGCTAGGGTCGTCTCATGGGTGTTCTGGTCACGGGCGGAGCCGGCTTCATAGGCAGCCATATGGTGCTCGAGCTGCTCGACGCTGGCGAGGACGTTGTTGTCCTGGACAATCTGTCGACCGGTTTCCGTTGGGCGGTGCCCGACGGGGCGCAATTCGTCGAGGGCGATATCGGCGACCGTGCGTTGGTTCGGCGCTTGCTAAAAGACAACGCCATCGACGCGATCGTCCATTTCGCAGGCTCCATCGTGGTGCCCGAGTCGGTTGCCGATCCGCTCGGCTATTACCTCAACAACACCTGCAAGTCGCGCGCGCTGATCGCCTCGGCAGTCGAAGGCAATATCCCGCATTTCATCTTCTCCTCGACCGCTGCGGTCTACGGCATGCCGAAGCAGAACCCGGTCGACGAGGACGCCGTGCTCGAGCCGATCTCACCTTACGGCACCTCGAAGCTGATGACCGAGTTGATGCTGCACGACACGGCAATCGCGCACGATCTCCGTTACGTTGCTCTCCGCTATTTCAATGTCGCCGGCGCCGACCCGAAAGGACGGAGCGGACAATCCACGAAGCGCGCGACGCATCTGATCAAGGTGGCGTGCGAGGCCGTGCTCGGCAAGCGGCCTCATCTCGAAGTGTTCGGCACCGACTATCCCACGCCGGACGGCACCTGCATTCGCGATTATATCCATGTCACCGATTTGGCGCGCGCGCATCTCGATGCGCTCCGCTATCTTCGCGCCGGCGGCAAGAGCGAGGTGCTGAATTGCGGCTATGGCGACGGTTTCTCGGTGCTCGACGTGATCGGCTCGGTGAAGCGCGTGGCGCAGAACGACTTTCCGGTGCGGCTGGCCGAGCGCCGGCCAGGCGATCCGGCGGCAATCGTGGCCAAGGCCGGCCGCATCGGCGAGGTCTTCGGCTGGAAGCCGCGCCTCAACGATCTCGACACCATCGTCGGCCACGCGCTTGCCTGGGAGAAGCGCCTCAAGGACTATCGGGCCGCGTCCTGACTTCCGCCGATTTTGCCTTTGCCGCGCCTTAAAGCCCCCGCCAGAATCGGGCGGATGGCCTCGAATCGTTCGGGGATGGCTTAGGGGAGGCACCGAAATGGCCTCAGCCAAGTGTTGGGCGGCCGGTCTGGCCCTTGCGCTCGCAATAGCCGCGCCGCTCTCGGCCGGGGCCCAAGCTCCTGCCGACGAGGTGACCGTCTATAAGCGCGCGGTGGAGCAGCGCTTCGCCCAATGGCTCCAGGCGCTCTGGCCCGACGCGGAAGCGCAAGGCGTTTCGCGCAAAACCTTCGACACGCAGATCAAGGGGCTGAAGCTCGATTGGTCGTTGCCGCATCTCGTCCTGCCCAATCCCGCCGGGCCGGACGGTCCGCCGTTGCCGAAGGCGCTGGCGCCAAAGCCAATCCACCAGCCGGAGTTCGACATTCCCGCCAACTATTTCAACAAGGCGACGCTCAAGGCCCTGGCGGCCACGGGCCAGGGCAAGCTGAAGCAATGGACGCCGCAACTGCGGGCGATCCAAGATCAATACGGCGTGCCCGCCAGCATCATTCTTTCGATCTGGGGACGCGAGACCGGGTTCGGCAAAGCCAATCTCCCGTTCGACGCGCTCTCGGCCATCGCCACGCAAGGCTTCATGGGGCGGCGGCCAGAGATTTTCCGCGAAGAGGTCATCGGCGCCCTGAAGATTATTGAGCAGGGCCACGCCAAGCGTGCCGAGATGCGGAGCTCATGGGCGGGCGCCATGGGCTATACGCAGTTTCTTCCCACCGATTTCGAAAAATACGCCGTCGATCTCGACGGCGACGGCAGGCGCGACATCTGGAACTCGGTGCCGGATGCGCTCGCCTCGGCCGGCAACTCGCTGCACAGCCAGGGCTGGGACGGCAAGCAGAGCTGGGGTTACGAGGTCAGCCTGCCGCGCGGCTTCGACTGCACCCAGCAGGGGCCTGACAAGGCACGGCCGATCTCGGAGTGGATGAAGCTCGGCGTGGCACGTGTGAAGGGGCGCCAGTTCTCCGAGGATAGGCTCGGCGATCCCGCCTTCCTCGTGCTGCCCGCTGGCCTCAAGGGTCCGGCTTTCCTCGCGACCAATAATTTCTCGGTGCTGAAGCTCTACAACAACTCCGACGTCTACGCGATTTTCGTCGGCCATGTCGCCGATATGATCGCCGCCAATGCGCCGGTTGAATTCGCCGGCACCTGGGAGCCCGTCGAGCGGCTGCCGCGCGACCGTATCCAGCGTTTCCAGGAGGTACTTGCGGCCAAGGGCCACGACGTGGGCAAGGTCGACGGGCTTGCCGGCTTCAAAACCAGGCGCAGCATCGGGCTGGAAGAGCAGAAACTCGGCCTTCCGCTCACCTGCTATCCGAGCCAGGCCTTGGTCGGGGCGGTGCTCAAGGAAGCAAGCGCCGCCTCAGCTCGATAATTGCAAGGCGGTTTGCCTAGGTTTTGCCCCCCATGCTTGCTAGAAACGGGGCCATGCGAATCATGGAAAACCCCAAATCATTGATCCTCGGAGCGGGCGCAGCGGTTTCTCTCGCTATGTCGTCTCCGGTCCCCGGCTTTGCGCAGAACGCTAAGACTTGTGTGGAAAGTCTCTGGCCTTCCGCCAAGAGCGCCGGCGTCACGCGCGCCACTTTCGACCGCGCTTTCCAAGGCTTCAGCGTCGATCCCGAAGTCATCGAATCCGCAAAATACCAGCCCGAATATGTCAGGCCGATTGGCGAATATATCGACCGGGCCGTTTCGGATAAGCGCATTGATATCGGCAGGCAGAAGCTTGCCGAGCATCAGGCGCTGCTCGGCGCGCTGGAGAGCCGCTATGGGGTCGATCGTCATGTCGTCGTCGCCATCTGGGGCGTGGAGTCGAACTACGGCGTACAGCCCGGCGAGAAGAACGTAATCCGTTCTCTCGGCAGCTTGATCTGCACCAACACCAAAGCCAAGTTCGCCAGGTCGCAGCTCAACTCCGCGCTGAAGATCCTGCAGCGCGGCGATATCAGCTTCGAGGCGATGAACGGCTCGTGGGCCGGGGCCATGGGGCACACCCAGTTCATCCCTACCACCTACAGCGCCTATGCCGTCGATCATGACGGCGATGGCAAGCGTGACATTTGGGGCAATGTCCCCGACGCGCTGGCTTCGACGGCGAGCTATCTGAAAGTATCCAATTGGCGTGCGGGCGAGACGTGGGGCTACGAGGTCCGGTTGCCGAAGGGCTTCGATCCCAAGAAGGTTGGCGAGAAAACCTTGAAGCCGGTCGCCGCCTGGCAGAAGCTCGGCATCGTGCGGGTAAATGGCGAGGCGTTTTCGCGCCAGACCGATCGAGCCTCGCTATTCGCGCCGGAAGGCACGCGCGGCCCCGCCTTTCTGCTGCTCAACAATTTCCGCTCATTGCTTCGCTACAATCAGGCGAACTCCTACGCGCTCGCCGTCGGTCATCTCTCGGATCGGATCAGAGGGGGAGGCCGCTTCGTGCAGCCCTGGCCGACCGACGAGAACCGGCTTTCGCTCGAGCAGCGCACCGAATTGCAGCAATTGCTGAGCGCGCGGGGCCTCCTGGAGGGCGATCCGGACGGGGTGATCGGACCGGCCACGCTCGAAGCCGTGCGCGGCTATCAGCGCGCCAAGAGCCTTCCGGTGGACGGATTTCCGAGCCAGACCATCCTCAAGCTCTTGCGCAGCGAGACGCCCCCCGTCATGGTGCCCGCCGAGGCGAGCAGCGAAGCCCCACCAGCCGCCGTGCGGGAAGGAACGGGCAGCATTCCCGAGGCGGCGAACTAAGGTTCAAGGCGAAGGTCCCGACCGCAATGTCGCGTAACCTGTCCTCACTTGGCTCGAGCCTTCCGCGCCGGTTCGCCCCGGCTGCGACCGCGGTCATGGTCTGCCTGGCGGCGCTGGTCGTCTGGCTTGCGTCGGCCATGGCGCAGGGCACGTCTCCGGTTCAGCGCAGCTATATCAATCCCTTCCCCAACGGCGACCGCTATCGCGTGGTCGTGCTGGGCGACTCGCTCGGCGACGGGCTGTGGTCGGGCCTTTATCGCGCCTTCGAGGACGACGCGACACTCGAATTCATTCAGCGCTCCAAGGCGTCGACCGGCTTTTCACGCACCGATAGCTATGATTGGAACGCGCAGCTGGCGGACCTGCTGAAGAACGACACCTATCAGATCGCGGTGGTGATGTTCGGCGCCGAGGGTCAGCCGATCCGCAGCGGCCGCGACTGGCTGAAGGTGGGCAGCGAGGGCTGGCGAGAGATCTACGGTCAGCGAGTGGAGGCTTTCATCAAGAAGCTTCGCGCCGCGAACATTGCCGTCTATTGGGTCGGGCTGCCGGTCATGCGCAGCCCCGGGCAGAGCAGCGACGCCGAGGCGATGAACGATCTGTTCCGCGAAAAGGCCTTCATCAACGGCGCCAAATTTATCGACACGTGGAACGGATTCACCGACGAGTCCGGACGCTATAGCGCCTACGGCCCCGACATGACGGGACAGGTGAAGCGGCTCCGGGGCGACGACGGCGTCCATTTCACCATGCGCGGCTACCTCAAGCTCGCACATTTCGTGGAGAAGGAGCTGCGTCGCGACCTGAACCTGGCCAAGATCGAGCGCAACATCCCTCTGGCTGGCAACGAGGAGGAGCAGGCCAAGGTGATGGGCCGCGACGTCGTGCCGGGGCAATCGGATCCGGTGCCCGAAGCCATCGCCGGGCAGTCCCCGCCGGCTACCGAACCGGATGGCATCCCGGGGGCGGCAGAGCAGGCCCAAGCAGACGCGCCGCAGCCGGAGCTCCAGGAAAGCAATGTCGGAGATGTCAGCGTGGTCAGGCCGGTCATGGATCAGGCGCTCCAGGCGGCGCAGGGTCTAGCGCCCCAGGCGCCGGCCTCGGCGACGCCGGAGGCGGAGATGATCACGAGCGAGCTTGCCAACGGCCTGACGGCCGTTGCCACAATTTCCGCGGTCACCGACCTGTCGCTGGCCTCATCGCGGCCGCGGCTGCCGCTGTCGCAACGGCCTTATTACAAAGTGCTGATCAAGGGCGAGCAGCCCAAGCCCAAGGATGGCCGGGCCGACGACTTCGCCTGGCCGCCCGGATAGAGCTGCCTAGCGCGGCAGGTCGGTCTTCCCCATCAGGAATTTGTCGATGGCGTGCGCCGCCTGGCGCCCCTCGCGGATCGCCCAAACCACCAGCGATTGCCCGCGGCGCATGTCGCCGGCGGCGAACACTTTCGGGCGAGACGTGCGGTAGTCGAGCTCGTTTGCCTTCACGTTGCCGCGTGCATCGAGCTCTACCTTGAGGTCCTTGATCATGCCGCCCGGTACGGGATGGAGGAAGCCCATGGCCAGCAGCACGAGGTCGGCCGGAATGGTGAACTCGCTGGCAGGCACCGGCTTCATCTGGGCATCAAGGCGGATGCATTCCAGCTGTTCGACCTTGCCGTCGCTTCCGAGAAAGCGACTGGTCGCCACGCTGAAATCGCGCGCGGCGCCCTCGGCCTGGCTCGACGAGGTGCGGAGCTTGAGCGGCCACAGCGGCCAGGTGAGTGCCTTGTTCTCCTTCTCCGGCGGCTGCGGAAGAATCTCAAGTTGCGTCACGGAGATCGCGCCCTGCCGGAACGACGTGCCGATGCAGTCGGAACCGGTATCGCCGCCGCCGATCACCACGACGTTCTTGCCGGTGGCGAGGATCGGCGAGATGTCGCCAAGCGGTTCGCCCGAAACCCGCCGGTTCTGCTGCGGCAGGAAGTCCATCGCGAAATGTACGCCGGCCAGGTCGCGGCCAGGGACAGCGAGATCGCGCGGCTGCTCGGCGCCGCCGGCAAGCAGGACCGCATCGTAGTCGCGCTCCAGCCTGGCCACGGGCAGATCGCTGCCGACCTCAACATCGCAATGGAAGGTGACGCCCTCGGCCTCCATCTGCTTCACCCGCCGCTCGATGATGTATTTCTCCATCTTGAAGTCGGGAATGCCGTAGCGGAGCAGGCCGCCGGGCTGAGCGTGCTTCTCATACACATGAACGTCATGGCCCGCACGGGCGAGCTGCTGGGCGCCCGCCAACCCGGCCGGACCTGAGCCAATCACCGCCACGCGCTTGCCGGTCTTCGACTCCGGCAGCACCGGCCGCACCCAGCCCGCCTCGAAGGCCTTGTCGGCGATCGCGCATTCGATCGATTTGATGGTGACGGGCACGTCGATGATGTTGAGCGTGCAGGCGGCCTCGCAGGGCGCCGGGCAGACACGGCCCGTCACTTCCGGGAAGTTGTTGGTCGAGTGCAGGTTCTCGGCGGCGACGTGCCAGTCCGAGTGATAGACGAGGTCGTTCCAGTCCGGGATCTGGTTGTTCACCGGACAGCCGGTATGACAATAGGGGATGCCGCAATCCATGCAGCGGGCGGCTTGGCGCGCAATCTCCGCCTCGCTCGGCGGGATTACAAATTCGCGGTAATGGCGGATGCGGTCGGAAGCCGGCTCATAGGCCCGGTCCTCGCGATCGATCTCCAAAAAGCCAGTGATCTTGCCCATTAACGTCATGCTCTTTGGCCCGTGGCCAAGCAAACACTCAGCCCACGAGTAGTCACCGTCTGGCCGCGTCCGTCAAGCACGCGGCACTGGCGAGGCAAAGTGGCCGCGTGGCCTACTCTCCAGGGCATCTTAACTCCTTCGCCTTGAGGATTACTTGCCGTTGCCCCGCAAGCCGATCTCGATCTCGCCGAGTCCACTGTTATCGGCCATTTGCTGGCGCGCCATCTCCTCCAACGCCCGGCGATACTCGACCGGCATCACCTTGACGAATTGCGGCAGATAGGTCGCCCAATCGTCGAGGATCGCGCGCGCGCGCGCCGATCCGGTGTAGTGGAGGTGGTTCTCGATCAGCTGACGGAGCCGCTCCTCGTCGAAGCGGGTCATGTCGGTCACGTCGACCAGCCCATGGCTTTCCAGGTCGCCGGTTTGGTGACGGCTCCGCTCCATCACGCGATTCTCGCTGGGCACCGGCTCCAGGTCGACCATGGCGAGATTGCAGCGGCGCTCGAAGTCGCCGTCTTCGTCGAGCACATAGGCGATGCCGCCGGACATGCCAGCCGCGAAATTGCGGCCCGTGAGCCCGATCACCACCACCACCCCGCCGGTCATATACTCGCAGCCGTGATCGCCGGTGCCTTCCACCACGGCGATGGCGCCGGAGTTGCGCACGGCGAAACGCTCGCCGGCGACGCCGCGGAAATAGCATTCGCCGGCGATGGCCCCGTACAGAACCGTATTGCCGACGATGATCGACTTCTCCGGCACGATGGCCGAGTCCTCCGGGGGACGGACGACGATGCGGCCGCCCGACAGACCTTTGCCGACATAGTCGTTGCCTTCGCCGACCAGATCGAGCGTCACCCCATGCGCGAGCCAGGCGCCGAAGCTTTGCCCGGCCGAGCCCTTGAAGCTCACCCAGATAGTGTCCCCGGGCAGGCCGGCATGGCCGTAGCGCTTGGCGATCTCGCCGGAGAGCATGGCGCCGGCGGTGCGGTTCAAGTTCTTGATCGGCAGGTCTAGCTTGACCGGCTTCTTGTCCTCGATCGCCTCACGGGCAAGCTCGATCAGCTTGACGTCGAGCACCTGGTCAAGGCCGTGATCCTGCCGCTCGGAATTGCGGATGGCGACCTCCGGCGGCACATCCGGCTTGTGGAACAGGCGGGTAAAGTCGAGGCCCTTGGCCTTCCAATGGTCGATGGCATGGCTCTTATCCAACACTTCGGTCTGGCCGATCATTTCGGCGAAGCTCCGGACGCCGAGCGCGGCCATGTATTCGCGTACCTCCTCGGCCACGAAGAAGAAATAGTTGATGACGTGCTCGGGCTTTCCCTGGAACCTGGCGCGAAGCACCGGGTCCTGGGTGGCGACGCCGACGGGGCAGGTGTTGAGATGGCATTTGCGCATCATGATGCAGCCGGCGGCAATCAAGGGTGCCGTGGCGAAGCCGAACTCGTCGGCGCCGAGCAGGGCGCCGACCACGACGTCGCGGCCGGTGCGGATGCCGCCGTCGACCTGGACGGCAATGCGTCCGCGCAAGCGGTTAAGCACCAGCGTCTGCTGGGTCTCGGCTAGGCCGATCTCCCAGGGCGAGCCGGCGTGCTTTATCGAGGTCAGCGGCGAGGCGCCGGTGCCGCCCTCGAAGCCGGCAATGGTGACATGATCGGCGCGCGCCTTGGAGACGCCGGCAGCGACGGTGCCGACGCCGACCTCGCTTACCAGCTTGACGCTGACATCGGCGGCTGGGTTGACGTTCTTTAGGTCGAAGATCAGCTGCGCCAGATCCTCGATCGAATAGATGTCGTGATGCGGCGGCGGCGAGATCAGGCCGACGCCCGGCGTCGAATGACGCACCTTGGCGATGACGGCGTCGACCTTGTGGCCGGGAAGCTGGCCGCCCTCGCCGGGCTTGGCGCCTTGGGCCATCTTGATCTGCATCATGTCGGCATTCATCAGATATTCGGCGGTGACGCCGAAGCGGCCGGAAGCGACCTGCTTGATCTTCGAGCGCATGGAGTCGCCGTTCGGCATCGGCTTGTAACGGTCGGACTCCTCGCCGCCTTCACCGGTATTGGACTTGCCGCCGATGCGGTTCATGGCGATGGCAAGCGTGGTATGCGCCTCGCGGCTGATCGAGCCGAAGGACATCGCGCCGGTCGAGAAGCGCTTGACGATCTCCTTTGCCGGCTCGACCTGCTCGAGCGGGATCGGCGCGCGGCCGATCTCTTCTGCCGTCTTGATGCGGAACATGCCGCGCAAGGTCAGCAGCTGCTCAGTCTGCTCGTTGATCTGCTTGGCGTAGGCGCGGTATTTCTCCGGCAGCTCGCCGCGCACGGCATGCTGCAGGTCGGCCACAACCTGCGGCCGCCACATATGCGCCTCGCCGCGCACGCGGAATGCATAGTCGCCGCCGACCTCGAGCGCCTCGCGCAGCACCGGCGCGTCGGAGAAGGCTTGGCTGTGCCGCTCGACAGTCTCTCGCGCAATCTCCTCTAGGCCCACGCCCTCGACTTGGCTGTTGGTGCCGGTGAAATATTTGGCGACGAAATCGGACCTGAGGCCCACCGCGTCGAAGATCTGCGCGCCGCAATAGGACTGATACGTCGAGATGCCCATCTTCGACATCACCTTGAGGATGCCCTTATCGACAGCCTTGATGTAGCGCTTAACGGCTTCCCCGGCGGTCAGCTCCTCGTCGAGCTCGGGCAGCATGGCCTCGATGGTCTCGAAGGCGAGATAGGGATTGATCGCCTCGGCGCCGTAGCCCGCCAGAGTCGCGAATTGATGCACCTCGTGCGCCTCGCCGGTTTCGACCACGAGGCCGACCGAGGTCCTAAGCCCGCGGCGGATCAGATGATGATGCACGGCCGAGGTCGCCAGCAACGAGGGGATCGGCACACGGTCGGGTCCGGCCGCCCGGTCCGACAGGATGAGAATGTTCTCGCCGGCGCGAACCGCGGCTTCCGCGCGGCGGCAAAGCTTGTCGAGCGCACCGCTCATGCCCGTCGCGCCATGGTCGGCGGCATAGGTAATGTCGAGCGTGATGGTGCGGAACTGGTTGTCGGCGACCTCGCCGATGCCGCGGATGCGCTCCAGGTTATCGTTGGTAAGGATCGGATGCGCCGCCTCGAGCCGCTTCTGCTTGGAGGTGCCTTCGAGGTCGAGCAGGTTCGGCCGCGGCCCGATGAAGGTCACCAGCGACATGACCAGCTCCTCCCGGATCGGGTCGATCGGCGGGTTCGTGACCTGCGCGAAGTTCTGCTTGAAATAAGTGTGCAGCAACTTCGGCATGGAGGAGAGCGCCGAGATCGGCGTGTCGGTGCCCATTGAGCCGACCGCCTCCTGGCCGGACTCGGCCATCGGCAGCATCAGGAACTTGATGCTCTCTTGCGTGTAGCCGAAGGCCTGCTGGCGATCCAGCAGGCTGACATTGGTGCGGGCCGCCGGCGCCGGCGCGCCCGGCAGTTCATGCACGCGGATCTGGGTGCGATCCAGCCATTGCTGATAAGGATGCGCGCTGGACAGCTCAGCCTTGATCTCCTCGTCGGAGACGATGCAGCCTTTTTCCAGGTCGATCAGCAGCATCTTGCCGGGCTGGAGCCGCCATTTCTCGACGATGGTCTTTTCGTCGATCGGCAGCACGCCGGTCTCGGACGCCATGATGACCAGGCCGTCGTCGGTGACGAGATAACGCGCTGGCCGCAAGCCATTGCGGTCGAGCGTGGCGCCGATCTGGCGCCCGTCGGTGAAGGCCATGGCGGCCGGACCGTCCCAGGGCTCCATCAAGCAGGCGTGGTACTCGTAGAAGGCGCGGCGCTTGGCATCCATCAGCGGGTTGCCGGCCCAGGCCTCGGGGATCAGCATCATCGCCGCATGCGCGAGCGAATAGCCGCCCTGCACCAGGAATTCGAGCGCGTTGTCGAAACAGGCGGTGTCCGACTGGCCTTCGTAAGAGATCGGCCAAAGCTTATCGATGTCGGGACCGAACAGCGGCGAGGACACGCTCGCCTGCCGTGCCGCCATCCAGTTCAAATTGCCGCGCAAGGTGTTGATCTCACCATTATGGGCGACCATGCGGTAGGGATGGGCAAGCTTCCAGGAGGGGAACGTGTTGGTCGAGAAGCGTTGATGCACCAGCGCGAGCGCCGATGCGAACAGCGGATGATGCAGGTCCGGGTAATACGCGCCGAGCTGATACGCGAGGAACATGCCCTTGTAGACCAGCGTGCGGCAGGACAACGACACGGTGTAGAAGCCGATATCGCGGCCGCCGGTCTCGCCGTTGATGGTGTTGGAGATGACCTTGCGCAGGACATAAAGCCTGCGCTCGAAATCGTTCTCGTCCTCGACATCTGGTCCGCGCCCGATAAAGACCTGGCGGTGGGCCGGTTCGGTCTCGATCACGGATGCCGAGAGACAGGAATTGTCGGACGGCACGTCGCGCCAGCCGAGCAGCTTCAGCCCTTCGGCCTCGACGACGCGCGCGACCACGGATTCGCAATAGATGCGCTGCGCGCGATTGCGCGGCATGAACATGTGGGCGACGGCGTAGTAGCCGGGCTCGGGCAGCTTGATCTTAAGCGGCGCGCAAACCTCTTTCAGGAATTCATGCGGGATCTGCACCAGGATGCCGGCGCCGTCGCCGGCCAGCGGGTCGGCCCCGGTCGCGCCGCGATGGGTGAGGTTCTCCAGGATCTGGATGCCGTGCTCGATGATCTTATGGCTGGGGCGTCCCTTGAGGTCGGCGACGAAGCCCACGCCGCAAGCATCGTGCTCGCGCTTCGGATCATAGAGTCCTTGCGCGGGCGGAGGCGAAGGCCACGCCGAAGCTGCGGAACGCGAAAACGACCCACCCGATGCCATCGTCACGAAACCCCGGCGGCGTCTCGCGTGCCAAGCGAGCGCGGCGCCAAAAAGCTATTGGCCACGAACCGGACCTTCCATCAGCTAAGAGTGCCGACCGGCTGAAAACGAAGAACCGGCTCCTTAGACGGCCAGCACCTTCGTTTGCGTAAACGCGCCGGGCACCTCGTTGTCCCAGCCACCGGGGTTCCGAGCGGTGCCGCAGGCTTTCGCTACAAAGGTCAGCAAGCCTGTCCTATTCGCCCTCAAAATGACAGATTTCCAACGGGCACACAAGCGGGATTCCCACCCAAAACCGGCTTCAGATCTCGATCGGACCTTAACCGCGAGCCTGGGCGTTAAGGCTCGTGAAAGCTGCGGCGGTTAGGCTCGTTGCAAGCCCCCAACGAATGTCGTGCGTGCAGGGGGCACCCGGTCTCTCCCTTAGCACCTGTCAGAACGAAGGGCGCCCCCTCGCCGAGGGAGCGCTCTTCCTGCTTGGCGTTGGCTGCGGATACCTACGCGGCCTTGCTGTCGATGACCTTGGCCTTGTCGGTCTTGGTCGCGATCGGAATGATGCGCGGCTTCATGGCCTCAGGCAGCTCGCGCACGAGGTCGACATGCAGCAAGCCGTTCTCCAGCGCAGCGCCCTTCACCAGGACATGGTCGGCGAGCTGGAACCTGCGCTCGAAGCTTCGCGAAGCGATGCCGCGATGGAGGTATGGGCCGTCCTCCTGCTCGGTCCGCTTCTCGCCACGGATCGAAAGGGCGTTCTCCTTCACCTCGATGGCAAGGTCGCCCTCGCCAAAACCGGCAACGGCCATGGAAATGCGATACTCGTTCTCGCCGACCCGCTCGATATTGTAGGGCGGATAGCTCGGCGCCTCGCCTTCGAACGAGCTCAGCGTGTCGAGTAGCGAGCCGAGCCGGTCGAAGCCGATGGTGGAGCGATAAAGTGGGGTAAGATCAAGGTGCCTCATGACACATCCTCCTTGAGAAGCGATATGGTGGTCTGCCCGCTCGTTCCTATGAGCCGGGCGGATGGCGCAAAGCCGGTTGGCCTTCGCGCTGTCGGAGATATGGGTGGAACACCGGCGTTCGTCAAGAGAGCTAGTGCACTGATTATTAATGGGAAATATGGATATCGGCGGGCTATAGCGTGGCGCGCGTCGCACGCTTTTGCCGTCACTCGGGCCGGTGGCGGCAGGGAACATGGCTGCTATAACGGGCGCTCAATTCGGTACCCAAGGTAAGAGCTGCGCGCGCCAATGGACCTCATCGCCACGCCCAAGAACCCGATCCCGCTCGGTGCATCGACTGGCTTCATCGATGTGCGCAAGGGATTGCGGTTGCGCTTCGCCAGTTGGCAGCCGGTGCTGCGGGAGCGCCGCGGCACGGTCTGCATCTTCCCCGGACGCGCCGAGTTCATCGAGAAATATTTCGAGGTGGTGGGAGAGCTGCGCCGGCGCGGCTTTGCCGTGGCGGTGCTCGATTGGCGGGGGCAGGGCGGCTCGAGCCGGCTGACCAGGAGCGCGTTCAGAGGCCATGTCGACGATTTCGCCGAGTATGAGGAAGATCTCTCCCATTTCATGAAGGCGGTGGTGCTGCCGGATTGCCCGGCGCCCTATTTCGCGCTCGCCCATTCGATGTCGTCGATGGTGCTGTTCAGCGCAGCAACCAAGCGCGGCTGCTGGTTCAGTCGCATGGTGATGACCGCGCCTATGGTGAGGATCGCCGGCCTGCCCATGCCGGAGCGGCTCTGCCGGCAGCTCGCCGACGGGCTCACGATGTTCGGCTTCGGCAAGCGTCCGGTGCCGGGCGACAAGACCAGGTTCAGGCAGGATCAGGCGTTTGAGGGAAACACGCTCACCTCGGACCGCGAGCGCTTCATGCGCAACCTCTCGGTGCTCCAGGCGGCGCCGGAGCTTGCCGTCGAGGCGCCGACCATCGGCTGGCTTAAGGCGGCGCTCGATGCCGTCCAAAGGGTCGGCAGCGAGCGGTTCGCGCCGCGCATCCGCGTTCCGGTGTTGATGCTTGCGGCAAGCGACGACCAGATCGTGGTCAGCAAGGCGGTCGAAGATCTCGCGATCCGACTGCGGGCCGGCTCGCAGATCGTCCTCCGGGGGGCGCGCCACGAGATCATGCAGGAGCGCGATTCGATCCGTGAGCAGTTCTGGGCGGCCTTCGATGCCTTTGTGCCGGGCGTCGCGCTCAGCAAGGCCAGTTAACCCGAGAGCACCTTCATCGCCGCTTCGTGTATGCGCTTGTCGCCGGCGGCGACGATACGGCCGCCCTCCCTCGGATCGCTTCCCTCCCAATTGGTGACGATGCCACCGGCCCGCTCGACGATCGGGATCAGGGGGACGATGTCGAAGGGCTTGAGCCCGGCCTCAACCACGAGGTCGATCTGGCCCATGGCGAGCAGGCAGTAATTGTAACAGTCGCCGCCGAAGCGCCTGAGGCGCACGGCGCGGCTCAAAGCTCCGAAGCGCTGGTGCTCGTCCTCGCTGATGAAAAAGTCGGTGCTCGTGGTGGCGAGCAGCGCATCGCCAAGCTCAGCGCAGCTACGCGTTCGCATCGGCTTGGTGGCGCTGCCATGCCGAAACAAGGCTTGCGTCTCGCTGCTCCAGAAGCGCTCGCCGGTGAAAGGCTGATCCATCAGGCCGAGCAACGGTGAGCCGCCGCGGGTCAGTCCGATCAGCGTCCCCCAGAGCGGCAGACCGAGAATGAAGGAGCGGGTGCCGTCGATCGGATCGATCACCCAGCAATATTCGGCATCTGGATTGAGCGCTCCAAACTCTTCGCCCAGGATGCCATGGGCTGGATGGGCGTTGGCGAGGCTTGCGCGGATCGCCGCTTCGGCGTCGCGGTCGGCGGCGGTAACCGGGTCGAAGAGGTCGCCTCCTTTATGGTCAACGGCGCAACTCGTCCGGAAATGCGGCAAAATGACCGCGCCGGCCCGGTCCGCCAAGGCATGGGCGGTGGCCAGGAGGGCCGCAAACTCTGGGTTGTCGGACTTTGGCATGGGCGAGGCTCGGGGCGATTTTGCCTTGAGAGTCAAGGATTTCTGGGTAAAGGGGGCTGCGGGTGCGCGGGTGGCACAGGCGTCGTGACAGATATGCACCAGTGTTCCGAAAATGCCCACAGGCACCTTATTGCAATCTTGCTTTTTGTGCGCCGCAATGACATATTGTTGCAATGCGGTATGGCTCTCCAGGCCATGCCGCTGCCCTCCTTGGGCGTTTCCTCCCTAGACTTGGGCCGTTCGTTCAATCGAGCGGCCCTTTTTTTGTGCTCTGGCTTTGTGGCTTTGGCTGGTTGGCGCTATTCGGCCGCGGCGCGGGGAACAGCAAGCCCCGAGATGCCGGCGATGAGTGCATGCACCATGGCTTCGAGATTGCCGCACAAGCGCGAAAAACCCGCCGATTTCTCGAAGCTCGCCTCATCCATATAGAGCGCGCGATTGATCTCGATCTGCAACGCATGGTGGCCTTTATGCGGGCGTCCGTAATGTTCGGTGATATAGCCGCCGGCGTACGGCTTGTTGAGGGCGACGGCATAGCCTTGCGCCTTCAACTGGGCGGCGGCGAGCCGGATCAATTCGCCGCTGCACGAGGTGCCGAAGCGGTCGCCGAGCACGAAGTCGGGCCGCATCCCGCCCTGCTCGGTAATGGGATTTGACGGCATCGAGTGGCAGTCGATCAGCACGGAAAAGCCGAAATCGTGCTTGGCTTGCTCCAGCAAGCCACTCAGCGTTTCGTGGTACGGGGTGTAGAGGCGGTTGATGCGGTCGAGCGCGGCACCAACCAAAAGCGGTTCGCGGTAGATCTCGTCGGACTCCGAAACAATCCTGGCGATGGTGCCGAGCCCGCCGACCACGCGCACCGATTGTGTATTGGCATAGTGGGGGAGCCCATCGCGGAACAGAACCGGATCGAGTTCGTAGGGCTCACGATTGACGTCGAGATAGGCACGAGGGAAATGGGCATAGAGCAAGGGTGCGCCGAGCCCGGTGACGAAGGCGAACAGCTCGTCGACATAGGCGTCCTCGGATCGCCTCAACGTCATGGAATCGAGCCTGGAGGCAGCGAGGAAGGCCTTCGGATAAATCCGGCCGCTATGCGGAGAGTTGAAAACCAGCGGGACCTTCAGGCCCTCGGGCCGCGCCACCGTAAACGGTGGAGCAAGCTCGGTTTCGATGGCTTCGACCTCCGTTGGGCTCATTGGCCGGTCCTTAGCTGCCGCCCCGGTGCAATCGACCCCAGCCAGGCAGGGAATCGCCAGTAAACTCTGCCAATGAGAGTTGAAGCTGTCTAGGCGTGTTCTTTCTTGTGCCCGGACGAAATAGACGCGATGATTTGGGCTGCAGGGGGGCAGGGGGCAAGCAAGCCCGCGGCCCGAGCAGACCTCATTTACCAAGTCATTTACCAAGTTCGTGTACGCCCAAAGGCGAGAGTAGGGGGACTGAGGGATGGAGGCGAACGATCCACGAGCGCGCAGCGTTCAGCGTATTCTGCTTGCCGAGGACGACGAGGACATGCGCCGCTTCCTAGTGAAGGCGCTGGAGAAGGCCGGCTACGATGTCGTTTCGTTCGGCAACGGGCTCGAGGCCTATGAGCGGCTGAAGGAGGAACCCTTCACGCTGCTGCTCACCGATATCGTGATGCCCGAAATGGACGGCATCGAGCTGGCGCGCAAAGCGAGCGAGCTCGATCCAGATCTCAAGATCATGTTCATCACCGGGTTTGCCGCAGTGGCGCTTAATCCGGACAGTCACGCGCCCAAGGATGCCAAGATCTTGTCCAAGCCATTCCATCTGCGCGACCTGGTTGACCAGGTGGAGCGCATGCTGGCGGCGTGACGCCCGAGGGCACGACGTTGACATCGCAGGTGTCACCAAGGTTGCCTTGAGGGCGCCGTACCCGATATAGAAGCTCTCCGTTCCGACCGGAACCGGGCGCGTAGCTCAGCGGTATGAGCACTGCGTTGACATCGCAGGGGTCGCTGGTTCGATCCCAGCCGCGCCCACCATTCCTACAAGTTTTACGTGCGCGCCGTAGCCGCTACAGCGAGCGAGGCGCGACCCTGCAGGCTGCATCGGTGAGCGCGATTGAGTAGCGGGGCTCGCCGGCTTCGCCTTGGCGCTGCCCGCTCGGCAGCGCCATCTGCACAATGGTCGGCCGCACGCTGTAATGCATGTGTGACCCACCGGAGCGACTGTTGAGCCGGTCGCTCTCGGCGCGCGCCTTTTGCTCGTCCTCGAAGCAAAGAAACGCGCCGTTCCGCATCACCGGGCTGGAGGCAGCCCCGAAAATGCTGTCGGCGCTGCGATGCGCCCAGACCATGAAGAGATAGGTATCGTCCTGCATGAGAGTCCCCCTCCCGTGCGATTGCATCGAGGCCAACGCCGATCGCCCGGCAGGAGTTCCTCGGACGGGTCGCGCGCGAGGGAGGGGATCGCGCGGCTGGATGGTTTCGGGGTTGCCCGAGCAGCGTCCGGCGGAGCATTCTACCGGCATGGGAACAGCTGGCTTGGAAGGCGGCAGCTTCGTCATTTCGCTCGATTTTGAGCTGATGTGGGGCGTGAGGGATCATGCCACCCGCGAGGACTATGGCCGCAATGTCCTGGGAGGCCGGGAGGCAATCCCGGCAATGCTCGATCTGTTCAACCGGCGGGGCATCAGGGCCACCTGGGCCACGGTCGGCGCGCTTCTGTGCGAGAGCAAAGACGAGCTGCTCGCGCGGGCCAAACGAGTCGAAGCCGGCGCAAGCCAGATCGCGGGCTTAGAGGCTGTCGGCGCCGACGAAGGCCGGGATCCGCATTATTTCGGAGCGAGTCTCGCCCGGCTGATCCTGTCCTGCGAGGGGCAGGAGATCGGCACCCATACATTCTCGCATCGCCACGCGCTGGAACCGGACGTGACTGTCGAGAGTTTCGCCGCCGACGTCGCCGCGGCCTTGGCGCAGCTCAGCGAATGGAAGGTCCGTTGCAGGTCGATCGTGTTTCCGCGCAACCAGTACGGTGCGGCTCACCTCGAAGCCTGCGGCGCACTGGGTCTCAGCCATTTTCGCGGCAATGAGCGGGCATGGTTCTATGCTCCTGCCTCCGGACGGGAGCAGACCAAGGGGAGGCGGTTCTGTCGGCTTGTTGACAGCTATATCGACATTTCCGGTCCTAATGTCTCGCATCCGGGGACAGGTAGCGAGCCGCTCGCAAACGTGTCAGCGAGTCGATTCCTGCGCCCCTTCGACCGGCGAGTTGCCCCGCTTGACGTGTTGCGCCTGAGACGTATCGAGGAGGCGATGCGGGCAGCGGCGAAATCGGGCGGCACCTTTCATCTCTGGTGGCACCCGGAGAATTTCGGCGTCAACCTCGCGGAGAACATGGCGATCTTGACAAAAATCCTCGATGATTTCGGGCAAATGCGGGACGAGCATGGGATGCAGAGCAGGGCCATGCACGAGGTCGCGGGCCCGGCATCGCCGCGAGCGACGCCCAACCCGCCCAGCCACGCTACAATGCTCGCATCATGAATTGGGTTCGCAAGCGCGCGGTCGACGTCCACGACGAGACGGCCGCGTATTTCTCGTCCGAATATTCGAGCGACAATGTCTACGATTCTCCGTTCCGCTATGGGCGCTCGCTGATCGACGATGCGTGGTGGAAGGTGGTCGAGGGGCTGCCTCTGGGAGCCAAGTGTCTCGATGTCGGCTCCGGAATCGGTGCCTATATGGTGCGGCTGTTGGAGCGCGGCATCGAGGTGCAGGGCATCGAACCGAGCGCAGAGATGCGCAGGCTTGCCAGCGAGCACGTACCGCAGCGCGTGATCTCCGACGGCTCGGTCACCGACTTGCCGATGGGCGACCGCACGCTGGATTTCGTCTATGCGATCGAGGTGTTCCGCTATCTCGATACGGCCGACAATATGCGCGGGCACCGCGAGATCTTCCGCACCCTGAAGCCGGGAGGCGTGTTCTTTGCCACCTATGTGAATAAATGGGCGCTGGATCTCTATCGCCAGTTCGTCGCGCTGCAGAAGGCGCGTGACGCGCTGCTCAAGACCATCCCTCGCTATCACGTCGAGTTCGAGACCATCTCCGCGTTGCGCAAGAAGCTCGCCGGGATCGGTTTCGAGGATATCGCCATCAAAGGCGCGATGTTCGCCCCGTTGCGTCCGCTGCACAAGGTGGCGCCGAAAGCGGCGACGTCGCTTTCGCGACGGACACTGTCGCGCGAGGCTTGGCTTTCAAACGGCGCTCTCACGAGGCCGTTCGCGGGCCATCTCGTCGTCACCGCACGACGACCGGCCTGATTTCAGACGTCGACGAAGACCTTGAAGCCGCCATAGATCATGCGCTTGACGTCGAAGGGCATCGCTTGTGCGTTCATCATACTGGCCAGCCGCTTGTCCTTCATCACCTTGGCGTTGACCTTGTCGCGATGGGCGCGCGATTTGTAGGTGATCCAGGCAAACACCACAGTCTCGTTGGGCTTGCGCTTGACGCTGCGCGGGAAGGAGGTCCATTTGCCCATCTTCACGTCGTCGGCCACGCATTCCTTGTAATCGAGCGCCCCGTGCTCGCGCCAGACCTTGCCGGCTTTGCGCGATATGCGGCGGTAGGCATCGAGGCTCTTTTTCGGCACGGGAACGATGAAGCCATCGACATAGGGCATGTCATTTTTCTCCTTAAGGCAACGCCAGAATGAAAGAAGCTGCTGCGGCCAGCGCGGCCGCGGTCCGCACGTGATTCCAGGCGGTCCACGACGACAGATAATGCGCCCAGAGTTTCGCGCCCTCGGCCGTGCCGGGCTTGGCGGCGGCGAGCCGATTATTGAGCGGAACGTTGAACGCGATCGTCACGAAGATAGTGCCGACGAGATAGAGCAGGCCGCCGGCCAGCAGATAGGACGCGCCCGCGTGCGACCAGTCGATCAGCGCGGCGACCGCCAGCACGAGCGCAAGCATAGCCGTTCCGAAGAAAGCCAAGAAGAACAATGGGTTCAAGACGGCGACATTGATGGACTGCATGGCTGAGATGCCGCCATCCGCCGGCAGGCGCCCGAGCGCCGCCATGATGAAAGCGGAGAACGCGAAGAAGATGCCCGCGACCAGGCCGGCCCCGAGCGCAGCCAAGACGGTCAGTGCCGGCAGCAAAGCTTCCATCGCGTTCGCCGATCGTGGCTGCCTATGCCGCCTGCCGCCGCTTGCGGCTGTAATGCGCGGTCATGAACTCGATCCACTTGCCGTCCTCGCCCGGCGCGCGCGATCTCAGGATCCAGTGATCGTCGTCCACGATCTCGACGATGTCCTGGTATTTGGCCAACGACCCGTCGCCGGAGAAGCTCGGGCCCTCGCTGTCCAGCGTCAGCACCTTGCCGGTCGCGTCCAGTGTCCCCTCATAGGGCCATAGATGCGTCATGCACGAGGCGATGAACGAGCCTACGAAGCGCTGCTTCGCCGGGTCGTAGCCGAGCGTGATGATGCTCTTGACCAGGCTGCCGTCGGGGCTCTCGCCTTCGCCTTCGAGGAGAGTCCAAAGCCCGCCTAGCGAACGTGCCGTGTAGATGCCGCGGGACTTCGCCGGAGGTTGGTCCGGCCCCATGACGCACTCGGCTTCGAAGGTCCAGTCGCCTTCGAGCCTTTGCAGCCAGAGATGCTCTTTCTGTACGTCTGCTTTCATGGCTTCCTCCTACGCTTTTATGCGGACATCGGCTTTTCGCAGTTGATCATCCACGGCGTGCCGAAGCGGTCCGTCAGCATGCCGAATTTGTGCGCCCAGAAAGTCTCCTCCAGCGCCATGCGCACCGTTCCGCCTTCGGCGAGCACATTGAATACGCGCTCGGCCTCGGCCGGGTCCTTGATGTTGAGCGTCACCGAGAAGCCTTGCATCGTCTCCTGGCGGCCGGGAGGCGCATCGGAAGCCATCAGCATGCCGCCGCCGTTACCTAAGACGAGCCGGGCATGCAGGATCTTGTCGCGCCATT
>DASQKJ010000024.1:0-4333 GCA_035630595.1 Methyloceanibacter sp.
GGGAAGTCGGGCTTAAGATAGAGGGCGAATTGCAGGAAGATGATGCCCATGTCGAGGCCGCCCTCGCCGGCGAGGGCATCGCCGATGCCGTAGAAGACTTCCGCCAAGCCTTCGGTCGAATTGGCGACGAGCAGCGGCGGAGTCTTGCCCTCCTCGATCTCGGCGAGCAGCGCCTCCGACAGAGGATGCGTCGCCGACTTGCCGATATGACTCTTCAAGGTCTGACGAGCGAGCTTGCGATTGTTGGCATTCACCGCATGGCGCGCATAAGCGTCGGCCACCCTGAGCGTCGTCGGGTTCTTCTTGAATGCCTGCGAGAAGGCCTGACGCGCCACGTCAGGCTTGCCGGCAATGTCGGCGATCAAGGCGCGGTGATAGCGCTGATAGAACTGGGCCCAGTCGGCATCGCTCAAGCCATCGAGCGTGGCGAAGGCCTCACTGGGCTTGCCGCTGGCCTCTTGCACCCAGGCACGGGCGAGCGTCGAGGTCAGGTCGGCGATCGGGCCCTGCCGCGCGGCGGCGAAATGCTCGTCGGCCTCCTGGTACTTGCCTTGCTTGAATGCCTCGCAACCAAGCAGGAAGCGCGCGATGCGGTGCGCCGGCTCGACCTTGACGAGATCCTTGGCGAGCTTGATGGCGCGATCCCAATTCGCGGATGCCGCTTCGAGCAGAAAGGTTTGTTCGAGGATGATCTCGTTGGTCGGATCGCCGGCGAGAGCCTTGGAATAGAAACCGGCCGCGGCCAGTGTGTCATGGTCGCCGCGGGCCAAGCGCCCCGCCAGATAGTTGCCGAGCAAGGTGCCGGGCGGTTCCGGCGGCTGCGAGACGACCTCCGAATAGGCGGCGGGAGCCGCAATCAGCGCTGCGACAAGAAGAGACCGCCGCGCCCATTTGCGCAGGGCTGCATTATGCACGATCGCCATATCGTTTCGGCTGTAACGCCGCCCCAAACTGCGGTTCGTAGGATTTCCCCGTCCGAAGGTTAAGCGGTTTTGGTTACTCTAACAAACCAAAAGCTTGCTTGAAGCCTAATAGAGGCTGGTTTGTGGCCGGTTACCGTCGCCAAAAAGTTGTGCAACTCACATATTGACGTAGTTCGGTCCGTCACCACCCTCGGGTGGAACCCAGGTGATGTTCTGCGCCGGGTCCTTCACGTCGCAGGTTTTGCAGTGGACGCAGTTCTGGGCGTTGATCTGGAACCGCTGGTCACCGCCCTCGCCCACCACCTCGTAGACCAGAGCCGGGCAGTAGCGCTGGGCCGGCTCGGCATAGAGCGGGAGGTTGGCCTCGATGGGGATCGACGGGTCGGCGAGTTTGAGATGCACCGGCTGGTCCTCGGCGTGATTGGTGCCGGAGACGAACACCGACGAGAGAATATCGAAGGTGAGCACGCCGTCGGGCTTCTCGTAGTCGATCGGCTTGGCGTCCGCCGCCTTCAGCAAACTCGCATAATCGGGCTTCGTGTGTTTCAGCGTGTGGCGCAGGAACGGGAAGATGGTGTTGAGCCACATATCGATGCCGCCAAGCGCCACGCCGAGACGCGTGCCGAAGCGCGACCAGAGCGGCTTCACGTTGCGGACCTTCTTTAACTCGGTCGCAAGCGAGCTTGCCTGCACCTTCTCGGGATAGGCTTCGAGTACGTCACGCGAGCGGCCGGCCTCGATTGCCGCGAAGGCGGCTTCCGCCGCCATCATGCCGGAGAGCATGGCGTTGTGCGAACCTTTGATGCGCGGCACATTCATGAAGCCTGCCGCGCAACCGATCAGCGCGCCGCCCGGAAAAGCGAGTCGCGGGATCGCCTGGAAGCCGCCTTCGGTGAGCGCGCGGGCGCCATAGGCGATGCGCTTGCCGCCTTCCAGATGCGCGCGGATGAGCGGGTGCGTCTTGGCGCGCTGGAATTCCTTGAACGGGTTGAGATAGGGGTTGGCGTAGTCGAGATGAACGACGAAGCCGACCGAGACCAGCCGCTCGCCGAACTGATAGAGGAACGAACCGCCGCCGGTGCGGTCCTCCAGCGGCCAGCCCATCGTGTGCTGCACGAGACCCGGTCTGTGCTTCTCGGCCGGAACCTCCCATAGCTCCTTCAGGCCGATGCCGAATTTTTGCGGCCCCGACTCCGCGTCGAGACCAAGCTTCCGGATCAGCATCTTGGAGAGCGAGCCGCGGGCACCTTCGGCGAACAACGTATATTTGCCGGAGAGTGCGATGCCCGGCGTGTAGCTGTCCTTGTGGCTGCCGTCGCGGGCCACGCCCATGTCGCCGGTGATGACGCCTTCGATCTCGCTGCCAGCGCCGAAGATCACGTCGGTCACGGCAAAGCCCGGATAGATCTCAACGCCGAGCGCCTCGGCCTGCTCGGCGAGCCAGCGCGTCAGGCTGCCGAGGCTGCCGACATAGCAGCCGTGATTGCTCATCAGCGGCGGCATGAAGATATTGGGCAGGCGGATGCCGCCGGTGTTCCAGAGATAATAGAAGCGGTCCTCGCTGACCTTGGTGGTGAGCGGCGAGCTCATGTTGCGCCAGTCGGGCAGGAGCCGGTCCAGTGCGACGGGATCGATCACCGCGCCGGACAGGATATGCGCACCGACCTCCGAGCCCTTTTCCAGGACCACCACGGAGATTTCCTTCCCCGTCTCGACTGCGAGCTGCTTCAGCCTGATGGCGGCCGCCAGCCCCGCGGGCCCGGCGCCGACGATGACGACGTCGAACTCCATGATCTCGCGTTCGGCGGTTTCTGGCGCGGCGGTTTCGCTCAAGACTCGGCTCCCAAATAGCGGACGTTCCGCTTCTTCGTCATTCCGGCGAAGGCCGGAATCCAGGGCGTAAACAACTGCATGTCCTGCTGGATACCGGCTTTCGCCGGTATGACGAGTCAGGGATACTCAATTGCCCCGACCTGGCCCAGCAATCGTTAATATGGTCGGGGCGCCCGGCAGCGCCAAAAGGAACGGAATGACTGCATCGGAACGACAGAGGGTTCAAGCCTTATTGGCCTGGCAGGCGGCCATGGGCGCGGACGAGGCGATCGGCGAGGCGCCGTTCAACTGTTTCGCCACGCCGGCGCCGGCGGCATCATCCCTGCGTGTCACGCCGAAACCCCAACCGGTCTCCGGCGCCGGCGGGAATGGCGCGAGCCAGGCGGCGACGCTGGCCGAGCTCGAAGGGCTGGTCGCGGGCTTCGACGGCTGCGCGCTCAAGCGCACGGCGAAGAGCCTCTGTTTCGCGCGGGGGCGCGAGGACGCCCGCATCATGCTGATCGGCGAAGCGCCCGGCCGCGACGAGGATCTGCAAGGCAAGCCCTTCGTCGGTCCCGCTGGGCGGCTGCTCGACCGCATGCTGGAGGCGATCGGCCTATCCGAGGAACATGTCTACATCACCAACACGGTCTATTGGCGCCCTCCCGGCAACCGCATGCCGACGCCGGAGGAGGTCGAGGCGTGTGCGCCTTTCCTGGCGCGGCAGATCGAGCTGCTTTCACCGCGCGTGCTGATGCTGCTCGGCGCGGCGGCGGCGAAAAGCATTCTGCGCAGGACCGAGGGCATCATGCGGCTGAGAGGCAGGTGGCTGATCCATAGTTGCGCCGGCCGCGACATTCCCACGCTCGCCACGCTGCATCCGGCCTATCTCCTGCGCAACCCGGCGGATAAGCGCTTGGTCTGGCGCGACCTGTTGCTGCTGAAGGAGGCGCTCGAAGCGGAATGAACCGGATCGACGAGACGCGGCCTTTCATCCCCGTGCGCATCGCCGTGCTTACGGTCTCCGATACGCGCACCAAGAAGACCGACAAGTCTGGCCCCCTCCTCGTCAGCCTGATCGAGGCGGCCGGCCACGAATTGGCCGAGCATGCCATCGCCGAGGACGACCCAAGCGCGATCCGCAAGCAGGTGAAGCGGTGGATCAAGGACCCGCAGGTTGACGTGGTGATCACCACGGGCGGCACGGGCTTCACCGGGCGCGACGTAACGCCGGAAGCGGTGAAGCCGCTATTCGACAAGGAGATCGAGGGCTTTTCGGTCTTGTTCCACATGCTGAGCTACCAGACAGTGGGAACGTCGACGGTGCAGTCGCGAGCTTGCGGCGGACTTGCCAAGAGCACCTATATTTTCTGCGTGCCGGGCGCGCCGGGGGCCTGCGAGGACGCGTGGAACGGCATCCTCAAGGCTCAGCTCGACAATCGCCACCGTCCCTGCTCGTTCATCGAAATCATGCCGCGCCTCACCGAGCAGAAGAAGAAGACGTAGGGTGGGCAAAGCGAAGCGCGCCCACCAGCAGGCGCGTTTCCCAGCACAGCTCGACACCCGACATGTGCTTGAGCTCGGCGGTGGTGAGCGCG
>DASQKJ010000025.1:0-6256 GCA_035630595.1 Methyloceanibacter sp.
CCTCCTGATCGAACTCTTCTCCGAGGAAATCCCCGCGCGCATGCAGCCGCGCGCCGCCGAGGACCTGCGCAAGCTGGTCACCGACCGGCTGGTCGCGGCCGGGCTGGTGTACGAGGGCGCCAAGGCGTTCGCGACGCCGCGACGGCTGGCGCTTACGGTGCAGGGCGTGCCGGCACGGCAGCCGGACTTGAAGGAGGAGCGCAAGGGTCCGCGCGTCGGCGCGAACGAGGGCGCGATCAACGGCTTCCTCAAGGCGGCGGGGCTCACGTCGATCGACCAGGCCAAGGTGCAACCCGACAAGAAGGGCGACTTCTACATCGCGGTGATCGAGAAGCCGGGCCGGACGGCGATCGAGGTGATCGGCGAGATCGTGCCCGACGTCATACGCCATTTTCCCTGGCCCAAATCTATGCACTGGGGTGAAAGCGACATCCTCATCACGAAAACGGCACCCGGGATTACAGTCGAGGTGGAATGGCTGAGGTGGGTCCGGCCGTTGCACTCGATCATCGCGACTTTCGGCCCGGAAACCGAAGATCCCGACATCGTGCCGTTCGAGGTCGACGGCATCGCCGCCGGCGACGTGACGCGCGGACATCGCTTCCTTGCGCCCGAGACGATCAAGGTCCGCCGCTTCGACGACTACGTCGCCAAACTCGAAAAAGCCAAGGTCGTGCTCGATCCGGAACGGCGCAAGCAGTCGATTCTCACCGACGCCAAGAATCTGGCGTTTGCGCAAGGGTTCGAGCTGGTCGAGGACGAGGGGCTGCTCAACGAGGTCGCCGGGCTGGTGGAATGGCCGGTGGTGCTTATGGGTTCCTTCGAGGAGGCGTTCCTCGCGGTCCCCGACGAAGTGATCCGCGCCACCATCCGCCACAACCAGAAATGCTTCGTGCTGCGCAACGGCAAGACCGGCAAGCTCACCAACCGTTTCATCCTGATCTCGAACACCGAGGCGGTTGACGGCGGCAAGGCGATCGTCGCCGGCAACGAGCGCGTCATCCGCGCCCGCCTGAGCGACGCGAAGTTCTTCTACGAGACTGATCTTAAGCTGAAGCTTGAAGACCGCCTGCCGAAGTTCAAGCAGATCGTGTTCCACGAGAAGCTCGGCACCCAGGCCGAGCGCATTGCGCGCATTGAGCGATTGGCCGCGGAGCTGGCGCCGCTGGTCGGCGCCGATGTGGCCAAGACCAGGCGCGCCGCGCGCCTCGCCAAGGCCGATCTGCTCACCGAAGTAGTCGGCGAATTCCCGGAAGTGCAGGGCCTGATGGGCAAATATTACGCTCAGGCTCAAGGTGAAGATGAAGCGGTCGCGCGCGCGATCGAGGAACACTACAAGCCGAAGGGGCCTGATGATTTGGTGCCCAGTGATCCGGTATCCATCGCTGTCGCTCTCGCGGACAAAATCGATACGTTGGTAAGTTTCTGGGCAATAGACGCGAGACCAAAGGGTAGTGGCGATCCGTTCGCGTTACGACGGGCGGCGTTGGGGGCAATCAGGCTAATATTGGAAAACGAAATCAGAATACCCTTGGTCGATTTCTTTATCGCCGCAGATGTCGAAGCCTTCTTGGACATCAAAGGTGTCAAGCTCGAGCGTGGAAGACTTGCAGTTGAGCGGCTTAAGGCAGCAGGAGGGCTTTCAAGCCAGAACGCCACGCGTATTCGGAATCTATTGGTAGACAAATACTATTCAGATCGGGTGGCTGAAGCAGAAGTTGAGACCGCAGGTGATAGGGCATTCAATCTTCTCGACTTCTTCGTCGATCGCTTGGAGGCTCAATTTCGCGCGAGAGGAGCGCGGCACGATCTAATTAGTGCGGCGCTCTCAATTAGCCTTGAGGATGATCTCGTCCTGATCGTCCGCCGGGTCGAGGCGCTCGGCAAATTCCTCGAGACCGAGGACGGCAAGAACCTGCTCGCCGGCACCAAGCGCGCCGCCAACATCCTGCGGATCGAGGAGAAGAAGGATGCCCGCGAATTTGTCGGCAAGCCCGACCCCTCGCTTTATCGCCAGGACGAGGAATGGGCGCTGTCGAAGGCGATCGACGCCGCCAAGGTCGAGGCATCGACCGCGGTCGCCCGCGAGGACTTCGCCACCGCCATGAGCGCGATGGCGAAGCTGCGCCCCCATGTTGACGCATTCTTTGATAAGGTCACAGTCAACGTGGACGACAAGGCGATCCGCGAGAACCGGCTGCGCCTACTTAACGAGATCCGTGAGGCGACCCGTGCGGTCGCCGATTTTGCGCGTATCGAAGGCTGACGATTTTTTCTTGATATTTGCGGCGGGCTGCCCCCCGGGCGACGGGCCTGCCGCCTGGAAGCATTAGACGATCGTATTGCCATGAGCCGCCTTTCGCATTTGCTCCGGACATCGTGGCGTCGGTCGCGGTCCGTTCCGTTGCCCGCCACCTTGGATGGTTTCGACACGACCATCGGGTCCGATGACTTGTTCGAGGGATGCCGCCGGCTCGGCGTCGAGCCGGTAGGGGCGGTCGTGGCCGGCCATTCTCGGAGATCGCTTGGCGTGGAAGCTGTCGGTCCCGGCGCGTCCCGTAGTTGGGTCAAGATTTCGGCGCTGCGTGGCGTCGAGTCTCATAGACAACGCGATGCGGAATTGGCCGCCGTTGAGATCCGAGATGTCAGCAGGCCCGCGTTGCTGGCATCACGAGCATGGACGCAGGACGGTCGCCATTGGCTTGTCCTGCAAATGAGTTTGGCGGCTTCGCCGCGGATCGAGGCGGGCAACTTCGCCGGCGCCGCGGCCGCCCTCATCGACGCACCGTGGATCGCGTCGCTGAAGCAGGCGCTAGACACCCTGCGAAAACTCGATGCCGATCGAATGTGCATCAGCGCGGACGAGGTCAGCGCGTTGATCAAAGGTCGTTTCGGCCCCGGTGCCCCGCATAAGGTGGACGAATGGCATTGCGCCCATGGCGACCTGCATTGGTCGAACATGACCTACCCGCATTTGATGCTGCTCGACTGGGAGAACTGGGGGCGCGCGCCACGCGGTTACGATGCCGCCCACCTCCTGGTGTTTTCGTGCGCACGGCCGGAAGTGCTGCAAAAGATCGAGACGGCATTTGCCGCCGATCTCGATACTTCTTCCGGTCGGGTCGCGCTGCTGGCCGTTCTTGCGCGCCGGCTCAGGGATATTGAAGCGGGCGCGCTTGATGCGGCCTACAAGCCGCACGTCGAAGCCATGGCGCGGCGTGTCCTGGCCGCGCCATGATTGAATTGTCGACGCCGCGGCGCTCCGTTACAACCCCTTGAGCATATTGGCGAGCGCGAGCACCACGAACGCGCCGATCGCGAGCCAGAACTTGTAGACCGCGATCGCCGGAATCACGGCGAAATGGCCGAGCAGCGCCAGCACGAACAGCACGACGGCGATCAGAAAAACCGGCAAAGTCGGTGCACTGAGATTCATGACATTATCCCCCATAGCGGCCGGAATGGCCGTCTATCCCGAGCGGCGGGATCATAGGACCGACGCGACGGCCGGAGCAAATCGCATTTGCAGGAATTTCACGTCGGCGGCCCGCGCGGTGGCCGTTGCCTCGCGAGGAATGGCCGTGCATGAATGTCGGAGGTTAGATACACCGCGTTCCGATCCATGCATGGGAGCCTGCCATGAATCCCTACGTTGTTCCGGTCGGTGCCATTGTCGCCGGCGTCCTGGTCCTGCTCATGCCGCGATTGCTGAATTACGTCGTCGCGCTGGCGCTGATTGCGTACGGGCTCTATGAGCTCAACAAGGTCCACCATTTCATTACGATCTGATTCATGACGATCTGACCCCGGCGAGAGCGGGACGCTTCCGGCTTGCCTCCGCAGCACTTGCCGTGGTCATTAAAAAGGCCGGGCGTAATGGAATTGTGAGTTATGGCCAGACCGCGCAGCTCGCTGAAATCAAAGTCGAAACCCGTGGAATCCGTGCGTGGCAAACAGGCCGGGCCGGCTCGCAAGCCGCCGGTGCGCGCCGCTGCGAGCAAGCCCGCCACGAAGCCAGTCAATAAATCCGCCGCCAAGAATCCCGCCGCCAAGCCCGCAAAAACCCAGCGCTGGGTCTATGCCTTCGGCGGCGGCAAGGCCGAGGGCAAGCCAGGCATGCGCAATCTGCTCGGCGGCAAGGGCGCCGGCCTCGCCGAAATGGCCAATCTCGGCCTGCCGGTGCCGCCCGGCTTCACCATTCCCACCGAGGTCTGCACCTACTACTACGCCAACGGCAACAGCTATCCGGCGGCACTGGAGAAGCAGGTCGCAACCGCGCTCGCGGAGGTCGGCCGCATCACCGGCAAGACCTTCGGCGACAAGGTCAATCCGCTGCTGGTCTCGGTGCGGTCGGGCGCGCGTGCCTCGATGCCGGGCATGATGGACACGGTGCTCAACCTCGGCCTCAACGACGAGACCGTCGAGGCGCTGGCGCAGAAATCCGGCGACCGCCGCTTCGCCTATGACAGCTATCGCCGTTTCATCACGATGTATTCCGACGTCGTGCTCGGCATCGGCCATGAGCATTTCGAGGAGATCCTCGACGATCATAAGGATCGCAACGGCTACACCCTCGACACCGATCTCACCGCCAAGGATTGGGAGCATCTGGTCGGCCGCTACAAGAAGCGGCTCCAGGAGGAGCACGGCGAGCCGTTCCCGCAGGACCCGTTCAAGCAATTGTGGGGCGCAATAAGCGCGGTGTTCGGCTCCTGGATGAACCAGCGCGCCGTCACCTATCGCCGCCTCCACAATATCCCGGAAAGCTGGGGCACCGCGGTCAACGTGCAGGCCATGGTGTTCGGCAACATGGGCGAGACGTCCGCGACCGGCGTCGCCTTCACGCGCAATCCCTCGACCGGCGAGAAGCAGCTCTACGGCGAGTTCCTGATCAACGCACAGGGCGAGGACGTCGTCGCCGGCATCCGCACGCCGCAGGAAATCACCGAAGCGGCACGCAAGGAGTCGGGCTCCGACAAGCCGTCGATGGAAGCGGCGATGCCCGGCGCGTTCAAGGAGCTGACCCGCATCTATCGCGTGCTGGAGAAGCACTACCGCGACATGCAGGACCTCGAGTTCACCGTCGAGCAGGACAAGCTGTGGATGCTGCAGACCCGCTCCGGCAAGCGCACCGCCAAGGCGGCGCTGCGGATCGCGGTCGAACTGGCCAACGAAGGCTTGATCAGCCGCAAGGAGGCGGTCACGCGGGTCGATCCCGCCGCGCTCGATCAGCTCCTGCATCCGACCATCGATCCCGCCGCCGAGCGCAAGGTGATCGCGGCCGGGCTGCCGGCCTCGCCCGGCGCGGCGACCGGCGAGATCGTGTTCTCGGCCGACGATGCCGAGGACATGAAAGCGCAAGGCAAGAAGGTGATCCTGGTGCGGATCGAGACCTCGCCCGAGGACATCCACGGCATGCACGCCGCCGAAGGCATCCTCACCACCCGCGGCGGCATGACCTCGCACGCGGCGGTGGTCGCGCGCGGCATGGGCAAGCCCTGCGTCTCGGGCGCGGGCACGCTGCGCGTCGACTACGGCGCCGGCACGATGACGGTGGCCGGGCAGACGTTCCGGCGCGGCGATTTCATCACCGTCGACGGCTCGACCGGACAGGTGCTGGCCGGGCGCGTGGCGATGGTCGAGCCGGCGCTGTCGGGCGAGTTCGGGACGCTGATGGGCTGGGCAGACGCGGTGCGCAAGCTCGGCGTGCGCGCCAATGCCGACACGCCGAATGACGCCCGCGTCGCGGTGAAGTTCGGCGCCGAAGGCATCGGGCTGTGCCGCACCGAGCACATGTTCTTCGAGGAGGACCGTATCCGCGCCGTGCGCGAGATGATCCTCGCCGACGACGAGAAGCAGCGCCGCGCCGCGCTCGCCAAACTCCTGCCGATGCAGCGGGCCGATTTCGTCGAGTTGTTCGAGATCATGGCTGGCAAGCCGGTGACGATCCGGCTGCTTGATCCGCCGCTGCACGAATTCCTGCCGCATGGCGAGGACGAGATCGCGGAAGTCGCGAAGGCGATGGGCATGGATACCAAGCGCCTCAAGGAGCGCGCCGCGGAGCTGCACGAATTCAACCCAATGCTCGGCTTCCGCGGCTGCCGGATTGCCATTGCCTATCCCGAAATCGCCGAGATGCAGGCGCGCGCCATTTTCGAGGCGGCGGTGGAGGTTGGTCGGAAGACCGGTGCCCCGCCGATCCCTGAGGTCATGGTGCCCCTCGTTGCCGCCAAGAGTGAATTTGATCTGATTCGCG
>DASQKJ010000026.1:0-52692 GCA_035630595.1 Methyloceanibacter sp.
TGTCCCACGCCTTGATCGCGGCGCGCGGCATTGATGGTGACTGAAAACCCCGCGATCACGTCGATCAGCGCCATCAGCATCAGCAGGAAGAAGGTCGAGGTCGCCGCGCGGTCCCAGACCAGGAACAGGATCAGGCAGGCGACGAACACGATCATCGACAAGGCATGGTCGACCACCGAGAGGCCGCCGGTGCGGGTCGCCTTCAGGATCTCGAAGAACAGCAGGAACAGGCCGAGCGCCGCCAGGATGTCGCCGATGGTGAGCTGCCACGCGCCACCCGAAGGCAGCCTGATGGGGAACACCGAAGCGGCGAAATCGGTGCCGCCCCCAGCGAACGCCACATAGGCGATGAGCGTGACCACCAGCAACGGCATGGACGAGATCCAGCCCCGCCGCTCGCGCCTGCGTCCGGCGCGCCGCTCGGGCGATCCTTCCACGCTGGTCATGTGAACTCCCCGCTCGCGACGGGCCGTTCAGCCGGTCGGCCGCTTAGGCTTCTTCCTTGACGTCGAGCACCTGACGGCCGCGATAGCGGCCCGACTTCAGGTCGATATGGTGCGGCCGACGGAGCTCGCCGGACTCCTTGTCCTCGACATAGGTGGGCGCCGCGAGCTTGTCGTGGGCGCGGCGATTGCCGCGCTTCATCCGCGACACTTTTCTTTTCGGAACAGCCATGATCGCAAATCCTGTCAGCGCCCCGTGCCTGGCGGGGGGAACTTCGTGGCGGCCCTTATAGGGGCAATCTCAAGCCCTGGCCAGTGCCGGGAAGCACAATTTCAGCGCCCTTTGAGGACGCAGCCCGACCGGGAGGCCATGACCGGCATGCGGCGCTCGATCCTATTGGCGATCCTTAGCATGGTCGGATTGGGCCGCGCCGGGTTGCGGACGCCCGGCTTGGGCAGGGTGACGGCGAGCAGCACGGCTTCGTGTCGGCTGAGCTGCGAGGCGCTCTTGCCGAAATAGCGCCGGCTTGCGGCTTCCGCCCCGAACGTGCCTGGGCCGAACTGGGCGACGTTGAGATACACCTCCATCATCCGGTCCTTCGGCCAGAGCAACGACATCAGAAAAGCCAGCGGCACTTCGAGGGCCTTGCGCACATAGCTGCGGCCATTCCAGAGATAGAGGTTCTTGGCGGTCTGCATCGGGATGGTGCTCGCCCCCCGGACACCGGCAAGGCCGCCGGCTTCATTGATTGCGTCCCTGATCGCGCCCAGATCGATGCCCCAATGGTCGCAGAAGCGGCCATCCTCGCTGGCGATCACGGCGCGCCGCAGATCGGGGGCGATCCTCTCCAGCGGAACCCACTGCTGGCGCGCGGCCCCGCCCACCAGCTTGTTGGCTGCCATGACGCTGGTGAAGGGCGGATTGACGAAGCGGAAGGCGACGATCGAGAGGAGAACGAGGGCCACAAGGACGACAAGGATCCGCGCCGCGCCGCTGAGCCAGGGATGAATCCGGCGTCTCCTGCTGCGCTTCCGCGTACGCTCGCCTGAGACTGCCTCGATTGCCATGACTTCGACTTGTACCTCCCGGTTGCCGCCCCGATCAACGCCGTATTAGGGTAAGGATTGCCCGGGTTTCTCCTGGCGGAGCGCCGCTGATTTTCGCGTTTTCCCCAATATGACCTTCCTCGCAGAGCTGGAACGCGTGGCGCAGGCCGTCGAGCTCAAGCTCGACCGGTTGCTGGCCCCGGGCCTTGCGCCGGCGCCGGGCGGAGCCAGGCTCGTCGAGGCCATGCGCTATGCGGCGCTTGGGGGCGGCAAACGGTTGCGGCCGCTTCTACTCATCGAATCGGCGCGATTGTTTGGCATTGGCGAGAAGGAATCGCTCCCTCCCGCCTGCGCCCTCGAATGCCTGCATTGCTATTCGCTGGTGCATGACGATTTGCCGTCGATGGACGACGATGCCGTCCGGCGCGGCCGCCCCACCCTGCATATCGCCTTCGACGAGGCGACGGCCATCCTGGCCGGCGATGCGCTTCACTCACTCGCCTTCGAGATACTGGGCGATCCTGGCACCCATCCCGATCCCGCCATCCGCGCCGAGTTGGTCCTGCTGCTGGCCAAGGCCGCCGGCCGGCAGGGGATGGCGCTCGGCCAGGCACTCGATCTCAGCCCGGCGCGGCGAGACTTCAGCGCTGCCGACATCGCCATGATGCAGACGCTCAAGACCGGCGCGCTGTTCGGTTTCGCCTGCGAGGCCGGCGCCGTTCTCGGCCGCGCCGGAAAGCGGGACCGGGCCGCGCTCATCGCTTACGCATCCGCCTTGGGACAAGCGTACCAGCTCGCCGACGATCTGCTCGACGCCGAAGGCGACGCCGCCGCTCTCGGCAAGGCGGTGGCCAAGGACGAGGCCCGCGGCAAGGCGACGCTCGTTGCGACGCTCGGGAACGAGGCGGCACGCAAGCAACTTAAGGAGGTCGTCGACAGCGCCGAGAAAGCGCTTGCGCCGTTCGGCCCGCGCGCGGACAACCTGATCGCGGCGGCGCGGTTCATCGCCACGCGTAGAAAGTGAGGCGATCTCGATGGCGCCCAGGACCCAGAAGCCGAAGGCGCGTAGTGATGCCGGCAACAAGAGCTGGCATCACTGGCTCTACCACCAGCTGCGCGTCCAGATCCGGCTCATTGTCTCCATCGTTGTGGGCATTGCGGTGTGGCTGGTTCTGCCGCTCGACGACCAGATCAACCGCATCCTCGCCGGATGGAACGCCTTAGGCTGGCTCTATATCGTGCTCTTGCTCGCGATGATGATGCGCGCCGAGGTCGACGGCATCAAGCGCCAGGCGGCCATCGAGGAGGAGAGCCGCTCAGCGGCGCTGATCATCATCACGCTCGGCGCCATCGCCATGTTTCTCGCCATCGTGGCGCAGCTTTCCGCGCTTGGCCAAGAACAGGGGTTCGATCGCGCCGTCACCTTCGCGCTTTCATTCTCTACCATCCTGGTGTCCTGGCTTTTGGTGCAGGTCGTTTTCGCCGTCTATTACGCGCATGAGTTCCACAGTGAGCGTCGGCAATCGTCGCGCGGCACCGGTGGCGGTGGCCTGAAATTCTCGGGCAACGCCGTGCCGGACTATTTCGACTTTCTCTATTTCTCGTTCGTGGTGGGGACGACCAATCAAACCTCCGACACCGAGGTCACCTCGCGTGCCATGCGCCGCGTGGTGATGGCCCATGGGCTCTTGTCGTTTTTCTTCAACACCATGGTGATCGCGCTGACGGTCAATCTCACCGCCCAGCTGGTGCAGGGCTGAGCCTGCTCACTCCGCGGCGGTGCGGCGGGCCGCGCCCTGGCCGTATCTCCGTTCGATATAGTCGAGCACCATCTGCTTGAACTCGGCCGCGGCGCCGGGCCCGCGCAAGGTCGCGGCCTTCTTGCCATCGATGAACACGGGCGCCGCCGGCGCCTCTCCGGTGCCGGGCAGCGAGATGCCGATATCGGCCTGCTTGGACTCGCCCGGCCCGTTGACGATGCAGCCCATCACCGCGACGGTAAGCGTCTCCACCCCTGGATAGCGGCGCTTCCACGCGGGCATCGACTCCCGGATGAAATCCTGGATGTCGCGAGCCAGCTCCTGGAAGGTGGTCGAGGTGGTGCGCCCGCAACCGGGACACGCTGCCACCAGCGGCACGAAGGCGCGGAAGCCCATGCTCTGGAGCAGCTCTTGCGCCACCTTAACCTCGAGCGTGCGGTCACCCTGTGGCTCGGGCGTGAGCGAGATGCGGATCGTGTCGCCGATGCCTTGCTGCAAGAGAACCCCGAGCGCGGCCGAAGAAGCGACGATGCCCTTCGAGCCCATGCCCGCCTCGGTCAGCCCGAGATGCAGCGCAAGATCCGAGCGCGCCGCGAGCATTGCATAGACCGCGATCAAATCCTGCACCGCCGAGACCTTGGCCGACAGCACGATGCGGTCGGCGCCAAGCCCAAGCTCGATGGCGCGCGCGGCGCTGAGCAGCGCAGACTGCACGATCGCCTCATGCATCACCGCGCGCGCGTCCTTCGGCTCGGGCAACGCCGCATTCTCGTCCATCAGCTTGGTCAGCAACTCCTGGTCGAGGCTTCCCCAGTTGACGCCGATGCGCACGGGCTTGTCGTGGCGAAGCGCGATCTCGACGATCTCGCTGAATTGCCGGTCGCGCTTGTCCTTGAAGCCGACATTGCCGGGATTGATGCGGTATTTAGCGAGGCTCCCGGCGCAAGCCGGGTGCTCGGCCAGCAGTGTGTGGCCGTTATAGTGGAAGTCGCCAATCAGCGGCGCCTGGACGCCGAGAATGTCGAGCCGCTCACGGATATAGGGAACGGCGGCCGCGGCCTCGGCGCGGTCGACGGTAATGCGCACGAGCTCGGAGCCCGCGCGCGCCAGCGCCGCGACCTGCGCCGTCGTCGCGTCGATGTCGGCCGTGTCGGTATTGGTCATCGACTGCACAACGATCGGCGCGCCGCCGCCGATGACCACATTGCCGATCCTGGCCGGGACCGTTTGCCGCCGGGAAAATGTGTCCATGGGGCCAGGATACATCACATTTGGACGAGTTCCGCCAGCCAGCGGCAGGGGCCTCACCCTCGAGACGGCGCGTTCCCGCACCTCCTCAAGGTGAGGAGGAACCGTCCTCATGGTGAGGAGCGGCCGAAGGCCGCGTCTCGAACCATGGGGACCGAGCCGCGGGATTGGCGCGCCCCTTTCTAATGACGAGGTCGGTGAGCAGCGCCGCCACTGCCACGCCGGTTGCGGCGAAGAGCGCTGTCGCCAGGTCCGCCGTCCGATCTGGGGTCAGCGCTTGCGCCGCCTCAAGCAGGACCGCGACCGGCAGCAGCACCGCCGCCACCGCCATCGGCCGCTTCCAGACGAAGCAGAACACCAAGGTCACCGTGAAAAAGGCGAGAAAATGCTCGACCAGCCAGTGCAGCCCGAACCGCATTTGCCATCCGGCCGGAATGAGCACGGCCACGGCGATCGCAACGAGCAGCGCCGCGCCAACAACAAGCAACCATTTCCGGTCGGCACGCATAATCGAAAAGCTTAAGGCGTCATGGCCGGGCTTGTCCCGGCCATCCAATGGTGAGTCTCCTGTCTGTTTCGCGTAACGCTGGCGCCTAATCCTATGCCCGGCACGAGGCCGGGCATGACGGGCGCTAGGAGGACAGGGCTGCGGTGAGCGTCCCGACATTGTGACGGAACATGTCGACATAGGTCGGCGCTGGCCCGTCTGGCCCCGATAGCGCATCGGAATAGAGCGTGCCGCCGATCTTGGCGCCAGTCTCCCGCGCGATCTGGTCGAGCAGGCGATGGTCGGTGACGTTCTCGATGAACACCGCCGGGATCTTCTCCGCCTTGATCTGGCGGATGATCTTGGCCACGTCCTGCGCCGAAGCCTCGCTCTCGGTGCTGACACCTTCCGGCGCGATGATCTCAAGCCCGTAGGCCGTGCCGAAATAGCCGAACGCGTCATGGCTGGTGATGATCTTGCGCCGCTCATGCGGCAGCGAAGCGACCGCCGCCTTGACCGCAATCTCCTCCTTGGCGATGGCGTCGAGATATTTGGCCGCGTTCGCCTCGTAGACGGCCTTGCCTTCGGGGTCGGCTTCGATCAGCCCGTCGCGAATATTGGCGACATAAACTTTGCCGTTGGCGAGATCCTGCCAGGCATGCGGGTCGGCAGCCTCATGGTCGGCATCCTCGGCCTTGGCATGGCCGTCATGGTCGCGATCGTGCTCGTCCGCCTCGCCATGATGATGGCCCTCCTCCTCGCTCATCGTGAGCGGCTTGATGCCGTTCGACGCAACCACGGTCTTGCCCTTGAAGCCCGAGGATTTCTCCAGCCGCTCCATCCAACCTTCGAAGCCCAGGCCGTTGACGAAGAACAAATCGGCGCCGGCGAGAGTCTTGGCGTCGGCGGGCGTAGGACTGAACACATGGGCGTCGCCGTCCGGACCGACCAGGGTCACCACCTCGACCCGGCCGCCGCCCACCTGGCTCACTATGTCGCCGAGAATGCTGAACGAGGCGACGGCCCTGACCTTATCGGCAGACCACGCGGCGCCGGAAACGCCGAGCAGCAGGAACAGCGCCAACCCAATCCGACAGAATACGCGAGTCTTCATGTCCAACTCCTTGGTCCGAGCTTTCAGGCTTCGAGATGCTTGCGCGGGACGAGGTTCCATAGGAGCCCGCCACGCGGGCCGAACATCATCGAGAGGAGATAGAAGATGCCGCACAACAGGATGATCGCCGGGCCGGTCGGCGCGCCGGTGTGATACGAGAGCAGCAGGCCCGAAACACTGGCGATGAAGGCGATCCCCACCGCGACGAGGATCATCCCCGAGACGTCCTCGGCCCAGAATCGGGCTGCAATGGCCGGCAGCAGCATGATGCCGACCGCCATCAAGGTGCCGAGCGCCTGAAATCCCGCCACTAGGTTGAGCACCACCAGCACCAGGAAGATGAGATGCGTCGGCGAGCTCAAGGCGCTGGCCGAGCGCAGGAATTGCGGGTCGAAACATTCCAGCACGAGCGGACGGTAGATCACCGCCAGCACCACGAGCGAAACCGTGGAAATACCCGCCAGCAGTAGGATCGCGGCATCGTCGAGCGCGAGTACAGTCCCAAACAAAACATGCAACAGGTCGATATTGCTTCCCCGGACCGAAACGATCAGCACGCCGAGCGCGAGCGATACGAGATAGAAGGCGGCGAGCGAAGCGTCCTCGCGCAGGACCGTCGACCGCGCCACGAGCCCCGCGGCAATCGCCACCGCGAGCCCGGCGGCAAAGCCGCCGAGGCTCATGGCGAACAGCGACAGCCCGGCCAGCAGATAGCCGATCGCCGCCCCGGGCAGGATGGCGTGACTCATGGCATCGCCCATCAGGCTCATGCGCCGCAGCATGAGGAATACTCCGATCGGCGGCGCGCCGAGCGACAGCGCCAAGCATCCGACCAGCGCCCGGCGCATGAAGGAGAACTCGATGAAGGGGCCGATGATGGCGTCGATCATGCCGGCCGCCGCTCGCGTTCGCCTTGCTCCCGCTCGCACACCTCGGCATGCGCATCGAAGGCTTCGACTAGCTGCCGCGACTTGGCGAGGTTGGCGGGAGTCAGCACTTTGCGGGTCTCGCCCCAGGCCACCACTTCGCGCGCCAGCAGCAAGGTTGAGGGAAAATGCGCGCGCACCTGGTCGATCTCATGCAGCGCGGCGAGCACCGTCCGCCCTTCCGCGTGCCAGGAAAGGATGAGCTGAATGAGATCGTCGATAGTCTTGCTGTCGACGGCGCGGAACGGCTCGTCGAGCAGAATGAGCGCGGCGTCCTGCAATAGCAGCCGGGCGAACAGCACGCGCTGGAACTGGCCGCCGGACAGCGCGCCCACCGCACGATCGCCGAGATCCTGGAGCCCTACCCGTGCCAGCGCCTCGGCGACTTCATGGTCGCGCTTGGCATCGACGCCGCGCCACGCGCCGATCTCGCGCCACAGCCCCATCGCCACGCAGTCGAACACCGAGATGGGGAAGCTCCGGTCGATCTCGATCTGTTGCGGCAGATAGGCGATGTCGGACTTCTTCATCCCGTCGAGATCGAGGCTGCCGCCGAGCGGGGAAAGCTCCCCGACGATGCCCTTGAGCAGGGTCGACTTGCCGGCGCCGTTCGGGCCGACCACGGCGAGCAGTGCGCCGCGGGGAACCTCGCCGGTGATGTGATGCACGGCCGGATGCCGGTCGTAGCCGAACGTAAGATCGTGGAAGGCGATAGCAGGCTCGCGGTTCGGCATCAGGTCAAGGCCCACAGCACGGAAAGCCACAGCAGTGCCGCGGCGGCGGCAACGATGACCAGCCGCGCCGGCACCGAAAGCCGCAACAGCGAGACGCCAGCCCCCGCCGGCCGGACCATCGCGGCAGCGCCAAGCGGCGGCGCTTCGTGCGCGCCGCTGACCAGCGTCACATGCCGATGAAGCTCCCCCCGCCGCTCCGAGCGCATCTTGCTAATCCCCTTGCTTGGCGCGGGCTAAGCCGCCCGGCAGGCTTCGCACAGGCCAGCGATCTCGAGCGTAACCTGCTCCGGGACGATCTCGTCAGGCGCAAGCGCGAGCAACGCGGACTGATCGTCGGCGGAAAGGGAAATCTCGACGACCTTGCCGCACTGACGGCAGATGGCGAAGGCGAACTTGCCGTCGCAGGCGCCGTGGCCGCAGGCGATGAAGGCCGAGCGCGATTGAAGCCGATGCACCATGCCCTTCTGCATCAGCTCGTTGAGCGCGCGATAAACCGTCGGCGGATGCGCGATGCCGACCGTCCTGACCCGGTCGAGAATGGCATAGGCGCTCATAGGCTCCTTTGCCTCGCGCAGGCAGGACAGGATCTCGCTCTGATTGCGCGACAGCTTGGCCGGCTGATGCTGATGGGCGGCGTTCATGGTCGATGATATAACATAACAGGCTCTAGGCACGTCAAGCAGTCCGTTGGCAAGCCGACACTGTTTGACCGGAACCGCCCCCTGCAAAAGGCCGTTTACCTCCAAACTGTGCCGCTCCCCGCTTCTGGGGAGACCAGAAGAGGACACGCCCTATGCTTCGAATCTTTGGCGTCACTATCCTGCTTTGTGGCTTAGGAGGCAGCGCCGCGTGGGCTGCAAATCAGGCCCAGGACCCCCCGCCTGACGGGGCGCCTACCGCCGAAGCCCCCGCGGCGGACGGCAAAGCTGCGTCAGGCAGTTCTCCGCTCGAAACTGCGCGCAATGCCGAGAAGGGCAGCCTCGAAAGCCCATACGCCGACTTTGCCAGCATCGCCGCGGACGGCCGAAAGGTCTATCTGGCCGCGGGCTGCAACGGCTGCCACGGCATGGGCGGGGGCGGCATGGGTCCACCCTTGAGCAACCAGGTCTGGGTCTATGGCAAGGATGACGACACGCTGTTCCGCCTGATCGCGCTCGGTTCCGACGAATTGCAGAAACAGGGTTATAGCCGCAAGGGCTCCGAGAACGTGGTCGGCCCGATGCCCCCCTTCGGCACGATCGTCAAATCCGACGATGACATGTGGAAGATCATCGCCTTCATCCGCTCGGTGAATCCCTCTTCGCTCGAGGGCTCGTCGGCTTCCGCCGAATGAGGCGTAGGACGGTGGTCAAACCTGTCGCCCACGCTACTTGATCCAGGCTCCCACCCGGCGTCCAATGCGCGCGCATGCCGCATCGCATCGAGATCGTCGAGGGCGACATCACCGCGCTCGAAGTCGACGCCATCGTCAATGCCGCCAACAAGTCGCTGCTCGGCGGGGGCGGTGTCGACGGCGCCATCCACCGCGCGGCCGGGCCGGAGCTGCGCAAGGCTTGCGCCAAGCTCGGCGGCTGCGACACGGGCGAGGCGAAGATCACACCGGGATTCGGCCTGCGTGCACGCTACGTGGTTCATACCGTCGGTCCCGTGTGGGGTGGCGGCGAGCGCGGCGAGGACCGGCTGCTGGCCGCCTGCTATCGCAACAGCCTCGCGCTCGCGCGGGAACACGGCATCGGCTCGATCGCCTATCCAGCCATCTCCACCGGGGCCTACGGCTTTCCACCGGGCCGCGCCGCACAGATCGCCATGCGCACCATGTTTGCCGCACTCGAGCAAGCCCACACGATAGACCGCATCGTATTCTGTTGCTTCGGGTCGGAGTCGCGCGAGCACCACGAAACGGCCTATGCCGCCGCGACCCGCAGGGCTTGAATCCTGCGCAAGCGCGCTTGAGCTGAATCAAGGCGCAAAAACGGTGGGCGGCCAATGCTTACCCTGCGCTGGCACTTTGCGCCTGCGCCGCGCTGGGTCTAAGCTCGATTTTCGGGGTTTGAGTCGCCCCTGACGGCGGCTCCAAGAAGCACAAGGCTGGGCTCGCATGTTCGATCTCGATCCGCTTCTGCTCGCGCGAATCCAGTTCGCCTTCACAGTGTCCTTTCACATCATCTTTCCGTCCTTCACCATCGGGCTTGCCGCCTGGCTGCTGGTGCTAGAGGCGCTCTACCTCAAGACCGGAAACCGGATCTACGCGGAGACCTCCCGGCACTGGACCAAGATCTTCGCCGTGTCGTTCGGCATGGGCGTGGTGTCCGGGGTGGTGCTGTCCTATCAGTTCGGCACCAATTGGAGCGAGTTTTCCCGGCGCGGCGGCAATGTCATCGGCCCGCTGATGTCCTACGAGGTGCTGACCGCCTTCTTTCTCGAGGCGGGCTTCCTCGGCATCATGCTGTTCGGCCGCGAACGCGTGCCGAAAGGCGTGCATTTCTTCGCCACCGCCATGGTGGCGCTCGGCACGGTGATCTCGGCGTTCTGGATCCTGTCGGCCAATAGCTGGATGCAGACGCCCACCGGCTTCCGCGTCGCCGAGGACGGCGTGCTGCATGTCGAGGACTGGTGGCTGGTCATCTTCAATCCGTCGTTCCCCTACCGCTTCGCCCATATGGTCGTGGCCTGTTACCTCACCACGGCGCTCTGCGTGGGCGGCATCGGAGCATGGTACATCCTGCGCGAGCAGAGCGTGCCGCACGGCAAGGTCATGCTTGTCATGGCGCTGAGCCTGCTGGTGTGGCTGGCGCCGCTCCAACTTGTCATCGGCGATCTGCATGGACTCAATACGCGCGAGCATCAGCCTGCGAAGATCGCCGCGATCGAGGCGCATTGGGAGACGCAGCGCGGCGCGCCGCTGATCCTGTTCGCCATCCCCGACCCCAAGACCGAGAGCAATCGCTTCGAGATCGCGATTCCGAAACTCGGCAGCCTCATCCTCGCCCATGAATGGGACGCCGAGGTCAAGGGCTTGAAATCCTTCCCGCCCGAGGACCGGCCCAATCCGATCATCCCCTTCTTCGCCTTCCGCATCATGGTCGGCATCGGAATCATCATGATCGCGGCGGGCTCCATCGGCGCGGTGCTGTGGCTGACGGGACGGCTCTACACGACACGCTGGTATCTGCGCTTCATGTCCTGGATCTGGCCGCTGGGATTCGTCGCGGTGCTCGCCGGCTGGTTCGTAACCGAGGTGGGTCGTCAGCCCTGGACGGTGTACGGCGTATTGCGCACCGCGGACTCGGTCTCGCCGGTTCCTGGCGGGAGCGTGCTGATGTCGCTTGTCTTGTTCGTGCTGGTTTACGGCATCGTGTTCGGCGCTGGCGTCTACTACATCGCCAAGCTCGTGCGGCGAGGGCCTGACGAGACGCCGCCCGTTCCCGAAAAGGACGAGGCCGATCTTTCCCATCGCCCAATGGCCGCGGCAGGGAATCCATGACCGAGCAAGCCAGCCAGATGACCGAATATCTGCCCGTGCTCCTGCCGCTCGTCTGGGCGGCGATTCTGGCGCTGGCCGTGTTCCTCTATGTGCTGCTCGGCGGCTACGACCTCGGACTTGGCGTGCTGTTTCCGCTGGCGCCCTCCGACAAGGATCGCGACGCCATGATGGCGTCGGTGGCGCCCTTCTGGGACGGCAACGAGACCTGGCTCGTGCTGGGCGGCGGGGGCCTGCTTGCGGCCTTTCCCCTCGCTTATTCGGTGATGCTGCCTGCCCTCTACATCCCGATCATTCTGATGCTGATGGGGCTGATCCTGCGCGGCGTGGCGTTCGAGTTTCGCTTCAAGTCGGAGCGTAGCCGCTGGGTCTGGGACTTGGCCTTCAGCGTCGGCTCGATCCTCGCCGCGCTGATGCAGGGTGTCATCATCGGCGCCTTCATTCAGGGCTTCGCCGTGAACGACAATCAATTCTCCGGCGGTGCCTTCGACTGGCTGTCGCCGTTCTCGGTCCTGACCGCCGCGGCCGTGCTGGCCGGCTATGTGCTGCTGTCGGCGGGCTGGCTGATCATGAAGGCCGACGAGGCCTTGCGCGAATGGGCCTACGGCATCGCCAATATCGCGCTGGTGGCCGTCGCCGCCTTCATCGTGATTTTCAGCATCTGGACGCCGCTGCTGCATGCGGAGATCGCCGCGCGCTGGTTCACGCCGGCCAATATGGTGATGCTGAGCCCCGTGCCGCTGATCACCGCGGCGAGCATCGTGGCGCTATGGACAGCGCTCAAGCGCCGCCAGCGCTATACGCCCTTCCTGCTCGGCGCGGCGTTGTTCCTGCTCTGCTACACCGGGCTCGGCGTCAGCCTCTTCCCGTTCATCATTCCGCCCGACATCACCATCTGGCAGGCCGCCGCCGCGCCCGAAAGCCAGCTCTTTATGCTTTACGGAGCGGTTCCCATCCTGCCGATCATCCTGGGCTACACCGCCTATTCTTATTGGGCGCTATGGGAAGCGCCCGAACACGACGCCTATCACTAAGAACCTCACCAGGAGGAGGCCGCGGAACGCGGCCGTCATGCTTCGAGACGCGCCCCGCCGCGCCGTCGGGATGAGGAAAAGTCGTTCACCACTTGCCGGAGAGGTCCTTCTGGGCCAAGCGGCGCTTCAACAACTTGATCTTGCCGTAGGCCTTCTCGATCCGCGTGCGTGAGATGCGCCCGTCGCGCACCGCATCGGCAATGATCGCGTGCAGCTTCGGCCCGAGTTCCGGATCGCGCAGACTGATATTGGAGAACACGAGCAGATCGGTACCGGCATTGACCGCCTTGATCACCCGATCCTCGAGCGAATAGTCGCTCACTGCGCCCATCTCCAGATCGTCACTGACCACCACGCCGTCGAAGCCGATATAGCCGGCCCTGAGCGCCTTGACGGCGCGGCCCGAGAGCGAGGCCGGCAGCATTGCCCCGTCGCTAAATCGCGGATGATAGAGATGACCGAGCATCACCGCGTCGAGCAGCCCTTCCTTGGCCAGCGCGCGGTAGGGTTCGAGCTCCTTCTCCTCCCAGGTGGTGGAGACGTCGGCGAGCCCCTTGTGGCTGTCGACATGGCTCGAGCCATGCCCGGGGAAATGCTTGGCCACCGTGACGATGCCGGCCTCGCGATGCGCGGTGATGAAGGCGCGCGCCAGGGCCGTCACGATCCTGGGGTCGGCGCCGAAGCTTCGGTCACGCCCGCCGATCACCGGATTGTGGGGATTGATGTTCAGATCGACCACGGGCCCGAAATTGAGATTGAAGCCCGCATGCGTCACCTGCTCCGCCATGCCGGCATAGAGGCGGACGGCGCTCTCCTCCGACGCGAAACTCGGATTCTGCCCGACGCTGCGCGCCGACGGAAAATAGGAATGGCCGTTCCGCCGCGTGAGCCGCTGCACCAAGCCGCCTTCCTGGTCGACGGCGATGAACGGGACCGGCGAGGTCTTGGCGTTGCGCAAATAGGCGGTCAGCGCGCGCAGCGCTTCGACCTTGCCGATATTCTCCGGATAGAGCACCACCCCACCGACAATGCCCGTCGCCAGTTGCTCGCGCACCGCGACGACGCCCGGATCGCGCTCCGAGTTGCCAGTGAACCCGACCATGATCATCTGCCCGATCATGGCGGCGAGCCGCTCCGCTTCGGAGCGAGGCGATTCCGTCTCGTCGCCGCCGGCGCGGACGCAGACCGCCTGCGCGGCCAGAAGGAGACCTGCGGTGAGCAAAATTCTGATCATCGGGATATCGCATTCGGGGACGGGAGCTTTAGCATTGGCTGGGCGTTGCGCACAGGCAGTTCGGGGGACTGGCGGTGCCGATTTGGTCAAGATTGTGATTAGACTATAGCGCCGTGCCAGAGCGTTGTGAGGGAACCGACATGGTTAGCATCCGCCGTGCCTCGCCCTTTGTTTTGCTTGCCATCCTCCTCCTTTTGCCGCGGGCCGTCCTTGCCGAGCCCAAGGAACCGAGCGAGGAGGAATCGGCCGATGTGAGCTTTGCCAAGAGCTTCCTCGGCAAGACCTATAGCGATGAACTGGAGATCGAAGGCTGGACCGATCTCGGCGGCGGCCTGGTCTCGCCGCCGATCTATGTCCGCCATTATCAGCGCGAGGACGGCACCGATCTCGTACTGACCAGTCGCGAAATATCGAAGGCGGCCGCCGACGCGCCGGCAACCTACGTGGTGACCGACGCCCTAGTCGTGCCGGAGCCGCAAAAGGACGTTCAGTTCTCGCTCGCCTGCGTGCAGGGCGAAGACGCGATGCTGCGATTCCTTGGCCAGGCCAAGGGCAGCGAAGACAAGGAATGGTGGACCGACGTGCGCCGCGCCTGGGAGATCTCGATCGAGACCGGCCAGATCGCCTCGATCAAGACCAAGGGCGTCCGCTGCACCAATCCCGGCTGGTGAAGCGCGGCGCGGAATGTTAGCTAGACACGCGGCGTTCAGGGCGCCCTGGGGAGGGATCGATGGATAAGCTTCTCTGCATTGCGACCGCGCTTGCGGTCCTTGGTTCGGGCCTGGTCGCAGGCGTGTTCTTCGCCTTCGCCGCCTTCTTGCTGAACGCGCTAAGCCGCCTGCCGGCGCCCTCGGCCATCGCCGCCATGCAGTCGGTCACCAGCGCGATCAAGGGCCCGCTGTTCCTGCTCGCGTTCTTCGGCACCGCAGTGCTGGCCGGCCTGCTCGGGCTCGCCGCGCCCCTCAGATGGTCGCAGCCGGGCTCCGGTTATCTCTTGCTGGGCGCCCTGCTCTATCTCAACGGACCATTCGGCGTGACCTTGCTGAAGAACGTGCCGCTCAACAATCGGCTCGCCGCCACCAAGGCCGCGAGCGAGGAAGGCGCGCGCTTCTGGGACACGTTCCGCGCTTCCTGGGGCATGTGGAACCATGTGCGCTGGATCGGTGCGCTCGCCGCCGCCGCCGCCTTTCTCATGGCCCTGCTCGAAGGCGCGGCCGCACCCTCACGGCCCTGAGCTTTACTCCCACGCCGGCAGCTTTTCCGCTGCGGCGAGCGCGGTCATCGCCTGCGTCAGCTCGGTTACAAACGCATCATATGACTTCGTTCCGTAGAGCGGTTCGCCGACGCTGACCGTGACGTTGAACGGCACCAGCAGCAACGAGCCGCGCGGCAGCGCCTTGCCGAGCCCATGCAGGAAGATCGGCACCACCGGTACACTGGGCCGGGCGCCGGCAAGATGGCCGATGCCCTTCTTGAAAGTCTGCAAGGTCTCCGGCTCGCCGCGCGCCCCTTCCGGGAAAATCACCAGGATCTCGCCACGGCCGAGCGCCTCATCGGCGAGCTGAAGCGGATTGCCGCCTTCCTTGCCGCTGCCCCGCTTCACCGGAATGATGCCGATGATGTTGGTGGCGAACCAGACGCGGAAGCCCCCGGTCAGAAAATAGTCCATCGCCGCCACCGGCCGGAACGTGCCGGGAACTCGTCGGTGATATCGCACGATTCGCCGCATCCGTTGGAGCCGCGCGAATGACCGCTTTCTAGGTCTATGGTGAATTCCCAGCCCCCTGAAGCGGTTAGCAAGGCTTGGGCGCGATTGCTTTCCCCAATTGTCCGCTGCCTCGGCTCCCGAAAGCCCAGCGCCCCGATTTGTAACTTGCGGAGTCTGGGCCAATCGGCCATGTCCCACCCTCCGGGCAACGCTGCTCCAAGCTTAAGGGGAGGGATGTATGAATCACTTTCGCGCAGTACTGCTCATCGCCTTGTCGGTTGTTGTCTTCTCGGTCACGTCGGCAGAGGCCAACAAGCGAAAATGCGCCGAGGATTATCGCCGTTTCTGCGGCCAGTGGGGGCTCGGCACCCGCGGCCTGGAAAACTGCATGCGGCGTCACGGAGATTATCTGACGAAGGCATGCGTCCGAGGCTTGATCAAGGCCGGCGCCGTCTCGCAGGCCGAAGTGAACCGACGCAGACAAAAGGCCGGCCGCTAGCCATCCGAATTTCACGACCCGTCATCAAGGAGAGTACGATGAAGACATTGCTGATCGTTGCACTTGCGTTGGGCGCCGCCATAGCCGGAGCCACCGTTTCCCAGCCTGCTGCGGCGACGGCCGAAGGTTGCTACGTGATCAGATCGACGGCCGATGCGCGCAATCAGAACAACGCTCGCGACCGCGCCAAACGCAACCTTCAGAGCTATATCGGAAGAAGATTGAACACCTTCACCGGCAAGACGATCTCGCCGATTTCCACCACCTGCATTCGCAATGCCTGCGAGGCCACCGCCATCGTGTGCCCGGCCTAGCGGCGCGAGCGGCGTCCGTCACGGCGCCGCCACATTGGACCGGAGAGGAAGGCGCCGAGCGCCGGCGTCGGGTCGAATGCCTCGCGCCTTCCCCCGATCTCGCGGCCCCGCGCCTAGTATTGACGGGTCGCGGCCAAAAGTCCGCGAAGGCATCCCACGATTCTTCGTCGGCACGCTTCTGGTACCGGTCCGACTCCCATTCGGTGAAACCGTGGGGCGCAGCCGAATAGACCTGGATCTCGTATTCACGCCCGCTTTCTCCAACTCCCGCGAAAGCGCCGCGACATCGACCATGGTGACGGAGGTGTCCCCGGCGCCATGCGCTATGAGATCGGCGGCGTGTCGGAAGGATAGGCTTGGCCCTCCGGAGTCGTGGGGCCGCCGTGTAAGCTCGCATATCCTGAAACGCCGCCTGCTTTTCCGGAGCGCGCCAGTTCAAGCGCTGCGGCGCCGCCGAAGCAATAGCCCATGACCACGACCTGGCCATCGCTGGCCTTCGCGCCTCTTCAAGCCCGCCGAGCAGAAGTACGCATCCGCGAAGCGATACAGAACGCGCCCAAGCTCGTGACCCAGGCGACCGAGCAAATCATGCGCTTGTTCCTGCGCGCGCCTCCGATGAATTTCTGCCTCAGCCCTTCGCGTCGACCTTGGCCAATAGCTCCTCGACCTTGGGCAGGATATTGTCGACGATCGCCGCCACGCCGCGCGCATTGGGATGGATGCCGTCCTCCTGCATCATCCCGTCATTCAACGCAGCCCCCTCCATGAAGAAGGGATAGAAGATGACGTCGTAGCGCTCGGCGAGATCGACATAGACCGCGCGGAACTCATCGACATAGTCCTTGCCCATGTTGCGCGGCGCCTCCATCCCCGCGAGCAGGATCGGCAGCCCCCTCGCCTGCACCTGCTCGATAATCGCCGCGAGCGCTGCTTTCGTCCCTTGCGAGGGAATGCCTTGCAGCGCGTCGTTCCCCCCGAGCTCGATGATCACCGCGCTCGCGTCGTCAGGCAGCGCCCAGTCGAGCCGCTTCAGCGCCGCCGCTGCGGTATCGCCGGACACGCCAGCATTCACCACCGTCACAGAGTTGCCGCGCGCCTTCAGCGCCGCTTCGAGTTGCGCCGGAAAGGCCTCGTCCTGCGGCAGTCCAAGTCCCGCGGTCAGGCTGTCGCCGAGCGCGACGATCACGCGCGCGCGCGGCTCTGCCTGCGTGTTGGGCAAAGGCGCGAAAACAAGGCTCGCGGCCACAATGAAAAAGACAAACATGCCGCGCCTCATCTTTTCGACCTCTTTGCCCTTCTCAATTGCCGGGACCCGTGCCATCTGTCACCCACCCCGCCCATGGAACAGCCCGTCAAACAGCGTCGCGCTTCGGCCATCAAGCTCGAAGATCTGCATGTGACCTTGCCGTCGCGGGCCGGGCCAGTCGCGATCCTGCGCGGCATCGACCTGCGCGTTCCGGCTGGAGAGGCCGTCGCGATCGTCGGTCCGAGCGGCTCCGGCAAGTCGACCCTGCTGATGGTGGTCGCCGGGCTCGAATGCGCGACGGCGGGAAGCGTGGAGGTCATGAACACCGATTATGCTGCGCTGAACGAGGACGGGCTCGCGCGGCTCCGTGCCGCCAATATCGGCATCGTGTTTCAATCTTTCCACCTCGTGCCCACCATGACGGCGATTGAGAACGTGGCGCTGCCGCTCGAATTTCTCGACCACGACGATGCTTTCGGCGAGGCGCGCGTGGCGCTGGCCGAGGTCGGCCTGGCGCATCGCGAGGCCCATTTTCCCGGCCAGCTCTCCGGCGGCGAGCAGCAGCGCGTCGCCATCGCCCGGGCGCTGGCGCCGCACCCGTCGCTGATTCTCGCCGACGAGCCGACCGGCAATCTCGACCTGGGCACCGGCGCGGAAGTGATGGACATCCTGTTCGGACTCAAGGAACGGACTGGCGCGACCCTGCTGCTCATCACCCATGACCGGTCGCTCGCCAAACGTTGCGACCGCATCGTGAGCCTCGCCGATGGCCGCATTGTGAGCGGTACCAAGCGAAAGGTGCCGGCCTCGTGACCGCCGCGACCGCAACTTCGGCGCCGGCGCCCTCCCGCCTGAAACTACCACTCGCCTTCTCCATCGCCATGCGCGAGCTGCGCGCCGGCGCGGGTGGGTTGACCGTATTCGTGCTCTGCATCGCGCTTGGCGTCGCCGCGGTCGCCGCCATCGGCTCGCTGGCGGCGTCGTTCGACGCGGCGCTGGCGCGCCAGGGGCGTCTTCTGATCGGCGGCGATCTCTCCTTCGAGCTGGTGCACCGGCAGGCCAACCCGGAGGAGCGCGCGGCGCTCGATGCCCTGGGTCAAGTCAGCGAGTCGGCGAGCTTCCGTGCGATGGCGCGCACGGCGGCGGGAAAGACCGCGCTGATCGAGGTCAAGGCGGTCGACGAGGCCTATCCGCATTACGGCGAGGTCTCCGTGCTCGAGCCCGCAGATGCCGGGCCTGCCTGGCGCTTTCCCGGCGTGGTTCTCGCCGAGCAGAGATTGCTCGACCGGCTCGGTCAGGAGGTCGGGGGCGCGCTCACCATCGGCGACGCCAAAGTTACCATCGGCGGCATTCTCGGCCAGCAGCCAGACCGGCTGGCGGACCGTCTGTCCTACGGGCCGAAGGTGCTGATGTCGCGCGAGACGCTCGACCAGACCCGCCTGATACAGCCAGGCAGCCTCATCCGCTGGATCTATCGCCTGAAACTGCCCGAAACGCGCGCCGCCGACCGTGACGCGCTGGCCGCGGCCAAGTCGGCTATCGAAAGCAAGTTCCCGCAAGCCGGCTTCGCCATCCGCGATTGGACCGATCCCGCGCCGGCGCTGCGCCGTGATGCCAGCCGCTTCACCCAGTTCATCAGCTTCGTCGGGCTGACCGCGCTCCTGCTCGGTGGCATCGGCGTCGGCAACGCCATCCAGAGCTACATGGCCAAGAAGCGGGACATCATCGCCACCTTCAAATGCCTCGGCGCGCCGAGCCGGCAGGTGCTGATGATCTATCTGATCCAGGCGCTGATGCTTGCCACGATCGGCATCACGCTCGGCCTCGTCCTCGGCGCGCTCGCCCCGGTCGTGCTGTCCGCCATCTATTCCGATGTGCTGCCCATCGAGCTCGCCGTCGAGCCGCATCCCTTGCCGCTGCTGACCGCGGCACTTGCCGGCCTGCTTACCATGGTGCTCTTCGTCCTCTGGCCGCTCGGCCGCGCCGCAAGCGTCTCTCCGGCGGTGTTGATGCGCGCTCACCTCACCGAGGAGCACAAGCGCTCGGCATGGCCCTATGCCGCGGGGTCCGCCGCCGCGGCTATGGCTCTGTTCGCGCTCGCCATCGCCGCATCCGACGAGCGGGCCATCACCGCCGCGATCTCGGCCGGCATTGTCGCCGGCTTTCTCCTGCTGACCGGCTTTGGATTCCTATTGCAGCATTACGCGGCAAGGTTCCGGCGCACCAAGCCGCCCGCGCTCGCGCTGGCGCTGGCCAGCATCGGCGGCCCAGGCTCGCTCGCTCGCTCCATCGCCGTGTCGCTCGGTCTGGGGCTCGGACTGCTCGTCGCGGTGGCGCTGATCCAGCGTTCACTCCTGAATCAGATCGAGAGCAATATCTCCCTCGACGCACCAGCCTATTATTTCCTCGACATCGAGGCATCGGACCTCGACTCCTTCAAGGACACGATCAGATCGATCGAGCCCGATGCCAAGCTCGACGACGCGCCGATGCTCAGAGGCCGCATCGTGGCGTTGAAGGGCATCCCGGCCGAGAAGGTCGAGGCCACGCCCGATACGCGCTGGGTGCTGTCCGGCGACCGCGGCCTCACTTACACCGACAACGTGCCCGGCGCCTCTACCATCGTCGAGGGCGAATGGTGGTCCAAGGACTATGCCGGACCGCCGCTCGTTTCCTTCGATGCCGAGCTTGCCAAAGGCTTGGGACTGAAGCTCGGCGATCCGATCACCGTCAACATTCTCGGCCGTAATATCGAGGCGACCATCGCCTCCATGCGCAAGATCGACTGGGAGTCGCTCGCCATCAATTTCGTCATGGTGTTCTCGCCCAACACGCTGCAAGGCGCGCCGCACCGCATGCTGACCACCCTCGAACTGCCCAAGGGCACGACGGCAGCGCAGGAGGCCAAGGTGGTGCAGGCCTTGGCCGAGCGCTTCCCCCTGGTCACCGCCATCAGGGTCGGCGACGTCGTCGAAGCGGCCAAGGAGCTGCTCGGCAAGGTAATGGCCGCGATCAGCGCCACCGCCGGCGTCACCCTGCTGATCGGCGCGGCAGTGCTGGCGGGCGCGGTGGCGGCCGGTCAGGAGCGGCGGAAATATCTGGCGGTGATCTACAAGACGCTCGGCGCCACACGCCTGCGCATCGTCCGCGCCGAACTGCTCGAATTCGGCCTGCTCGGGCTCGCCACCGCGGCGCTCGCGCTGCTGATCGCCACGGCGACAGCTTGGGCGCTGTGCAAATGGGCGTTCGAGGTGCCCTTTGTGTTTTCGCCGCTCGCCGCCGCCCAAACGGTCGTCCTCGCGCTCGCCTTCGTGCTCACGATCGGCGGAATCGCGACCTGGCGGGTGCTTTCGGCCAAGGCGGCGCCCTATCTCCGCGCCGAATAGACTGCGTCCGGCACCCGACCGAAGCCATGCATTCGTCATCTTGCGTATCTAGGCTCAACCCCCCATATTCGTGGCCAAAATGCTCACCGTGAACTTACGCAGCTAGGGGAAAGGACCCTTTATTCAATGGCGGAACTCGACAGACGTTACGCGCAGAGCACGCCAGTCGGGCGCACCGATGCCGGTGTCATCGACCAGGGCCTGCGCGCCTATATGATCCGCGTCTACAACTACATGGCGAGCGGCGTGGCCATCACCGGCGTGGTGGCGTGGCTGGTCTATTCCATGTCGGTGGTAACGGGCGCCGATGGCACGATCACGGGCTTGACCCCCTTCGGGAATCTGATGTTCGCCAGCGCCTTCAAGTGGGTCGTCATCTTCGCCCCGCTCGCCTTGGTGTTCTTCATCTCGGCGCGGATCGGCTCGATGAGCCTCGGCACCGCGCAGATCGCCTTCTGGATTTTCGCCGCGCTGATGGGCGCGTCGATCTCCTCGATCTTTATGGTTTATGCCGGCGAGAGCATCGCGCGGGTGTTCTTCATCACCGCGGCCTCGTTCGGAGCGCTGTCGCTGTGGGGCTACACCACGAGCAAGGACCTCTCCGGTTGGGGCTCGTTCCTGTTCATGGGCCTGATCGGCGTCATCATCGCCATGCTGGTGAACCTGTTCATCGGCTCGACCGCTCTGCAATTCGCGGTCTCGGTGATCGGCGTGCTGGTGTTCGCCGGGCTGACGGCCTACGACACGCAGCGGATCAAGGAGATGTATTATGTGGGTGACGACGGGACCGCCGTCGGCCGCAAGGCGGTGATGGGAGCGCTGTCGCTCTACCTCAACTTCATCAATCTGTTCATGATGCTGCTTTCGCTGTTCGGCGACCGCCGCTAAGCGAACGGCATCAGCCACAAGACAAGGCCCCGGCGGTCGCCGCCGGGGCCTATTGTTTTTTTGGAATGACCTAAGCCTCGACCAGCCGCAATCCGCGGTCGAGCGCGCGCAACACCCGTGCCAGATCGTGCCCGCGCTTCAGAATCAGTCCGGTCGCCGCGATCACGCTATAGGCGCCTTGCCGGCGCGCCAGCCGCGGCGCCTTCTCGATGCGGTAGAGCGGCGTTTCGCAGGCGCGGCGGAAGACCGAGAACACGGCCTTCTCCTTCAGCATGTCGATGGCATAGTCGCGCCATTCGCCGCTTGCCACTTTGCGCCCGTAGACATCCAGGATTTGCGTCAATTCCCGGCGATCGAAGGCAATGTCGCCGCGCCGGTTTGCTCCCTCGGAAAGCTTTGCTTCGCCGCCGGCCTTGCGAGCCAGCGGCAAGACTATGGGCTCAGTTTCGCTCAATGCGCGCCTCCTGTAACGGAAGCTTCATGATGACGGCAGCCTTGGTGAAATTCAAGCCGCTGACGCGAGCCGCACGAAGTGTAACATAACGAAACAAAAATCACAGTTCGGCCCAAGTTCAGCCGTTGCCACGCCCCAAAGACCCTTATGATCGGCACCGTTGCCTCTCGGCCCGGTCCAACTAGAGAGGCTTCGGAATCTCAGCCCCCCAGCCCCCCCGGGGTCTTCTCTCGGACCGGGCCATTTCATTCCGAAAGGCAACGTAAGACGGGTCGGTCAGCCGGCCCGTTTTTGTTTTGGGAGTCGGTTGCGGCGTCCGGCTCAGCGCGGGTCGAACTGCGCGGCGCCAAGGATCGGCCCACCATTCTCGACTTGCAGCAGCGCGACCAGATAGTCCCCGCCCTTGATCTTGAGATCCTTGAGCGGGAGCCTCAAGGTCATTGCCTCGCCCTTCCACATGCCAACCGGCGACACCTCGCGCACCGGATGGTGATAGCTGAGCGTCTTGCCGCGGTTCTCGCCGCGGGTGATCGACACCGTCTCCTTGTCCTTGGCGGCGACCAGCCAGACCGTGCCGTCGCGCTTGTCGGATTTGTCATCAGCAGCGCCGATGCCGATCACCAGAGTATCGCCCTCGGCATCCATGCTGATCGGCACCTTGACGGCCCGCAATTGCTCGCCCGCGTTCCGCATCGCCATCTCGATCGCCGCTTCGTTGCTGCCGTTGACATGCATAACGCCATCGACCACGACCTGCGGCGTGTAGACGGCGCCGTCGCCGCGCATGCGGGCATATTCGCGTTGGCGTTCGCTGTTGGCCGGGCTGGAGAGCGTGTCGTGCCAGCCGAGATAGTTCCAGTAGTCGACCGAATAGGACAATGCGAGGAGGCCGGGCCGCTTGCCGAGGTCGGCGAGCAACGCATCGGCGGGGGGGCAGGCGGAGCAGCCTTGGCTGGTGAACAGCTCGACCACGGCCGGACTGGCCGCTTGCTTCGGCGGGTCAGCCAAGCCCGGCGGTGAAACCGCGAGGGCGGCAAGCGCCGCCAGGGCGCCCGCACTGAAAAAACAAGGCCTCATGGTTCCTACCATGCAGCAAGCTGACCGGGATTTCCGACAAAAACGCGCCATTTCGGGTCACAACTGAGTGACTACTCGACCAGCAAAACCCGTCAGTTTTGGGAATGAGAATCCATTCACGCTGCGTCGCGGGCTAGAGCGCGCAACACGTAGTGCAGAATCCCGCCATTGCGGAAATAGTCGAGCTCATCGAACGTGTCGATCGCCGCGCGCAACGGCAGCACGCGCGTCTCGCCGCTGGCATAGACCACATCCGCCTCGAGCCACTGCATCGGCTTGATCTCGGCGAGACCCTTGAGGCTCACCGTCTCGTCGCCTTTGAGGTCGAGCGACTGCCACGACATGCCTTCGGCGAACAGAAGCGGCAGCACGCCCATGCCGATCAGGTTCGAGCGGTGGATACGCTCGAAGCTTTCGGCGATCACCGCGCGAACGCCCAGTAGGCGCGTACCCTTGGCTGCCCAGTCGCGCGAGGAGCCGGTGCCATATTCCTTGCCGGCGAACACCACCAGCGGCACGCCGTCGGCGTGATAGCGCATGGCCGCGTCGTAGATCGCCATGCGCTCGGCCGAAGGATAGTGCACCGTAACCCCGCCCTCGACCCCTGGCACCATCAGGTTCTTGATGCGGGTATTGGCGAAGGTACCGCGCATCATTACCTCGTGATTGCCGCGCCGGGAGCCGTAGGAATTAAAGTCGTGCGCCTCCACGCCGTGTTCGATCAAATAGCGGCCGGCCGGGCTATCCTTCCTGATCCCGCCCGCCGGCGAGATATGATCGGTGGTGATGGAATCGAGGAACAGGCCGAGGATGCGCGCGCCCTCGATGTCGGTCACCGGCGAAGGCGTCAGCGACATGTCCTCGAAATAAGGCGGGTTCTGCACATAGGTCGAATGCGTATCCCAGTCATAGGTGAGACCGCCCTTCACCTCGATGGCGCGCCATTCCGGATCGCCGCGGAACACGTCCCCGTAGCGTGCCTTGAACATCGATTTCTTCACCGCCTTGCGCACCACCTTGGCGATCTCCTTCGCCGACGGCCAAAGGTCCCTGAGACAGACCGGCTCGCCTTCCGCGTCCGTACCGAGTGGCTCGGTGGCGAGATCGACCGTGACCGAGCCCGCTAGCGCGTAGGCCACCACCAGCGGCGGCGAGGCGAGATAATTGGCGCGCACGTCGTGATTGACCCTGCCCTCGAAATTGCGGTTGCCCGAAAGCACCGAGGCGACCGCCAGATGATGCTCGTGGATGGTCTGCGAGATCTCATCCGGCAGCGGGCCGGAATTGCCGATACAGGTGGTGCAGCCATAGCCGACCAGGTGGAAGCCGAGCCGGTCGAGATCGTCCTGCAGGCCCGCTTTCTCGAGATAGTCGGTCACCACCTGCGAGCCTGGCGCCAGCGAAGTCTTGACCCAGGGTTTCACGCTCAAGCCGCGCTCCACCGCATTCCTGGCCAAGAGCCCCGCCGCCACCATGACGAAGGGATTGGAGGTGTTGGTGCAGGAGGTGATGGCGGCGATCACCACGTCGCCATGGCCAAGGTCGAAATTCTTGCCCTTCACCGGCACCCGCTTGCCCGCTTCCGCAGCCTTGCCGTATTCCTTGTCAAGCGCATTGGCGAAGGCTGACGCCGCCTGCGCGAGCGGCACCCGGTCCTGCGGGCGCTTAGGCCCTGCGATCGACGGCACGACATCGCCGAGATCGAGCGCGAGCGTCTTGCTGAAGACGGGGTCAGGCGTGCCGGCTTCGCGGAACATGCCTTGCGCCTTGGCATAGGCCTCGACCAGCGCGATGCGCCGCTTCTTGCGCGCGGTCGCCTTCAGATAAGACAGAGTCTCCTCGTCGATCGGGAAGAAGCCGCAGGTCGCGCCATATTCCGGCGCCATATTGGCGATCGTGGCCCGGTCCTCCAGCGGCAGATTGCCCAACCCATCGCCGTAGAACTCGACGAACTTGCCGACCACGCCGGCGCGCCGCAGCATCTCCGTAACCGTCAGCACGAGGTCGGTGGCGGTCACGCCGTCTTTCAATTCACCGGTAAGGCGGAAGCCCACCACTTCGGGGATCAGCATGGAGATCGGCTGGCCGAGCATGGCGGCCTCGGCCTCGATCCCGCCCACGCCCCAGCCGAGCACGGCAAGCCCGTTGACCATGGTGGTGTGGCTGTCGGTGCCGACCAAGCTGTCCGGGAAAGCGACCGGGTTGGCGCCGTTCGCCTCCTTGCTCCACACGGTCTGCGCCAGATATTCGAGATTCACCTGGTGGCAGATGCCAGTGCCCGGCGGCACCACGCGAAAATTATCGAAGGCGCCCGCCCCCCAGCGCAAGAACGCGTAGCGCTCACCGTTGCGCTCATACTCCCTGCCGACATTGATCTGAAAGGCGCTATCCGAGCCGAACGCATCGACCATCACCGAATGGTCGATCACGAGATCGACCGGCGCGAGCGGATTGATCTTGTTGGGATCGCCGCCGAGTTGCGCCATCGCATCGCGCATGGCGGCGAGATCGACCACGGCGGGGACGCCGGTGAAATCCTGCATCAGCACGCGCGCCGGGCGGAAGGCGATCTCCTTGTCGCTCTTGCGCGTCGCGAGCCATTCGGCGATGCCGCGAATATGGTCGGCGGTGACGCTGCGGCCGTCCTCGTGACGCAGCAGGTTTTCCAGCAGCACCTTCAGCGAGAACGGCAGACTCGAAATGCCGGCAAGCCCGTTGGTCTCGGCCTCCTCCAAGCTGAAATAGTCGTATCGCTCGCCGTCGACCTTGAGCGTGCGCCGGCAATTGAAGCTGTCGAGCGAGGGTTCAATCGCCGCGGTCAACGGACTCTCCTTGAAGTCGGGCCAATTACAGTCGAAGCGCATGCAAGGGCATGGCCAACCGGCTTGTGGCCGACTAGCCAATCCGCTCCAAACGGCTCCCCTGTTTAAGGCTTGCGCGCTCCAGGCCTATATAAAAGCTCTTGCGGCAACGAAACAATGACGCGAAGAGACTTCGCGGGGCCTGAATTCGCCGCCGCAAATGCCTTTCCCAGTCTCAACTTGCGCAAAACCTGAGCAAATGCCGCAGAAGATCGGCCTCGCCGCCCATGACATCTCCTGCCAGCGCGGCGGCAGGACCGTCTTCGGCGGCTTGAGCTTCGAGCTTTCCCCCGGCCAGGCGCTGCTGGTGACCGGCCCGAACGGCGCCGGCAAGACCAGCCTGTTGCGCCAGCTCGCCGGGCTGCTCCCGCTCGCTGGCGGGGAGCTTCGGCTCGACGGTGCCGATCCCGAGGCAGCCCTCCCCGAGCTTTGCCACTATGTCGGCCACGCCGATGCGGTGAACACCGGTCTCAACGTCGGCGAGAACCTCGCCTTCTGGGCCGAGTTCCTCGACGGTGACCCTGCCCGCCTCAAGCACTCGCTTGCCGCGTTCGGCCTGGCTCCGCTCGCCGATCTTCCCGCCGAACTCCTATCGGCGGGGCAGAAGCGCAGGCTCGCGCTCGCTCGCCTGTTCGCCGCGCCGCGTCCCGTCTGGCTGCTCGACGAGCCGCAAGCCTCGCTCGACGATGCCTCGCTCAAGCTGCTCGACACCGCCGTCAAGGAGCATCTCCAGACCGGCGGCATCGCCGTGGTCGCGAGCCATGTCCCGCTCAAGACCAAATTCGCGCACAAGCTTGCGCTCGGCAGAGAGCGCGTGTCGTGAGCGCCGCACGCGCTCTGCTCGCGCGCGACCTGAAGCTCTCTTGGCGCGAAGGCGGCGCGATCGGCACGGCGCTCGGCTTCTATCTCGTGGTCGTGGCGCTGACCCCGCTCGGACTCGGCCCCGATCTCAATCTGCTTGCCCGCATCGCGCCCGGCGTCTTGTGGATCGCGCTGCTGCTCGCCGCGCTGCTGTCCGCCGGCCGCATCTTCGCCAACGACTACGAAGACGGCTCGCTCGATCTGCTCACCACCGGCTCGCTTTCGCTGCCGCTCATCGTCGCGATCAAGAGCCTCGCCCATTGGCTCACCACCGGCGTGCCGCTGGCGCTGCTTGCGCCGCTCTTGGGCCTGCTGCTCAACCTGCCGCTCGAAGCGATCCCGCTGCTGGTGCTGTCGATGCTGGCGGGCACGCCGGCGGTGAGCTTCATCGCCGCGATCGGCGCGAGTCTCACTTTGGGCTTGCGGCGGAGTGGGCTGCTGATCGCGCTGCTCGTGCTACCGCTTTACGTGCCGGTGCTGATCTTCGGTGTCGCCGCTGCGTCCGCCGCCATCACCGGACCCGCCTCGCCTTGGCCGCCTCTGCTGATGCTCTGCGCCTTGAGCCTGGCCAGCATCGTGCTCGCCCCCCTCGCCGCCGCCGCCGCGCTCCGCACCGCGTTGCGCTAGGGATACGGTTCGCCCCTCCCCCTGCCGGCGTGCTGACTTGTCTCAGGCGAAAACGAACTCCGTCATACCGGCGAAAGCCGGTATCCAGAGCCGCTCGCTCCGTGCCGGTTGCCCCTGGATCCCGGCTTTCGCCGGGATGACGAGTTGGGGTGAACTTATCCCCGCCCTTCAAAGCTCGGTTATCATGCACGCACCTCGTCCTCTTGAGGGCGTTTCTCGAGGCGTTCGTGAAGCGGGACGGGGTGCGGCGCCCGCGGGCCGCATCGGGGCTCCCCCCGGGGCCACTACGGGCCCCGTCAGAAGCTGACTGACCGCCCGGAGCCGATCACCGGTCAACGGAAAGCGGGGCCCGATGCCGACCAAAGACGCCGCTGTTGGCGCGCTGGAAGGCGCCCGCCACGGTCCGGAAGGGATCGCGGACACCCATACTGGACTGCGCCTTTTGGCGCGCCACCCCCTCATGTCCGAGGGGGAGAAAGGAAGAGCATGTCTCGCGCTACAAGGCGGCGAGAGAGTTTGTTGCGCCTGTGTTCGCTCCGAGACCTCAAGGCCGAGGGATGGAGTTCTGGCAAGGCGGCCCACATTGCGCCGCTTCAGCAAACCCACTAGATCAAGCCGATGATCAGCCTCGCCAATCCGACCCGGTTCTTGAACCTTGCCGGCAGCGTCATTCCCTGGCTGGCCGCTGCCGTGCTCGCCCTGCTCGGCATCGGCCTGTATCTCGCGTTTTTCGTGGCGCCGCCCGACTACCAGCAAGGCGAGACGGTGCGGATCATGTTCGTGCACGTGCCCGCCGCTTGGCTCGCCATGTTCGGCTATGTGCTGATTGCCATCGCCGCACTCGGCACCTTGATCTGGCGCCATCCGCTGGCCGATGTCGCCGCCAAGGCCGCCGCGCCGATCGGCGCCACCTTCACCTTGATCGCCCTCGTCACCGGCTCGCTCTGGGGCAAGCCGATGTGGGGCGCCTATTGGGTCTGGGACGCGCGGCTCACTTCGATGCTGGTGCTGTTCCTGCTCTATCTCGGGCTGATCGCGCTGTGGCAGGCGATCGATGAGCCCGGGCGCGCCGGCCGCGCCGCCGCCATCCTTGCATTGGTCGGCGTCGTCAACATTCCCATCATCAAATTCTCGGTCGATTGGTGGAACACGTTACACCAGCCGGCGAGCATCATCCGCGCGGGGGGCCCGAGCATCGACGCCGCAATGCTCTGGCCGCTCCTCGTCATGGCGTTGGGCTTCACGCTGCTGTTCGTGCTGCTGCATCTGATCGCCATGCGCGCGGAGATCTTGCGCCGCCGCGTGCGCGCTTTGCAGCAGACCCAGGTCGAGCGCGCGGGTCGAGGCCTGAGACGACACCATGCCTGACCTCGGCCCGCACGCGATCTTCATCGTCGCCGCTTATGCGGCGACTTTCGTCGCGATCGCCGCACTCGCCTTCTTCATTCTCGACGACAACCGCAAGCAGTGCCGCCTGCTCGCCGCGCTCGAGCAAAGAGGCATCCGGCGCCGTTCGGCGCAAACACAAGCCGCAGTTCCCAAGCCTAGATCCGAGCGGAAGCGCCGCTCATGACCGAGGCCACGCGACACGCGTCATCGCGGCGCTTCGGGCTTGCGCTGCCGCTGCTGATTTTCGGCGTGCTAGCGGGCCTGTTCTGGTACGCGCTGCAGAGCGGCGATCCTTCGCGCTTACCCTCGGTGCTGATCGGCAAGCCGGTCCCCGAATTCACCCTGGCGCCGCTGGAGGGGCTCCTCGCCGACGGCGCACCGGTCCCCGGCTTCGCCTCGACCGATCTCGCCCAGGGCGAGCCCACCATCGTCAATGTGTTTGCATCGTGGTGCCTGGAATGCCAGGTCGAGCATCCTTTGCTGATGGCGCTCGGCAAGGAGCCCGGAGTCAGGCTGTTCGGCATCGACTACAAGGACGACGCGGCCTCGGCACGGCGCTTTCTCGGCCGCCACGGCAATCCTTATTCGCGCGTCGGCGTCGATCCGTCCGGCCGCACCGCAATCGATTTCGGCGTCTACGGCGTGCCCGAGACCTATGTCGTCGCCGGCGACGGCACGATCGCCTATCGCCATGTCGGGCCGCTCACCGAGGCAGTTATCAAGGAAAAGATTCTGCCGCTGCTCGGCCCGGAGGCCAAGTCCCAAGGCTAATCCGCTATTTGCGGACGCTGGTGACGATCAGGTTGAGGGATTCGAGGAATTCCTGCCGCTTGGCGGGGGGCAGGCTCGCGAGCAGCTTCTGGTCGGCTGCCGCGGCGCCAGGCTGAGCCTCGCGCAAAGCCTTGGCGCCTTGCGGGCTCAGCTTGATGGCATAGGCCCTGGCGTCGTCCTTCGCGCGGCGGCGCTGGATCAGCCCGCGGCCAAGCAGCCGCGCCACGATGTCGGCAAGCGTCGACCGGTCGACGCCGGTCCGCTCCACGAGGTCGGTCTGGGTCAGCCCTTCCTCGTCGGCGACCACCATCAGCACGGCGAATTGGCGTGGCGTAAGACCGCTCCTGCGCGCCTCCGCCGAGAACATGTCGGCCGCGCATTGGCCCGCACGATGGAGCAAATGCGTCGCGGAGCGCTCCAGGTGGTCTTTCCCTCCTTTGGCCATCGCGCACAGCGCGCCCTACTCGCGCAGGACGTGCATCTCCCTAATACCGTCCAAAATCAGCGGCTGCTGCCACTTTTCCTACAACCGCAAAGCGCTAACTGCAAACGAGGGGTTGCAGGAGCGCTCCACCGAGTTAGATATCGGTATCGCAAAATTCCCTTGCAAGGCCTCAAGATACACAAGCCGGAGATAACGTTCGGGGAAGCGTTAGGTTCGCTTTTCCGCCTTGGAATCGGTCGCCGTGCCCACCTCGCTTGGCGGTTCGCCGTAGCGTTGCATCAGGGGCACCTGCGCGAGAGCGAATAGGAAGGTGAGCGGCAGGAAGCCGAACGCTTTGAAGCTAACCCAGGCATCGGTCGAGAAATTGCGCCAGACGAGTTCGTTGACGATCGCCATGGCAATGAAGAATGCAGCCCAGCGCACGGTGAGCTTGCGCCAGCCCTCCTCGGTGAGCGTGAACACCGGCCCGAACAGCAGCGCGAGCAGCGGCTTGCGAAACATGAGCCCCCCCGCCAGCAGCAAGGCGAACATCGAATAGACGATGGTCGGCTTCAGCTTGATGAAGGTCTCGTCCTGGAGATAGAGCGTAAGGCCACCGAACACGAATACGATCACGGCGCTGACCAGCGGCATCACCGGCACTTTGTGATAGCGGAAACGCGCGACCGCGAGCGAGATCAAGGTCGCCGCCATGAAGGCGGCCGTTCCGAAATAGATTCCGCCCCAGGCATTGCCGGCGAAAAACACCAGCAGCGGTCCCAGCTCGATGGCGAGCTTGGGCAGCAATGGAGGCTCCGAAGAGACCGCCTCCTTCGAACCGGACTTGGGCTCAGGCTGCAGCTTCATTGGCGTTCTTTGCTCCCGCGATCGCGCGCGCGAAATCCTGCGCATCGAAGGGCCTCAGATCGTCGAGACCTTCGCCGATGCCGATGGCGTTGATGGGAAGACGGAACCGTTCGGCGATGGCAACCAGGATACCGCCGCGCGCCGTACCGTCCAGCTTCGTCACCACGATGCCGGTGACGCCCGCGATCTCCTTGAAGATCTCGACCTGTTTCAGCGCGTTCTGGCCGGTGGTGGCGTCGAGCACGAGGATGACGCCGTGGGGCGCGCTTTGGTCAATCTTCTTCAAAACGCGCACGATCTTGGCGAGCTCGGCCATCAGCTCGGATTTGTTCTGCAGCCGGCCCGCCGTGTCGATCAAAAGCACGTCCTGGCTCTGGCTGCGGGCGCGCTCGAAAGCGTCATAGGCGACGCCAGCGGGATCGGCGCCGGCCTGCTTGGCAACGATTTCAGCGCCAACGCGCTCGCCCCATATTTTGAGCTGATCGATCGCCGCGGCGCGGAACGTGTCGGCGGCGGCGAGCATGACGCTCAGGCCCCGGCGGCGGAACACATGCGCCATCTTGCCGATCGTCGTGGTCTTGCCGGTGCCATTGACGCCCACCACGAGGAAGACATGCGGGCGCGCGTCGGGCGCAAGCGCGAAATCCTGCGCCACCGGCTCCAGCACGCTGGCGATTTCGCCGGCGAGAATATCGCGCACCTGGTCTGGATCGACTCCACGATCGAAACGGCCCTTGGCCACAGCCTGGCGAATGCGCCCCGCCATCGCCACCCCGAGATCCGCCTTGATCAGCACTTCTTCGAGCTGGTCGAGCGTCTCCTCATCGAGCCTTCGCTTGACCAGCGCATGAGCGAGATTGTCGGACAGCGCGCTCGACGTGCGCGCGAGGCCCTGGCGAAGCTGATTGAACCAGCCCCGTCGCGGCTGCTCGGCCACCGCTCTCGGCTTATCCTTGTCGCGCTCGGACGGAGGAAGCGCGTCAGGCGGCTTGCCGCCTGGAACGGACGCGGGACCGGCGGGCGGAGGCGCGGCCTTGGGCGTGGCCTCGCGTTTCGGATTCGGCGGAGACGCCTTCGGCAAAGCCGGGGCAGCCTTTTCCTCGGGGCTCGGCTTCTCCCGGTCGCCCGGCGCCCGTTCGTCGGGCGGAAGCTCGCCCGGCGCGGCAGCGGGCGCGGCAGGCGGTCGTCCCTTGGGTTTCGCTGGGAATTTCGGTTTCGCCCCGGCCCTCTTGGGCGGCCGTTTGCGCTCAGGCGGCTCCTTCTGCGCGGGCTCGTCGTCGGGAGGCTTGCGCTCGGACGGATCCGACGGCGGCTCCCGCTTGGCCGGAGGCGTAGGCTCGGCCGGCCTCTTCTTGTCGCCGATCCCGAACAGACGCTGGAAAAAGCCTGGCTCGCGGTCCTTGCTCATGGCCTCACTGCGATCAGCGCCGCGCCATCGTCGCCGGCCACCACCGCGTCGAGCAAAGCGCCCGCGCTTGCGTCGGCCGCGAGTCGGACCGGGGTGAAATCGGCCGAACGTCCCTGGCGCTCGTTCTCCATGAGCACGTTGATGCGGCGCCCCTTGGCGCCAGCGAGATGCGCCTTGAGCGAAGCGAGGCCCTTCTCCCGCAATTCGCCGGCGCGCCGCGCCACCACCGCGCCATGCACTTGCGGCATGCGCGCAGCAGGCGTGCCTTCGCGCGCCGAATAGGGAAACACATGCAGGAAGGTGAGCCCGCAATCGTCGACCAGCGACAGCGAGTTGCCGAACATGGTTTCCGTCTCGGTGGGGAAGCCGGCGATCAGATCCGCGCCGAAAACCAGGTCGGGACGCGCGCTGCGCATCGCCTCGCAAAAGGCGACCGAGTCGGCGCGCGCATGCCGGCGCTTCATGCGCTTAAGGGTGAGATCGTCGCCAGATTGCAGCGACAGATGCAGATGCGGCATCAGCCGCTCTTCCTCGGCGATCGCGGCGATGAGCTGGGGGTCAGCCTCGACCGAGTCGATCGACGAGAGCCGCAGCCGCGGCAGTTCCGGCACCAGTCTAAGCACCGAGCGCACCAGCTTGCCCAGCGTCATCTCGCCGGGGAGGTCCTTGCCATAGGCGGTGATGTCGACGCCCGTCAGCACGATCTCGGCGTACCCCTTCTCGGCGAGCCGGCGCACTTGCGCCACCACCTCGCCCGCCGGGACCGAGCGCGACGGCCCGCGGCCGAACGGGATGACGCAGAACGTGCAGCGATGGTCGCAGCCGTTCTGGATTTGCACATAGGCGCGGGCGCGGGCGCCGAAGCCTTCGATCAGATGCGAGGCGGTCTCCCGCACCGACATGATATCGTTGACCTTTACCCGCTCGCTGCCTTCGATGCCCAGCCCTGCGAAGGTGTTGACTTCGAGCTTCTCCTGATTGCCGATGACGTGGTCGACCTCTTCCATGGCAGCGAAGCGGTCTGGATCGATCTGCGCCGCGCAGCCGGTGACGATGATCTTGGCATCCGGATGGGCGCGGCGCGCGCGGCGGATCGCCTGCCGCGCCTGGCGCACCGCCTCGCCCGTCACCGCGCAAGTATTGACGATCACCGCGCCGGACAGCCTCGCGGCGTTGGCATGCTCGCGCATGACTTCGGACTCATAGGCGTTGAGCCTGCAACCGAAGGTGATGATCTCAAGGTCGGACATTGGCGGCTTCTAACATGAAATGATGACCGAGTCAGACCCCACCCGGCGGTGAGGATGAACCCTGCGCTCACGCGCCGACGGGCAGGAGCAGCTCTGACGGGAGCGTGCCTTCGAAGTCGAGCGCGTAAGGCCCAGTCATCAGGATATGGCCGTCGCTCTCTCGCCATTCAATCAGCAGATCACCGCCGGGCAAGGTGACCCTCACCTTACGCCCGGCGAGTTCGCGCCGCGCGGCTGCCACGGCGGCGGCACAGGCTGCCGTGCCGCAGGCCAGGGTCAACCCTGCGCCGCGCTCCCAGGTACGAACCTTGAGCGCGTGCGGCGCGAGCACCTGCACGAGAGAGATATTGGCGCGCTCGGGGAATATCGGGTGATGCTCCAGCATCAGCCCGAAACGGGCAAGATCGTGCGCATCGACGTCCTCGACGAAGAACAGGCAATGCGGATTACCGACATTGACCACCGACGGCGAATGCAGCACCGGATCGTCGATCGGCCCGATCTGCAGCTCGATGCGGCGCGTGTCATGGAACGGTTCGGCCAGGGGAATCTCATTCCAAGCGAAGCGCGGCGCGCCCATATCGATGGTGACGCTGTCGTCCTCGTTGACCACGGCCGCCAGCACGCCGCTTTCGGTCGCGATGCTGACTTCCGGACGCCCATACTCGGCCGCGACGATTCCCGCCACGCAGCGCGCGGCATTACCGCAAGCGCCGACCTCGCCGCCATCGGCGTTGAAGATGCGCATGAACAGATCGGCCCCGTCCGAAGCCTCGAGCAGGATGAGCTGATCGCATCCAATGCCTTCCTTGCGGTCGGCGATGGCGCGCACCGCGCCGGGCGAAAGCTGCAGCGCACGCTCCCGCGCATCCAGCACGACGAAGTCGTTGCCGAGCCCGTTCATCTTGCGGAAGGGAGTTGTGTTGCTCATGAGCCTTTGGCGCCGAACGTTTCCGCCGTTATATGGCGTCTTCCGTGTTCAAGACCAGGGACGCCGGTGCATGTCGCCTTTTCCGCCTGAAGATCCCGTGCACGCCCTGGTTCCGCACACCCTGAAGCAGCCGCTTGCCGGGCGCGGCGAAGGCCCGTTGGCCGGCCTCACCTTCATGGTGAAGGACCTGTTCGCCATCAAGGGTCACAAGCTTTCCAACGGCAACCCGGTCTATTACGAGCATGCGGACCCCGCGCAGGCGACCGCGCCGGTGATCGACCGCCTGCTGGACACGGGCGCCACCTGCACCGGCATCACGATCTGCGACGAGTTCTTCTACAGCGTGCTCGGCAGCAACGCCCATTACGGCCAGCCGGTCAATGTCCGCGCGCCGGAGCACGTCACCGGCGGCTCCTCCTGCGGCGCGGCAGCAACGGTGGCCGCCTCTATGTGCGACTTCGCGCTCGGCACCGACACCGGCGGCTCGATCCGCGTGCCGGCGTCCTTCTCCGGTCTCTATGGGCTGCGGCCCACCCTCGGGCGGATCGACATCGCCGGCGCCACGCCGATGGCGCCGAGCTTCGACACGATCGGCTATCTTGCCCGCGAAGCCGAGCTATTCCGCAAGATCGGCCATGTGCTGCTCGAAGGCGAGCGCGTCGATGCCGAGATCGGGCGCGTGATCCTTGCCGAAGATTTCTTCGGCCATGCCGAGGCAAGCGCGGACCAAGCGCTGTGGCGTGTGCTCGCCAGCATCGGCCCCGCCCTGCCCGCACCGGAGCACAGGACGATCGCCGGCGAAGAGATCGACGATTGGCGCGATGCCTTCCGTCTGATCCAGGGCTTCGAGATCCAGTCGACGCTGCTGCCCTTCATTCAGTCGCATGACGCCGATCTTGGACCCGGCATCAAGGAGCGCTTCGCCGCCGCCGCCGAGATCACCTTCGCCGAGGCCGAGGCGGCGCGGGCTTCGCGCGAGAAGATCGTCGAGAAACTGGCCACGCTCGTGCCGCCGGGGACGGTGATCGTGTTGCCAACCACACCGACGCTTCCGCCGGAGCGCGACATCCCCGATGGCGCCTCCTTCGCCGAGTTCCGTACGCATACCCTCGCCTATACTTGCATCGCCGGCCATGCCGGCCTGCCGCAGATTTCGATCCCCGCCGCTGAGGCCGCTGGCTGCCCGATCGGCCTGTCCTTGATCGGCTGGATGGGCGGCGACGAGGCGCTGCTCGACCTCGCCGTGCGTCTTGAACCCATCTTAAGGAACGCACCCTAAACTCGCCGCGTTGAGGCTGGCGAGGATCGCGATGCTGGACAAACCCGCCTTTCCCTATGGCGCAGGCTTCCGCTCGCTGACCAACGAAACGCCCACGCCCGTCGCTTTGCAGGTCTCTGGCGCGTTGCCCGCATGGCTGAAGGGCACGCTGCTCCGCACCGGCCCTTCGAAATTCGAGGTTGGCGCGCGCAGCTATAATCACTGGTTCGACGGACTGGCGATGCTGCATGGCTTCACGTTCGCCAATGGCAGCGTCGCCTATGCCAACCGCTTCCTAGAGAGTAAGGCATTCCGCGCCGCGGAGGCGACCGGCAAGATCGCCTATGCCGAGTTCGCCACCGACCCCTGCCGCACTCTATTCGGTCGCATCGCCGCGATCTTCGATCCCAAGCTCACCGATAATTGCTGCGTCAATGTCTCCGACTATGCGCGCGAGGTGGTCGCCTTCACCGAGACGACGCTGCCGATGCGCTTTTCACCCAGCACGCTCAAGACGCTCGGCGTCTTCGGCTATCGCCGGGCTCTGCGCGGCCAAGTCTCCACCGCGCATCCGCATTACGACGCTAAGCGCGCCTGTCACTACAACTACGTCGTCGATTTCGGTCTGAACAGTTTGTATCGGCTGTGCCGGATCGGCGACGACGGCAAGCAGAGGCTCGTGGCCAAGTTGCCTGTCGAGCATCCGGCTTATATGCACAGCTTCGGCATGAGCCAGGATCACCTCGTGCTCACCGAGTTCCCCTTGGTCGTCAGCCCCCTCGACCTCAAACTCTCGGGCAAGCCCTTCATCCAGAACTACAGTTGGGAGCCGGAGCGCGGCCTCGTTTTCCATATTATCGAGAAAGACACAGGCAAGCTCGTGCACAAGGCTGTCGCCGATGCTTGTTTCGGCTTCCACCACGTCAACAGCTTCCTGGACCACGACCGTCTTGCCGTGGATGTCATCGTCTATCCCGACGCCGCGATCATCGACCAGCTTTACCTCGAGCGGCTCCGCAGCGGAGCGCCGATCACCGCGACCGGCACGCTGACAAGGTTCCACATCCCGCTCGCCGGCGACGCTCCGGTCACCCGCAGGGCTTTGGCGGACGTTCCGCTCGAATTGCCGCGCATCGACTACGGGCACTGCGCCGGCAAGCCTTATCGCTATGTCTGGGGCACTGGCGTCCACACCAAGGACGACTTCCTTGATTCCATCGTCAAGGTCGATACGCAGACCGGAACCGTCGCCAGCTGGCACGCGGCGGGGCTTTATCCGGGCGAGCCGGTGTTCGTGCCCTCACCGGCTGGCCAAGCGGAGGACGACGGTGTGCTGCTTTCGGTCGTGCTCGACATCCACAAGGACCGTTCCTTCCTGCTCGTGCTCGACGCCGTGAGCCTGCAGGAGCTGGCGCGGGCCGCCGCGCCGCACGCCATCCCCTTCCATTTCCACGGCAATTACTTTCCTGTGACGTCCGGAGCAGCTTGACTTAAGGCGCAACGTCGCCGACATTCCGGCCGAATTCAAGGGCAGCTCAGATCATCGAGCCGCCGCCCTGGACATGATTGGCCGCCTGCCCGTCTAGCGCTCAAGCAGCGCGAAGCGCGTAGCGCAAATCAAGAGTCAGGGGGGTCAACACCCGACAGCGCGATGCGCCCTCGGGTGCGTTTTTGCTTTGCCTCACCCTGAGGAGGCGCGGAAACGCGCCGTCTCGGAGGGTGAGGCCATCTCATGGTTCGAGACGGCCGTAAGGCGGCCTTCTCACCACGAGGAAGAAGAAAGAGAATGTTCGAGACTCTATCCGAGCGGCTCGCCGCCATTCTCGACAAGCTCACGCGCAAGGGCGCGCTGGGCGAGGCCGACGTTGCCGAAGCGATGCGCGAGGTGCGCCGCGCGCTGCTCGAGGCCGATGTGGCGCTCGACATGGTGCGCGACTTCACCGACGCAGTGAAGGCCAAAGCCGTCGGCCAGGACGTCGTGCGCTCGGTCACGCCGGGCCAGATGGTCATCAAGATCGTGCATGACGAGTTGGTGCGCGTGCTCGGATCGGACGCGCAGGGGATCGACCTCGCCACCACGCCTCCGGTGGTGATGATGCTGGTCGGCCTGCAAGGCTCGGGCAAGACCACGACCACAGCGAAGCTCGGCAAGCGGCTGGAGACCCGCGACAAGCAGAAAGTGTTGATGGCCTCGCTCGATACGCGCCGCCCCGCGGCGCAGGAGCAGCTCAAGGTGCTCGGCGAGCAGACCGGCGTCGCCACGCTTCCCATCGTCTCCGGCGAAGATCCAGCCACGATCACCAAGCGCGCGGTCGAGACCGCCAAGCGCGGCGGTTACGACGTGCTGCTGCTCGACACCGCCGGCCGCACCCATATCGACGAAGAGCTGATGGCCGAGGTCTCTGCAGTCGAAAAGATAGCCAAGCCGCACGAGACCCTGCTGGTCGCCGACGCGCTGACCGGCCAGGACGCCGTCAATCTGGCCAAGAGCTTCGATCAGCGAGTCGCGCTGACTGGTATCGTGCTGACGCGTGTCGATGGCGACGGTCGCGGCGGCGCTGCGCTCTCGATGCGCGCCGTTACCGGCAAGCCGATCAAGCTGATCGGCACGGGCGAGAAGCTCGACGCGCTGGAGGAGTTTCATCCCGAGCGCATCGCCGGCCGCATTCTCGGCATGGGCGATGTGGTCGGCCTGGTCGAGAAGGCGATCGAGACCGTCGAGCTCGACAAGGCCGAGGCCATCGCCCGCAAGGTCAAGAAGGGCGCCTTCGACCTCGACGACCTCGCCGAGCAGTTGAAGCAGATGCAGAAACTGGGCGGCATGGGCGGGGTGCTGTCGATGCTCCCCGGCCTCGGCAAGGTGAAGAAGCAGCTCGACGCCGCCAATCTCGACGAGACGATCCTCAAGCGCCAGCAGGCGATGATCGGCTCGATGACCAAGTCCGAGCGCAAGAACCCGAAACTGCTCAATGCCTCGCGCAAGAAGCGTGTGGCGTCGGGCTCCGGCACGAGCGTGCAGGACATCAACAAGCTGGTGAAGATGCACCGGCAGATGGCCGACATGATGAAGGCCATGGGCAAGAAGCGCGGCATGCTTGGGAGCCTGTTCGGCGGAGGTCCGCCGCCCGATCTGCCGGCCGAGCTTCCCGCCGGCGGATTGCCGCAAGGCGGCTTGCCGCCTTTGCCCCCTGGTGGCTTCCCTGGCCTACCCGGCAATTTCCCGGGCCTTCCCGGCGGATTGCCGCGCGGCCTGCCCGGCCTTCCCGGATCGAAGAAACGATGAGTTCAACCCTTAGGAGAACGAAAGCATGTCACTGAAGATCAGACTGGCGCGGGCCGGCGCGAAGAAGCGGCCCTATTACCGCATCGTCGTGGCCGATTCGAGGAGCCCGCGCGACGGGCGTTATATCGAGAAGATCGGCACCTACGATCCGCTCCTGCCCAAGGGCTCGCCCGAGCGGGTCAAGCTGGTCGAGGAGCGGGTACAGCATTGGCTCGGCCACGGCGCGCAGCCAACCGACCGCGTGCTGCGCTTCCTGGACGTGGCGGGCATCCGGAAGCGCGACGCGCGCTCGAACCCGGAAAAGGGCCAGCCCGGCAAGAAGCGACTCGAGCGCGAGGAGGCCAAGAAGACCGCAGCCGAGGAGAAGGCCAAGGCTGCTGCCGAAGCCGCCGCCGCGCCGCCACCGCCGGCTGCCGAGGAGCCTGCTCCTGAGGCCGCCGAACCTGCGGCCGAGGCTGATTCCGCGGCCGAGGCCGAGCCGGCATAGCCTTGCGCAACACGGGCGACCGCGTACTGCTTGGCGAGATCGGAGCGGCGCAGGGGCTGAAGGGCGAGGTCCGCCTGCGCTCCTATACCGAAGAGCCCGCCGCCATCGCCCGCTATGGCGCGCTGCTCGATGACGAAGGCCGAACCATCGAGATCGAGTCGGTGCGCGTTACCTCGAAGGCGCTGATTGCCCGCATCAAGGGCGTGACCACCCGCGAGGGCGCCGAAGCGCTCAATCGCACCAAGCTGTACATCCCACGCTCGCGTCTGCCCGAGCGACAGGAAGAGGAGTGGTACCATTCCGAGCTGATTGGACTTGCCGCCATCGGCCATAACGGCGAGACGATCGGCACGGTGGTGGCGGTGCAGAATTTCGGTGCGGGCGATCTCATCGAGATCAAGCCGGCTGAGGGCGGGCCGACCGTGCTCGTCCCTTTCACCCGCGATACGGTGCCAGAGGTCGATGTCGAAGGCGGCCGCCTCACGCTGACCCCGCCGGAAGGGCTGTTCGAATGACCTGGCGCGCCACGGTGCTCACCATCTTCCCCGAAATGTTCCCGGGACCCTTGGGGTTGAGCCTCGCTGGCAAAGCGCTGGCCAAACAGAGATGGGCGCTGCGAACCATCGACCTCCGCGGCTTCGCCACCGACAAGCACCGCTCGGTCGACGATACGCCGGCGGGCGGTGGCGCTGGCATGGTGATGCGCGCGGATATTGCGGCAGCCGCCCTAGATGCGGCGCGCGCCGGCGCAGCCGCGGAGACGCCGGTAATCTACCTTTCCCCGCGCGGCCGCGCCCTCACCCAGGACCGCGTGCGTACGTTGGCCCAAGGACCTGGCGCGATTCTGCTTTGCGGCCGCTTCGAGGGGATCGACCAGCGCGTGCTCGATGCGCGCGACATCGAGGAAATCTCCATCGGCGATTACGTGCTGTCCGGCGGCGAGCTTGCGGCGCAAGTGCTGATCGATGCCTGCGTGCGGTTGCTGCCTGGCGTGGCCGGCAATGAAACTTCACTCGCCGAGGAGAGCTTCGCCGCCGGCCTGCTCGAATACCCGCACTATACGCGGCCGCGGGAGTGGGAGGGCCGCGCCATCCCCGATATGCTGCTCTCCGGCGACCACAAGCGAATAGCCGAGTGGCGGCGCAAGCAGGCCGAGAAGCTCACCCGCGAGCGCCGCCCCGATCTTTGGCAACGCTACAAGAAGCGCTGAGCCGCGCGACATCTAAAGACTCGCCAACGCCCGTTGCGCCACCGCCTGCTGTTCCTGGCCGTCGAAATAGCTCGGCTGACCGTCGATGGCCGCCTCGAAGTGGGCCCGCGCCTTGTCCGTTTCGCCCTTGGCTTGATAGGCGAGGCGGCGCCCCGTGAGCGCGCCGGTAAAGCTGCCGTCGATCTCGAGCGCCGCGTCGTAGTCGGCGATGGCCTTGTCCAGATCGCCCTTCAGCCGCCAGACATCGCCACGGCTGCGAAACGAAGGCGCGATAGCCGCTCGCCCGCCTGACCGCTTGGTCGCAGCTCTTGAGCGCCGCGTCGAGATCGGCCTTCAGGCGCTGCGTGGCGCAGAGCGAGCATACACCCTGCCATTGGCCTCGCGCTTCACCGACTGTTCGAAATCGGCGATGGCCTTGTCATAGTCCTTTTTCCAGAACCAGGCATTGCCGCGCTTTTCGTAGGCGTCGGGGGTGGGGTTGAGGTCGATCGAACTCTCGTAATCGGCGACGGCCTTCTCCACCTCGCCGCTGTTCCAATAAGCGAGGCCGCGATTGTAGTGATAATCGGCGAGCTTGCGCTTGCTGCCGCCGGCCGCAATTGCCTCGGTGCAAACCGAGATGGCCTCATCGGTCGTCATCGGCTCGTTGGTCAGGGTACTCGCAATATAAGCCGAGCAAAGTGCTCCGCCTTGGAGCCATGGCTATGCGCGGTCTCGCCAAAGGCGAGCGCGGCGACCGATGCAAGGCAGACAAGTGGCAACGTGAATGAGACAAGATTCGGTTCGGATGGGACCACCCATCGATCATTGTACCGACCATCCTATCCTAGACCCCGCGCCCCGCCATAGCCGTCCGCTGCTAATGCCTAATCCTTGGAGCGCAGCCCGAGAAATGGGTAGAATAGGCCATGACCCGGATCATCGCTCTGGCGCTGTGCGCCGTCTTGTTCTCGTTCCTGCCGGTAAGCGCGCAGGTCGTCACCGACCATCTGCTCGGCAAATATGCGATGACCGACGATGGCTGCCAGGAGGGGGCCACCGAGTTCGAGATCAGGCGCGGCATCGTCGAAGGGCCGAATGTCTTCTGCATACTCGGCGCGACCAAGCCGACCGACATCGGCACCGAGGCCTACGAGGCGAACTGCAAGCAGCCCGGCGCGATCGGCACTCTCACCTTCGACCTTTCTGGGAAGCCCGAACGCATCAAAATCATGCTGCCGGAGCGCCAGGAGTGGATCACGCTCTATATCTGCAAATGATGCCTGATGACGCCGCTATCCTCATGGTGAAAAACGGCCGCCATTGGCGGCCTCCTCAGGATAAGGCAGGCCCGCAAATCGTTCGACAAGGGCCGCAAGCTGGGCTAGGACACCCCGGCGCTTGGGCTCCTGCCCCCGCGCTTCACATTGGATCAATCAAAAAGAATGACGTTCGCCGGTAGGCCCTTAAGGGCCAAGGCAGGCGTCCAGCGAAAGGTTACGGCCATGAATATCATCGAACAGCTCGAGCGAGAGCAAGCTGCTCATCTCGCCAGCAAGCGCAAAGTCCCCGAATTCGGTCCTGGCGACACTGTCCGCGTCAACGTCAAGGTGGTCGAGGGTGAGCGCAGCCGCGTGCAGGCCTATGAAGGCGTCTGCATCGGGCGCGCGGGTGGCGGGGTGAATGAGAATTTCACCGTGCGCAAAATCTCCTATGGTGAGGGCGTGGAGCGCGTCTTCCCGGTCCACTCGCCGCTGATCGACTCGATCGAGGTGGTGCGCCGGGGCCGGGTACGCCGCGCCAAGCTCTATTATCTGCGCGGACGGCGCGGCAAGGCTGCGCGTATCCCCGAGCGCCAAGACGTGCGCGGCAAGAAGAAGGAAGCCTTCAAGGGCTTCACCAAGCCGAAAGGCGCAGCCGACGATTTGAAGCTCATCAAGGGCGTCAGTCCCGAGCTCGAGGCAAAGCTTAACAAGCTCGGCCTGATCAAGTTCGAGCAGATCGCCAATCTCACCGATGACGAGATCGCGCGGCTAGACGAGGAGCTCAAGCTCAACGGCGCCATCGAGCATGAAGATTGGGTGGCCAAGGCAGTCGAGCTGATGGCCGAGACCACGGCCGACGAGGTCCCTGCCGAGGACGAGGCTGAAGACGGCGAGGAAGCCGCTGAGGGCGCACCCAAAGCCAAGAGGGAAAAGCCTGCCAAGGCCAAAGAGGCCAAACCCGCCAAAAAGCCCAAAAAAGGCTAAGTTTTCGATAGCTTCCTCTGGTTCGTCACGGCCGGGCTTGTCCCGGCCATCCACGTCTTTCTCCGTTCTGCCTCCAGACCTGGATGGCCGGCACAAGGCCGGGCATGACGGAGTTGGCAAGTGGCTTTTCAATCGCTATCTGACACCTACAATCCTTGCCCTCGAAACAAATGACCGCACCGCGCACCCTCTACGACAAGATCTGGGACGCCCATCTCGTACATGAGGCGGAGGACGGCACCTGCCTGCTCTATATCGACCGGCATCTGGTGCATGAGGTGACCAGCCCGCAGGCCTTCGAGGGCTTGCGCATGGCCGGCCGCAGGGTGCGCGCGCCGGAGAAAACACTCGCCGTGGTCGACCACAATGTACCGACCACCGACCGCTCCAAGGGCATCGACGATCCGGAATCGGCGCTGCAGATCGCCACCCTCGCCGAGAACGCCAAGGATTTCGGCATCGAATATTATCATGAGCGCGACCGCCGCCAGGGCATCGTGCATGTGGTCGGCCCCGAGCAGGGCTTCACCTTGCCTGGCACCACCATCGTCTGTGGCGATAGCCATACCTCGACGCATGGCGCGTTCGGCGCGCTGGCGCATGGCATCGGCACGAGCGAGGTCGAGCATGTGCTCGCCACCCAGACCCTGATCCAGCAGAAGGCCAAGAACATGCTGGTGCGCGTCGATGGCGCGCTGCCTGAGGGCGTCACTGCTAAGGACATCATCCTTGCCATCATCGGCGAGATCGGCACCGCCGGCGGCAACGGCCATGTCATCGAATATGCTGGAGAGGCGATCAGCGCGCTTTCCATGGAAGGGCGCATGACCATCTGCAACATGTCGATCGAGGGCGGCGCCCGCGCCGGCCTGATCGCGCCCGACGAGAAGACCTTCGACTACGTCAAGGGCCGCCCGCGCGCACCGAAGGCTGGCGCCTTCGAGCTGGCGATGCGCGATTGGGAGCGGCTCTACTCGGACGACGACGCTAATTTCGATCGCATCGTCGGGTTGAAAGCAAGCGAGCTGCCGCCGATCGTTTCCTGGGGCACCAGCCCAGAGCAAGTCGTCTCGGTCGCCGGCCGTGTGCCGGTGCCGGACGAGATCCAAGACGAGACCAAGCGTATCGCTGCGATCCGCTCGCTCGACTATATGGGCTTGAAGGGCGGCGAGAAGATCACTGACATCACCCTTGATCGTGTGTTCATCGGCTCCTGCACCAATGGCCGCATCGAGGATCTGCGTGCCGTCGCCAAGATCGTCGAGGGCCGCAAGGTCAACGACAGCATCCGCGCCATGATCGTGCCGGGTTCCGGCCTCGTTAAGGCGCAAGCCGAGGTCGAAGGCCTCGACAAGATCTTCAAGGATGCCGGCTTCGAGTGGCGTGAGCCCGGCTGCTCGATGTGCCTCGGCATGAACCCGGATCAGCTTTCCCCGCGCGAGCGCTGCGCCTCGACTTCGAACCGCAATTTCGAAGGCCGCCAGGGCCGGCTCGGCCGCACCCATCTGGTCTCGCCGCAAATGGCGGCCGCAGCGGCGCTGGCCGGCCGCTTCGTCGACATCCGCAAATTCCACTAGGCCGCTTGTCTTTCCTGAGCGCTGCCTTACCGTGACCGCGCCTGGGGAGAAACGGCAAAGGGGCGCCGGCATGGTGAGATTCAGCGGGCCGCTGCTCGTGCCGGCCTCCTTGCTTGCGGCGCTCATCGTCAGCGTGTCTTTGCCGCCCGAGTCCATCCAGCCGCTCATGGCCGAGAACGGACCGATCGAGGCCTATCTCTTTGCTTTCGAGGAAATCAGCGAGTTCGGTCTGCCACTGATGGGTCTCTATGGTTTGGGGCAATATGCCGGAATGTATTGGCTCGAAGGAGATCACAAAGGAGGCGAGGACGCGCCATGAGTCGAAGCGTCGACTGGACCGGACTTGCCGCGCCGAGTCTCGCGGACTTGGAAATGCTCACCCATCAGGCCTTCGAGCGACTGCCCAAGCCTTTCCGCGACATGTGCGGCGACGTCACCTTGCGCGTCGAGGATTTCGCTACCGACGAGGTGCTCGACTCGCTGGGGATCGCCTCGCCGTTCGATCTGCTCGGCCTCTATTCAGGCATCGCTCTCGCGCATAAGAGCGTGATGGACATTTCCGCCATGCCCGACATGGTGTTCCTCTATCGCCGCCCAATCCTCGATTATTGGGCCGAGCACGAGGAAACACTGGGCCACATCATCACCCACGTGCTGGTGCACGAGATCGGCCATCATTTCGGGCTGTCCGACGACGACATGCACCGCATCGAATCGGAAGCCAGACATCAGAAACCGGCAGCCACAAGTCACGGCTCGAAGTCAGACTTCTGATTTGTGGTTTTGGGCTTCTGATTGGCGTTGACGCTTAGCCCACCCGCTCGCAGACTGCCACCAAGGCAAGGGAAATGGGCAGCAGAGGGAACGACATGCGGTTGGCTGCCCGTCTCGCGCTGGGGCTCGCGCTCTGCCTCGCGCTCGCTGCCTCGAACTTCGAGGATCGGCAGGTTCTGGCGCTCGAGCAGGGCAAGCTGGTCGCGCCGGGACGGCTGGTGGTCGCAGGGAGGCGGCTTTCCTGCGGGTCGACGGCAACCCTAATCCGGGACTTCGAAGGCTTCGCCGTCTCCTCCACCGTGATCATGCTCAACATGCAGGCGCTCAAGGAATTGCCGCGCCCTGTGCAATGGCTGATCTACTACCACGAATGCGGACATATCCTTTACGGGCCGAGCGAGAGCGCCGCGGATTGCTACGCAATCAGGCGAGCCCGCCGCGAGGGCTGGCTCGGCCGGGAGGGGCTCGAAGATGTCTGCGCGGTCTTCAACATCGCCGGCCACGGCCCCACCCATCCCGATCCCGAGGCCCGCTGCGAGCAGCTAAGGCAATGTTTTGACAGGAAAGGCGGGGCCACGGCGCGCGGCAGGACCAGGTGAGGCATTCTCGCAATTGCGTGCAATCCGGGCGCCCCTTAGAGTACGATTCGACATGCGGGACGGACGGGCACGTTGGGGGTTCGCGCTGCTGGGCGCCTTGGGCTTCGCCTTGTGCGTTGCGAGCCCGATTGCCGGCCATGCGCAGCAATGGTCCGGCCGGGAAGGCTCCACCACGACCGGCCCGAGCCTCGAAGCTTATTTGAAGCAGATCGGCCCCGATGGCAAAGTCGTTGCCCACGGCCAGCTTAAGATCGACGGCCGCGCCGTCAATTGCGGCAAGCGGCCGACGGTGTTTAACCCGAATTTCGACAGCTGGGGCGGCGCGTTTCCCGGCTTTGTGATTCTCAACGACAAGAAGATCGGCGGGCTCTCCACCCAGGTGAAGCTCTACATCTATAGCCACGAATGCGGGCATCAGTTCGAAGGCGCCGACGAGACCAAGGCGGATTTGTTCGCCATTCGGCGCGGGGTGAAATGGGGCTGGCTCGACGCGCAAGGCATGGAGGATATCTGCACCTTCATCTCGCAACTGAAGGGCGATGCCGTGCATCCACCGGGACCCAAGCGTTGCGAGACCATGCGCAAATATTATCGCCAGCTGGTGGAGGGCGCCCGGCAGCAAGCTTCGACCCCCGCCACCACGCCCAAGCCGCAGACCTTGGGCCCTGCGCAATAACCCCGTGAACCCGTCATTGCCGGGCTACATGTTCTTCGCGTGTTACCCTGATTCCCGGGTCTTCGCACGGGCATGACGCCTGAGTTTAGGAATGCGCTCAGAAGATCCAGGCGATCATCAGCCAGAAGATCACGAAGAAGATCAGAAAGCCGAGAATGGTGAAGGGCAGCTCGCCAAAAATCGCGTCGCCTCCCGACACGACCGCCATCACCAGAATGACCACCAGCGAGACGGCGAAGGAGGCGATCGCCGCAGTCTTGAGGCTGAGCCCCGGCGCGAACGGGTCCGACGCGCCGAGCCCGACCAGGTAATAAAGCCCCGCGCCGGCGACGATGATCAGCAGCAGGATCGCCGCCGCCCCGGCAACCAGCAGCCTGGTTGCTTCTTGACGATCGCGTCGGTCGCCGGCAGTTGGCATCGGCTAGTCGGCCGCCGGCGCGGCTTCGGGACCGCCGCGGGCGTCGAGCCTCTGCGCGCCCCTGATCGCGTCGCGGATCGCGTGCGGGTCCGGCATGTCCTTCACCGTGAACTCCGGCTTATCCCCGGTGCTGGAGATCTCGATCGTCCCGACCTCGAAGATCCGGTTGATGAAGCCCTGGCTGACACGCACCGAGCGGACCTGTCTGAGCGCGACCGAGGTCCGGTCCTTGCTCAGAATGCCGCGCTCATAGGTGATGTCATGGTCGGTGACCGTGAGCCGCGTCGCGCGGGTCAGGATATACCAGTACAGCAGGATCAGAATGCCGATGCCGAACGCCAGGATCAGCAGGACCGAAAGGCTGAAGAGAATCGGCCGCGCCCGGAACATCGCCGGATGCGCTTCATAGATAACCGTTCCCGGCATGGCGCCTCACCTCTCCTGCGTATCGGAATGGGACCATAATCCGCGCGTCGGCCCCTGAAAAGCGGAGTTATCCGGCGCCAAGCATCCTCCGGCTGGAAAGAGCGGCAAGTTGAGGCTACATAACCTGTTGCCCAACGAGGACGACATGCAGAAATTCACCACGCTGACCGGGATCGCCGCCTATTTGCCGATGATCAATGTCGATACCGACATGATCATCCCCAAGCAGTACCTCAAGACCATCAAGCGCACGGGGCTCGGCAAAGGATTGTTTGCCGAGTTGCGCTACGACGAGCAGGGCAACCCGCTCCACGATTTCGTGCTGCACAAGCCGCCATATACCGAAGCGAAGATCCTCATCACCGGCGAGAATTTCGGCTGCGGATCCTCCCGCGAGCATGCGCCCTGGGCACTGCTCGATTTCGGCATCGTCTGCATCATCGCGCCGAGCTTCGCCGACATCTTCTACAATAATTGCTTCAAGAACGGCATCCTGCCCATCACCCTGCCGCAGACCGAGATCGACAAGCTGATCGACGACGCCTCGCGCGGCGCCAACGCGGTGCTGCACGTCGATCTGCCGGCGCAAGAGATCAGGGGACCGGACGGTGGCAAGATTCATTTCGATATCGATCCCTTCCGCAAGCGCTGCCTGATGGAAGGACTGGACGATATCGGGCTCACGCTGGAGAAGGCCGAAGCGATCGCTGCCTTCGAGCACGAAGCCCGCGCCGCCCGCCCCTGGGCCTGACGCTTGATCAGGGGCGGCGGTCTCCGCCTGTCTCCAAGAAAAACCGCAGCATTTCGCAGGATGCATCGGGACCGTGCGGATCGGTGTAGGAACCGTCGGGGCTGCCACCGGACCAGGCATGACCGCTGCCGTGAAGGAGCCACTGCTCGACCACAGCCATCCCGCTTTGGTCGCGAATGACCGTGCGGGTATATGGCCGACCCGCGGATGAGCGGTCCTGGGCGTGTTCGATGCTCTCACCGGCCTTGGATTCTGCGACGATTCCCGCCGCGTTCGACGCATGAACGATCTTGTCCGCGTCGCCATGGAACACAATGGTGCGCAGGCGAGGAGAGTCAGCCGCCGCCCCGCGCAATTTCCGTGACCGGCGTCGTGGCGATCGGGCATTGCCGCGCATCGCCGCAAATGCTGAAGGAAGGTCGGCCGCGGACCGGTATGGCAGGCCGGAATGGACGCCGAGCGCGGCGTACATCTCCGGATAGGTGGCCGCCATCACGGCGGCCATTGCGCCGCCCGCGGATAGCCCCGCGATGAACACGCGGTCTGGATCGACATCATAGCTGGCCACGATTTCTCTGGTGATACCGGCGATGATGGACGGCTCGCCGGCACCGCGCTCTTGATGCTCGGGCGTGAACCAGTTCCAGCACAAGGAGGCGTTCGCGGCTTTGGACTGGTTGGGGTAAGCGACGATAAATCCATGCTCCTCGGCAAGATCGTTCATGCGGGTCCCTGCCGCGAAGTCATCTCCATCCTGCGTGCCTCCGTGCAGCATCACCACCAGCGCGCATCCACTCTCCTGCCGGCGAGACGGGATATAGAGCTTGTAGTTTCGGCTCCCGGCCGCGCAGCTAAAGGATCGGCTCAGGAACTGAGCGCCATCCGGAACGTCGACGATCTTGCTCGGTCTGGCACGGGCAAGCGCCTCGACTCCGAAGCCCGAGAGCCCGGTGTCGCCGGGCGCCTGGACCATCTCGCCGATACGCCGCGCCCAATCCACAATTCTCGGTGGCAGAGCTAAGCCTGATGGACTCGTCGCCTCGCCCTCAAGGGCCGGCATGACTTCAGGCTCTGCGAGCTCCTCCGCTCCAGGTTCTACGACCTCGGCGGTGAGATCGATGATATGGCCTTCGATCGCTCGCGGCCCTGGTCCGTTCGGAGTCGCGGCACGCTCTTCGCCGGCCAGAACGCTTTGGATGACGCGCGTGGCCTCCATCAGCTTTTGCGTCCGGATCAGCCTCATTGCCGCGCGCATGCCGTCTGCAAATTCCATGCTCATGTCTTGGTGCCTTGAGGTTTTGAGGGGTTTCGCGCCCTCAGGTGATGCGATCGGCGAGCGCGGCCTTGATCTCTTTGCTGGCGTGTAGCGCGCCGAGCACGGTGATCGATTCAATCGTCGCCAAGGCGAGTTCGGGCGTCACATCCGGGGCGAAGCTCGCCAGCCCGAGGACCTTGATGTGAAGCTTTTCGCCCGCCGCCTGCACGGCCTCCAGATTCGCGCGCGTGTAATGCCTGAGACCAAGCTCGAGCGTATGCCGCACGATGGATTGTCTGACCTCCTCGCGGTGGGTCGACAGCTGGTTGCGGATAGCCGTGCGAATGAAGTCGGTTCGGTTGGAATAAAATCCTTCCTGCACCAGCAGATCGATGTGACCTAGGTCCACGTAGCCGAGGTTGATCGTGATCTTTTCGGAGTCGCCCGCTTTCTCGCGCAGGCGATGAATCTCAACTGACATTCCGCCCTCCATCCAGGTGGATGGTATATGGATGGTCCTTGGACGGAATGCAAGTGGCCTATTCGAACGCCGTTGCCTTACTGGTCTGCTCGATCAGCACCTTGCCGTCCCGCGTGACTTTGAGTGCGGCGTGATATTCGCCCTCGGGCCAGCCGCCGGCCGGCACCCCGCGCTTTCCCGCTTGCAGCAAGAATCGCGGCTGATCTTCCGCAAGCGTCTCGGCATTGTGCAGCAAGTGCTTGTCGCCCTTGACCAGGGCGATCTCGACCAAATCGCCTTGCTTGAGACCTTCCACCAAGGCATAGGCGACGCCCGGCGAATTGAAGCGCGGCGGCGCGAGCGGTTCGCCCTTGGCGGCCTCCTCTTGCGTGACCTCATGGTCGGCAAGGCCGAGTGCAAGCACCTTGGGTGCTTCCGCCGAAACCGGGCCCACCGACCCGCAAATCAAGGCTATGGCAAACAGCGCTCTTGTCAGCATTTCCTACTCCCTTTAGCAAAAGCCGCGGGGATTTAGCATAGGAACGCCGGCTGCCATGACAAGCTTTAAGCTGCTTTTGCTGCCCGGCGACGGGATTGGGCCCGAGGTGATGGCCGAGGCCGAACGTGTCGTTGCCTGGGTCAACGCCCAAGGCCTAGCCTCGATCGAGACCGAGACCGATCTGGTCGGCGGCTGCGCCTACGATGTGCACGGCCAGGCCATTTCCGACGCCACCATGGAGCGGGCGCTTGCCGCCGACGCTGTCATGCTTGGGGCGGTGGGCGGGCCGAAATGGGATGGCGTGGCTTACGATCAGCGCCCCGAGGCCGGCCTGCTCCGGTTGCGCAAGGATCTCGAGCTGTTCGCCAATCTGCGGCCCGCCATCTGCTATCCAGCGCTCGCCGACGCCTCCTCGCTCAAGCGCGAAAAGGTCGACGGGCTCGACATCATGATCGTGCGCGAGCTGACCGGCGGCGTCTATTTCGGCGAGCCCAAGACCATCACCGATCTCGGCAACGGCCAAAAGCGCGCCGTCGACACCCAAGTCTATGACAGCTACGAGATCGAGCGGATCGCCGCCGTCGCCTTCGACCTGGCGCGCGAGCGGAAGCGGCTGGTGCATTCCGCCGAGAAGCGCAACGTGATGAAGACCGGCGTATTGTGGAACGAGGTGGTGACAAAGGTCCACAAGGAGCGCTATGGCGACGTGGCCTTGCACCACATCCTCGCTGACAATTGCGCCATGCAGCTCGTCCGCGCGCCCAAGCAATTCGACGTGATCGTAACCGACAATCTGTTCGGCGATATGCTGTCCGACGAAGCAGCCATGCTCACCGGCTCGCTCGGCATGCTGCCCTCTGCCTCGCTCGGCGTGGTGGATGAGCGCGGTCATCGCCGCGCGCTCTACGAACCGGTGCACGGCTCGGCCCCGGACATCGCCGGCCAGGGCGCCGCCAACCCAATAGCCACCATTGCCAGCCTCGCCATGTGCCTGCGCTATTCCTTGTTCCTCGGCGAGGCCGCCGACCGGGTGGAAGCGGCGATCGCGCAAGTGCTCGACCAGGGCCTGCGCACCTCCGACATCAAGCAGGAGGGTTGCCGCACCGTCGGCACGCGCGAGATGGGCGAGGCGATCATCACGGCGCTCGACCGCGCCGGTTAGCAAACGAGGAAATGAAATGTGGTGCCTGCTCATAGCCGCAATCGGCCTGCTCGGTGTCAGCTCGGTCGCGGCCGAGGAAGGCGAGCCTCAAGCAAGACCAAGTGAATCAGCGTCGCCCTCCAATGGGCAAACCGAACAAAAGCGCGTGCTGACGCCGGAGGAGGCCGCCGAGAAGGAAGCACGAAAGGCGTGCAAGAAGAAGCTTTGCGACATCATCGCCACGCGCGATACCGAGGGCGACGACGTCGCTTGCGACATCGTCAAGACCTGGCGCGAGGAGGACATCGTCAAGATGCTGGGCGGCCGGATCAGTTGGCCTTGGGGCAAGGCGGTCTGCCAGTCGAAGCTCGAAGTGAAGCGCAAACCGCTCGCTCTCGCCATGAGCGAGGACCGCTACGAGATCGCTATGCCGGCGCAGAAGGTACGCTGCACCCTGGCGCAGAAGGGCGCCGGCGAACCTTATGTGGTCGAGCTAACGCTCACGCCGCGCGCGACGTTCGAGAACGGCAAGGCCGTCGCGGCCAGCGTCAATTGGGGCGAGGCCTCGGCGCCGATGCTGGTCTACCCGTTGATCTATGCCGGCACCGCGCTCGACAACTCGGCCAACGTGCTCGGCCCGGAGGTCGTGCGCATGGTCAACGAGTTCACCACCAAGAAATGCGCCGAGATGAAAGTCGAGTTGCCCAGCCAGCCGTGACGGGCTTGCACCGCCCGCTTTGGATTGGCACCGGCCGGGCGAGCGCCGGAAATTCCGTGCCGGGCACATAGCGCTGCTGCAGCAGCCAAAGTGGCACCAGCAGCGAAGCATAGGCTGAACAGGAATTCGCCGATCTCCTCCTCCCGCCCGGTGGGCCAGTCGGCCCAGGCCAGGAAGGCTCCCAAAAAGAAGCCGAGCACGAGGGCCGGGGGCGGAATCACCAGCCTGAGCTTTCGGTCATTCGGGCGTGCCCTTAGGGTGCGCCCGAGCCAAGGTCCCTTGCACACCGCTGGGGCACGCAACCCGACGGCCTAGGGAGCGGCGCCAGCGGGTGTTACACGCCACACGACATTTCCCACATCGTCGGCGACCAGCAGCGCGCCCTTGCGGTCGATGGCAACCCCCGCCGGCCTTCCTTGCGCCTCGCCGCGCTCGCTGAGAAAGCCGGTCAACACGTCGGCCG